>NZ_DASSYD010000050.1:0-37829 GCF_035703485.1 Dokdonella sp. | reverse complement strand
GCCTCCTGCTTTTCCTGCTCAAGCAGGATCTGCTCGCGTCGACGCTTCTCTTCCTGCTCCTTCTTTGCCTCGTCGGCCTTCTGCTCGGCCATTGCGGCAATCCGTTGCTGGTCGATCAGATCCTGTTTCAAGGGTTCCGGCGGCGGCACGCTGTCGGGTTTCGGCTTTTCCTCCGCAACCTTCGGCGCTGGTGGAGTCGGCTTGGGCCGCTCCGGCTTCGAGCTCGACTTGCGCGCTGCCGGCTTGGGCGCGCTGGTCGGTCCGACCAGACTGGCTTCGATGACCGGCCCAGGCATGACCACCGTTCGCGTAGCAGTCGTCCACAGCAGGCCGAGCGCAATCAGGCCAATCAGCACTCCGTGCAACAGCAACGAATAGAGGACTGCGCGGGCCTTGTCGGCAAGACTCTCCTTCATGCGGGTCAGCGCTTTGCGTCGGGCTGGGTTGGCTGGCTCATCAGCCCGACCTTGGGCGCGCCGGCTTGCTGCAACATCACCATCACCGCGTAGATGCGGCCGTAGTCGACACGTTCATCGCCACCGATCATCACCGGCACCTGCGGATTCTGGCGCACGAAAGCTGAAACCTTGTTGACCAGGGTTTCCTCGTCAACCGCTTCGCGCGCGCTCGCACCGAGGGTGAGGAAGAAGGCACCATCCTTGTCGACGCTGACGACGACCGGCTCCTTGTCGTTCTGGATCGCGCTGGCGCTGGATTTCGGCAACTCGATATCGACACCGAGGTTCATCAGCGGCGCGGTGACCATGAAGATGATCAGCAGGACCAGCATCACGTCGATATAAGGCACGACGTTGATCTCGGCCTTGAGCTGGCGGCGTTTGCGATTGCGGAAACTGTGCTGCATCAGGCGACTCCGACCTCGATCCTTTCAGCGATGACAACGTGATCCGCGGCATGCAACGCATGGGCGGATCGCTCGGGTCTAATCATCGACGTGCGCCTGGCGCTGCAGGATCGAGGAGAATTCCTCAAGAAATGTTTCGTAGCGCAGGGCGACGCGTTCGACGCGGGTGGCGAAGCGGTTGTAGGCCCACACCGCCGGGATTGCCGCGAACAGGCCCATGGCAGTGGCAATCAAGGCCTCGGAAATGCCGGGCGCGACCATGGCAATGGTTGCTTCCTTGACGTTGGCCAGGCCCTGGAAGGCGATCATGATGCCCCACACGGTTCCAAACAGGCCGACATAGGGGCTGATCGAGCCGACGTTGGCGAGAAACTCCAGATTCTGCTCAAGTCGCTCGACCTCACGCGATTGCGAAACGCGCATGGCGCGCTGCGCACTTTCCAGCAGGGTTCTCGAATCGACGCTGCGGCGCTGACGTTGCCGGGCAAACTCACGAAATCCGGACTCGAAGATCGCTTCCATGCCACCGATCGGTTCTCCGCTGGCATTGACATCCTTGAACAGCGCGGCCAGATCAGAGCCGGACCAGAATCGCTCCTCGAATTCGTTGGAGCTGGAATCGGCGCGATTGATCATCGTCATCTTGCGGAAAATGATGATCCACGACACCAGCGAAAAAATGATCAGGACAACGAGGACAAACTTGACCGGCAGACTTGCCCCCCAGATCAGGGCGAAGACATTGAGTTCATGATTCATGGGCGAGAGATCTCTTGGAGCAGGAATTCAGGCATGGAGTGAGGCTTCCAGCGTTCGGCATCGATACAGGCAATGCGGACGTTGGCACTGACGAGCAAGATGGATGGATCGGACTCAGGATGCAGGGATTGCTCAACCTTGAAACTGGCGCTGCGCACGTCGTTCACAATGACGGTGGCATGCAGCAAATCATCCAGTCGCGCCGGTTTGCTGAAGCGCAGATCCATGCTATGGACAACAAAAATGACACCGTGTTCTTCACGCAGTTTGACCTGATTGATACCTTTGGCGCGCAACCACTCGGTGCGCGCACGTTCGAAAAATCGCACGTAGCTGGCGTGGTAGACGACACCTCCAGCGTCGGTATCTTCCCAGAACACACGCAAAGGCCAGATGAACGGCGAATCCTGGGCCGTCATCGCGCAGGGTTCCGCTTGATCGCTTGCGAGTAATCGATCATGTCGGCTCCTCATCGAACAGGCCGCCGAGCGGTGCATTGGCGCGATTCCGTGGTGCTTTCAGGCCCAGATGAGTCCAGGTGCGCTGGGTAACCATGCGTCCACGCGCGGTGCGGATCAGGAATCCCTGCTGGATCAGATAAGGCTCGATGACATCCTCAAGGGTGCCGCGCTCCTCGCTCAAGGCTGCAGCGAGTGACTCGACGCCGACCGGACCGCCGTCAAAAAATTCGATGATGGTATGCAGCATGCGTCGATCCAGCGCATCAAAGCCTTCGGCATCGACATTGAGCATGGCCAGAGCATCGCGCGCGACCGCACAGGTGACTTCGCCATCGGCACGAATCTCGGCGAAATCGCGAACCCGCCGCAGCAGTCGATTGGCAATACGCGGCGTGCCGCGCGAACGCCGGGCGATCTCGCTGGCGCCTTCCGCATCGCAGACGACACCGATGATTTTCGCTGCACGCTGGACAATCAGGGTCAGCTCGGCCGGTGAGTAGAATTCGAGTCGCTGGACGATGCCGAAGCGATCACGCAAGGGTGCGGTCAGCAGGCCCGCACGCGTGGTCGCGCCGATCAGGGTAAACGGCGGCAGATCGAGCTTGATTGAACGCGCCGCAGGACCTTCGCCGATCATGATGTCGATCTGGAAATCCTCGAGCGCCGGGTACAGCACTTCCTCGACCACCGGCGACAAGCGATGGATTTCGTCGACGAAAAGCACATCACGCGGCTGCAGATTGGTCAGCAGCGCGGCAAGATCGCCAGCCCGTTCGAGTACCGGTCCCGAGGTACTGCGCAGATTGACCCCGAGTTCATTGGCGATGACATGCGCCATCGTCGTCTTGCCGAGCCCGGGTGGCCCGAAGATCAGCACATGATCAAGCGCGCCCTCGCGCCGCCGCGCCGCCTCGATGTAGATCGACATCTGTTCACGCACGGTTTCCTGGCCGAGGTACTCGGCGAGTCGCTGCGGTCGGATGCTGGCTTCGATCTGCTCGTCTTCGCTATCAGCGCTGGCGGCGATCAGGCGGTCGGTCATTGGGGGGGCCGGGAATGGGAAGTAGGGAGTCGGGAGTGGGTAGAGCCATTATCGTTGGCTTTGCGCCTTCCCGAAAGCTCGCAACAAACCGAAGTTGTCAGGGACGCAGTAGAGCACAAGCCGCATGGCTTTCCGACTCCCGACTCCACGTTCCCCACTCCCCGCCACTCATATCTCCACCTGCGTACCGAGTTCGATCAATCGGTTGCCGGGAATCTGGAAGAATGCTGTTGCCGATGTCGCATTTCGGGACAAGAACTGGAACAGCCTGTCGCGCCACAACATCATGCCCGGGCGATCACCGGAAACGATGCTTTCGCGGCTGAGGAAAAACGTCGTATCCATCATGTCGAACGGAAACCCGCACTCGGCGACACCGAGCAAGGCCTGCGGGATGCTCGGGGTTTCCGAAAAACCGTAACGCAAGGTGACCAGATAGAAATCATCGGCAAGCGCGGCGACGGATTTGCGATTTTCAGCGTCGACGACTGGCTCATCGAGAATTTCAACGGTCAGGATGACATTGCGCTCGTGCAGCACCTTGTTGTGCTTGAGGTTGTGCAGCAACGCATTGGGCACGCCCTCCGGATTGGCGGTGAGAAAAACCGCCGTACCGGCGACGCGCAGCGGCGGATGCGCGCTGATCGAGGCGATGAATGGTTCCAGTGCCAGGCCTGCGCGCTTGATTTCGCGCATGACCAGTTCGCGGCCTCGACGCCAGGTCATCATCAGGGTGAAAAGGATCAGGCCGAGGCTCAGTGAGAACCAGCCGCCGTAAATGAACTTGTCGGCAACGGAAGTCAGCAGCACTGCATCCACGCCGAGGAAGATCAGGCCGACAGCAGCCACGCGCAGCGCATGCCAGTGCCAGATGCGACGAGCCACGATGACCACCAGCAAGGTGTTCATCAGCATGGTGCCAACCACGGCCAGGCCGTAGGCGGTGACCAGGTTCTCCGAAGAGCGGAAGCCAAGTACGACCGCGATCGTCAATACAAGCAGGATGCGGTTGACCCAGGGCAGGTAGATCTGTCCGATCTGCTCCTTGGATGTATGCAGGATTTGCATGCGCGGCAGGTAGCCCAGTTGCACGGCCTGGCGCGCCATCGAAAACGTACCCGAGATCACGGCCTGGGAAGCGACGATGGTCGCCATCGTGGCCAGGATGATCATCGGAATCAGAAGCGCCGCCGGAACCAGCTTGTAGAACGGATTTACCGCCGTACTCGGATCGGACAGGACCAGGGCCCCCTGGCCAAGGTAGTTGAGCATCAGACAGGGCAGAACGAGGAAAAACCAGACCAGGCGGATCGGCCGCTTGCCGAAATGACCCATGTCCGAGTAGAGCGCTTCGGCACCGGTGATCGAGAGCACCACGGCACCCATTGCGAAGATGCCAAGCTTGCCGTTGTGCACGAAAAACATGATCGCATGGTGCGGGATCAATGCCTGCAGCACGCTGGGTTCATGCAGGATGCCGAAAATGCCAAGTGTACCGAGAGTCAGGAACCAGATCAGGGTAATCGGCGCGAACAGCGGCCCGACCCTGCTCGTGCCGTGTTTCTGGATGGCGAAAATGCCAAGCAATATCAAGACCGTGATCGGGACGACGTAGTGCTCGAGTGAGGGCGCCAGCACCTCGATGCCCTCGACGGCGGAAAGTACGGAAATCGCCGGCGTGACAACTGCATCGCCGAAAAACAGCGACGAACCGAACAGTCCGATGACCATCACCAACCAGCGCGCACGGACGCGGCGCACGCCACGCTGGGCCAGGGCCATCAACGCCATCACGCCACCCTCACCCTTGTTGTCGGCACGCAGGATGAAGGTGGCGTACTTGATTGAGACTACCGTGATCAGTGACCAGAAAATCAGCGACAGGACACCAAGGACGTTCTCGCGCGCAACCGTGACTCCGTGCTGCCCGAAAGCTTCGCGGAAGGCGTAAAGCGGACTCGTGCCGATGTCGCCATAAACGACGCCGATGACGCCGAAACACAGTGCCAGCAAGCGCTTGTTGCTGGCCTTTTCGTCCTGCGCACCATGACTCATGACTGAATCCCGTCTGTGTGTGAGTGACCGCGCCGAAGCGTTCGGACCTTGTCAGTGCGACGAACCCCTGCGCCAGGTCCGCTCGCCGGCGTACCCCGTCCAGTCATCGCAACGCCGCCCTCAGAGCCTTGCGAATAATGTCCTCGGCCGTGTCATCGGGAGCACTGGCATCCTTGATCAGACGGGCCACTTCGTTTGGCTTGTAGCCCAGCGACTGCAAGGCGACACTGGCTTCGCTGACCGGATCCTTGGCTGTCGAGGCGAAGGCTGCAGTGGGCGATGAGCCGATCAATCCATCGACGCGATCACGCAGTTCGACAATCATGCGTTCGGCAGTCTTCTTGCCAATGCCGGGTATGCGCGTCAATGCAGCGATATCGCCGCTCTGCACGAAGCGCGCGAAGTCATCGGCTGACACGCCGGAAAGAATTGCCAGTGCGATCTTCGCGCCGATACCGCTGACCTTCTGCACGGCGCGAAACAGCGTGCGCTCGGATTCAAGCAGGAATCCATACAAGGCAACCGAATCCTCCTTGACCGCGTAGTGCGTGCACAAGGTGACCGCCTGACCCGCTGCGGGCAGATCGTAGAACGTCGACATCGGCGCTTCGAGCTCATAGCCGACACCGCCGACATCGACGAGCAGCCACGGCGGTTGTTTCGAAACGAGAATCCCCTGCAAACGACCAATCATCGACGACGCCTCCAGGCGGTACGTGGAATGCCGAGACGCTCGACACTGGATCGGGTGTGCGCGTGCGTCAGCGCGATCGCCAACGCATCAGCCGCATCAGCCTGCAGTTTACCCGGGATATTGAGCAGGACGCCGACCATGTGCTGGACCTGAGCCTTGTCCGCACCGCCACCGCCAACCACAGCCTGCTTGACCTCCTTGGCAGCATACTCGGCCAGAGTCAGATTCTTGTTGACCACGGCACAGATTGCCGCACCGCGGGCCTGGCCAAGCTTGAGCGCCGAATCGGGATTGCGCGCCATGAATACGCGCTCGATGGCCGCTTCCATCGGCGCATGCGTATCGATGATTGCAGAAATCTCATCGAAGATCTGCTTGAGGCGCTGATGGAAGGTTTCGTTGCCGAGCACATTGATGGCGGCATGAAACACGTGCTGCGAACGGCCGTCCTCAGCGACATCGATGATGCCGATTCCGGTGCGCTGACTGCCCGGATCGATACCGAGAATACGAATCACGGCGCCGCCTCGTCGGGAAAATGACCATCCCGCAGAAAACACGCCGTCATTTCCGCAACATCGCCGGAGAACGCAAGCCCGGAATGGGTAAATGAGACGACACGATGTTCCGTAATGCCTTCGAGACGGGTCTCATCCACGCTGACCGTGCCGTCATGCGGTGATTTGAGCACGCCGAGCACGCTGCCTAGCCCGATGGGTGTGCTGCCAGCGACAACACCGACCGCTCGCTGGCCACGCCAGGGGTCGAGACCTGCGCGCAGTATCTCGGCACTCTGCCCCATCAGCCAGTGACCACCGGGCAAGCCACGCATGCGGCCGGCCGCGGAGCTGCCTTTGAGCGGCGAACCCAGGCAGACGATGCGACCATCCGGAAGATCCTCATGCTTGGCCGCCACATGCAACGCAAGCATGCCGCCCAGGCTATGGCCGACAACATGCACCTTGCGTCCGGCATGCCCGCGCCAATGCTCGGCAAGACGCGATGCGGAATCGGACCAGCTGCCGACCACGCTGGGATAGTCCGGCGTGTCAACGGTAAAGCCCGCCGCGCGCAAGCGCCGTGCCAGCGGCAACATGGCAATGCCACGCATCCAGATGCCGTGCAGCACGATGACATGGTCGCGGGTCGGGATTTGCATCGTTTTCTACGGATGGCTGCGCTGATTGCTCGCCGCTTATCCGGCGCTCGGCTTGATCACCGCGACATGCAGATCGGCGAGTTGGTTGGCGGCGATCACCGACGGCGCCTCGGTCATCAGGTCTTGCGCACTGGTCGTTTTCGGGAAGGCGATGACATCACGAATCGAGTCGGTGCCGGCCATCAGCGCGGCAATGCGATCAATGCCGAAGGCAATGCCACCATGCGGAGGCGCACCGAAGCGCAAGGCTTCGAGCAGAAAGCCGAACTTGGCCTCGGCCTCCTCGGCACCAATGCCGAGCAGCTCGAATACGGCACTCTGCATGTCGGGACGATGGATACGAATCGAGCCGCCGCCGATTTCATTGCCGTTGAGAACCATGTCATAACCGCGCGACACCGCAATCGCGGCATTCGACTTGAGATCGGCGACATCATCGATCTTCGGCGCTGTGAATGGATGATGCAGGGCGACGTATCGATTCGCTTCGGCATCGAATTCGAACATCGGAAAGTCGACAACCCAGAGCGGCTTCCAGGCATTCTCGACAAGGCCGAGATCGCGAGCAACCTTGATACGCAATGCGCCGAGAAAATCGGAAACCGTTTTCCAGGGGCCCGCACCAAACAGGATCAGATCACCGGTTTGCGCCGCGGTTGCCTTGAGCACACCTTCAAGCGCCGCATCATCGAGGAACTTCGCCACTGGCGAATTGATGCCTTCACGGCCCTTGGCCAGATCGTCAACCCTGAGCCAGGCCAGACCCCTGGCACCGAATTTGGCGGCGTAGGCACCCAACTCATCGATCTGCTTGCGCGTGAAAGCCGCGCCACCCGGCGCACGCAGTGCGGCAACCCGTCCGGCCGGATCATTGGCCGGGCCGCTGAATACCTTGAATTCGACATGACGCACGTGCTCGGCAACATCGACCAGTTCCAGCGCAATGCGCAGATCCGGCTTGTCCGACCCATAGCGGGTCATCGCTTCGGCATAACTCATGCGCGGGAACGGGCCACCGAGATCGACATCGGAAACCTCCTTGAACACATGCCGAATCATCGCCTCGACGGCATCCTGCACGTCACTTTCGCCGACAAAGGCGAACTCCATATCGAGCTGGGTGAATTCGGGCTGGCGGTCGGCACGCAGATCCTCGTCGCGGAAACAGCGGGCAATTTGATAGTAGCGATCGAAACCAGCCACCATCAGCAACTGCTTGAACAATTGCGGCGACTGCGGCAAGGCGTAGAACTCACCGGCATGCACGCGGCTCGGCACCAGGTAATCACGCGCGCCTTCCGGCGTTGCCTTGGTCAGGATCGGCGTCTCGATATCCTGAAAACCACGGCCATCGAGATAGTGACGCAGGGCTGAAACCAGACGTGTGCGTAGTCGCATCTTGCGCTGCATGTCGGCAGTGCGCAGATCGAGATAGCGATATTTGAGGCGGATTTCCTCGGCCGGATTCTCATGCAGGGCAAATGGCAGCCCCTCGGCCTTGTTCAGGATTTCGATTGATTCGGCCAGCACTTCAACCTGGCCGCTGCGCAACTTGTCATTGGCGGCAATGCGACGACGCACCTTGCCCGAAACGCGCAGGCAATACTCGTAGCCGAGCCCGCCCGCTTGCTTGAACGCATCGGCTGACTCACGCTCGACGACGATTTGCACGATGCCCTCATGGTCGCGCAGGTCGATGAAGGCAACATGGCTCTGCAGGCGCACGGTATCGACCCAGCCGCACAGGCTGACGGAGTGATCGATCTGCGCCTCGTCAACGAGGCCGCAATAATGACTGCGCATGAAAAGCTCCCGGGAAAGGCGCGGAATGCTATAGCTGATCATGCTGCACCGCAATGTTTGCAACTGCTGTTGTGGCCCAGGCGACCATGCCAGCGCAACACCTGCAACTGCTCGGCAACTGCTCCTGCGTTGCTCTACCTCCTGCATCCATGCAGTCGTCCTGCGTCGCAGGCGTACATGCCATCCCTGGCAATAAAAACGCCCACCTTGCGGTGGGCGTCGACGTTGACAACAGCTTGCGCGCGATCAATCAGCGCCAGCGGCGATCCACCCGGAATACCGCAGCACAACCTCCGCTGACCCAGACACCCGCACGGTTGTGGCCCCAGGTACGACCCTGGATGCATGCCGTATTCGAGATCTGACGTTCGATTCTCACGTCACCACCACGACCGGTATCGACTTGGCAGAAGCGATAGCGATAGTCGTGACTTTCGCAGGTGAAGCGAATTGAGCGATCCCAATCGGGACCCGGACGCCAGCCACCATGATGACCACCGCGGCCGCGCTCGACAAAGATGCCACCACAACCGCGATCAACCCACAGTCCTCGGCGATCAACGCCCCAGGTGCGACCTTCAATGCACCGCGACTGCGAGGTCTGACGGATCAGATCCGCGTTACGCCAGTTAACCCCACACCGGGTGTAACGGTAGTCATTGCTCGTGCACTCGACACGATCATTGCGACCGTCGTATCCGCGCTGCGGATCTGCGTGGGCTGGCGCCATCATCATGGCCGAACCGAAAACGGCGACCCCTACAGCAATCAACTTGCTCAGCATGCGTCTTCTCCAATGTCTGAATGACGCCTGCAGTGTAGTCAGATAAATCCTGAACGTCTCCCTTCTACTTCAGGAGCTCGCCGGAGTGCTTGGTTTTGATTCAGATTTTGTCGCTTCCGTCTTCGGCGTGCCGGACTTGGCCGCTGCGGAACCCTCGGCGCTCGGCGCAGGCGCCGATTCCGAACTCGCCAGGTTGCGTTTCTTGTCACCGTCTTTCTTGAAATCGGTTTCGTACCAACCCGAACCGGACAGACGGAAAGCCGGAGCAGTCAGCCTGCGGCGTACGCCAGGCTTGTTGCATTCCGGGCAATCGGTCGGATCGGCGTCGGCCACCTTTTGCAGGCGTTCAAAACGGTGAGCACAACTGGGACACTCAAATTCGTAGATCGGCATGTCGAAAATCCACAAGATCAGTAGCGATTGGGCGTCGACATGGTGCCGCATGACGACAGTTCAATACCATTCCTGTCGACAATGCCGACAAGACATCGGGCGACGAGACCGATATTCTCGGCGTCTTGTGCCGGAATCGCCTAATGACCGGCACGTCGAAATTCGCCTGGGCACCACCGCTTCGGTGACTATTCACGCCCGTTCTGCAGACTGCAGCGGGCCGCAATCAGGAACCTTCGAATGAATGAAATCATCAGCGTGATCAATGACCTGGTGTGGAGCCGGGCCTTGGTCGTCCTCTGTCTGGGCGCCGGATTGTACTTCTCGATCCGCACGCGGTTCATGCAAGTGCGCTCGATACCCGAGATGTTGCGCTGCATGTTCAGCGGCGAAAAATCGGCGGCCGGCGTGTCTTCATTCCAGGCCTTGACCATGTCGCTGTCAGGACGCGTTGGGGCCGGCAATATTGCCGGCGTGGCTTCGGCCATCGCCTTCGGCGGGCCCGGCGCGGTGTTCTGGATGTGGACCGTCGCTTTTCTCGGCGCATCGACCGCCTTTGTCGAATCGACTCTGGCGCAGATCTACAAGGAGAAAGACGAACGCGGCCATTATCGCGGCGGCCCGGCCTACTACATCGAGAAAGGCCTCGGCATGAAGTGGTATGCATGGGTGTTTGCGGCGGCGACGATCGTTGCAGCCGGCTTCTTGCTGCCTGGTGTGCAGGCCAACAGCATCGGTTCGGCGATGAATACGGCGTGGGGCATTGAGCCGTGGATCACCGCCACCTGTCTCGTCGCCGGGATTGGTTTCATCATCTTCGGCGGGGTCAAGCGCATTGCCCGGTTTGCCGAGTTCGTCGTGCCGTTCATGGCGATCGCCTACATCTTGATCGCGCTGCTGATCATGGTTCTGAATATCGACCAGGTTCCCGAGGTCATTGCGCTCATCTTCAAGAGCGCCTTTGGCTTGCAGGCCGGACTTGGAGCCATGCTCGGCATGGCCGTCGAGCAAGGCGTCAAGCGCGGCGTCTATTCCAATGAAGCCGGTCAGGGCACCGCGCCGCACGCCGCGGCCGCAGCCGAAGTCACGCATCCAGCCAAGCAAGGCTATGTGCAAGCATTCTCGGTCTACATCGACACCATGCTGGTGTGCTCGGCGACCGCCTTCATGATCCTCTCGACCGGCATGTACAGCGTGTACAACGAGGCCGATGACGCGCTGGTCAATAACCTCCCCGGAATGGAGGTGGGTCCTGGCTACACGCAAGCGGCCGTCGAGTCGGTGTTGCCGGGATTTGGCCAGGGGTTTGTCGCATTGGCGCTGTTGTTCTTTGTCTTCACGACCATCATCGCCTACTACTACATGGCCGAAACCAACATCAAGTACATCAACCGCAAGATCCACCGACCATGGCTGGTACTTGTGCTGCGCGTCGGCATCCTGGGCATGGTCGCGATCGGCACGCTCAACACCGCCGGCGCTGCCTGGCAGCTCGGCGACATCGGCGTGGGCCTGATGGCCTGGCTCAATATCGTTGCAATCCTGATCCTGCAGAAACCGGCGCTGGCCGCATTGCGCGACTACGAGCGGCAGCGCAATGCCGGCAATACCAGGCCGGTGTTCGATCCGAAGGCGCTGGGTATCCGCAATGCCGGCTACTGGAGCGATCGATTGAGCGAAGACAAAAAAGCCGACGGCAAGCCCTGACTCGGACTTGCCGGCACGCAGGGGTCAGCTGTTCGCAAACACCAGCTGGCCCCCTTCGGCATCGACCTTGACCGTATCGCCAGCCGGGAAGCGACCTTCGAGGATCTGCCTGGCCAACGGGTTCTCGAGTTGCTGCTGGATCGCCCGTTTCAGCGGTCGCGCGCCGTAAACCGGATCGAATCCGACATTGCCGAGCAGGGCGATAGCCTTGTCGGTGATTTCCAGTTTGAGCTGGCGCTCGGCGAGGCGCCTGGACAGGTACTCGGTCTGGATGCGCGCGATCTTCTGGATCTGTGATTTGTCGAGTGAGCGGAACACGACAATTTCGTCGAGGCGGTTGATGAACTCGGGACGAAAGTGCGCCTGCACGACGCCCATTACCGAGGCCTTCATCTGCGTGTATTGCTCCTCGGTGTCATCGCTCAACTCCTGGATGAATTGTGATCCGAGATTCGAGGTCATCACGATCACGGTGTTGCGGAAATCGACCGTGCGTCCCTGGCCGTCGGTCAAACGACCGTCGTCGAGAACCTGTAGCAGGATATTGAACACATCCGCATGCGCCTTCTCGATTTCATCGAGCAGGATCACGCTGTACGGACGCCTGCGTACCGCTTCAGTCAGGTAGCCGCCCTCTTCATAGCCGACATAGCCCGGTGGCGCGCCGATCAGGCGGCTGACCGAATGCTTTTCCATGAACTCGCTCATGTCGATACGTACCATCGCATCGGTCGAGTCGAAGAGAAATTCGGCCAGGGCCTTGCACAGCTCGGTCTTGCCGACGCCGGTCGGCCCGAGGAACAGGAACGAGCCGTTCGGTCGATTGGGATCGGACAATCCGGCACGCGAGCGACGAATCGCATCAGCGACGGCGGTAACCGCCTCATCCTGGCCAACGACGCGCTCGTGCAATGAATCTTCCATGCGCAACAATTTGTCGCGCTCGCCTTCGAGCATCTTCGAGACCGGAATGCCGGTCCAGCGCGCGACGACTTCGGCGATTTCCTCGGCCGTCACCTTGTCCTGCAGCAACTGGAAACCCTGCTGTTCGGTCTCCTGAGCGACGGCGAGCTGCTTTTCAAGTTGCGGAATACGTCCGTACTGAATCTCGGAAACCTTGGCGAAATCCTGCTGGCGCATCGCCGCATCCATGTCCTGGCGCGCCTGCTCGATAGCCTCCTTGATCTTTGTCGTGCCAGTGACGGCGGCTTTCTTGGCTTTCCAGATTTCCTCCAGATCGGAGAACTCGCGCTCAAGCAGCTCAATCTCGGCCTTGAGATCGGCCAGGCGCTGCTTTGATTCGGCGTCCTTCTCCTTTTTCAGCGCCTCGCGCTGGATCTTGAGCTGGATCAGGCGACGCTCCTTGCGATCGAGCTCCTCGGGTTTCGAGTCGATCTCCATGCGGATCCGCGAAGCGGCCTCGTCCATCAGGTCGATGGCCTTGTCCGGCAACTGGCGATCGGGGATGTAACGATGCGAAAGCGTCGCCGCGGCAACGATTGCCGGATCGGTAATTTCGACGCCATGATGGACGGCGTAGCGCTCCTTGAGTCCGCGCAGAATCGCAATCGTGTCCTCGACATTCGGTTCGCCAACAAACACTTTCTGAAAACGCCGCTCAAGGGCTGCATCCTTTTCGATGTACTTGCGGTATTCGTCGAGCGTAGTCGCGCCGACACAATGCAGTTCACCGCGTGCGAGAGCCGGCTTGAGCATGTTGCCGGCATCCATCGAGCCTTCGCCCTTGCCGGCGCCGACCACCGTGTGCAACTCATCGATGAACAGGATCACCTGGCCATCCTGCTTGGCCAGATCGTTGAGTACGCCTTTCAGGCGCTCCTCGAATTCGCCACGAAATTTGGCCCCGGCGATCAGTGCGCCCATGTCCAGAGAGAGCACACGCTTGCCGCGCAAACCTTCCGGGACTTCGTCATGGATGATGCGCTGGGCCAGGCCCTCGACAATGGCGGTCTTGCCGACGCCAGGCTCACCGATCAGCACAGGGTTGTTCTTGGTGCGCCGCTGCAATACCTGGATCACGCGACGGATTTCCTCATCGCGGCCGATCACCGGGTCGAGCTTTCCCGAGCCGGCCCGCGCGGTCAGGTCAATGCAGTATTTTTCCAGCGCCTGGCGATTCTCTTCGGCATTGGCGTCATCAACCTTCTCACCACCGCGCATCGCTTCGATTGCCGCTTCAAGTGCCGCTGCATTGCCGCCAGTGGCTTTCAGCGCCGCGCCGACCGCGCCCTTGTCTTCCAGCGCGGCGAGGACGAACAACTCGCTGGCAATGAATTGGTCGCCGCGCTTCTGGGCAAGCTTGTCGGTCAAGTTGAGCAGTCGGTTAAGGTCGTTGCCAACGCCGATATTGCCTTCCTGCCCGGCGACCTTCGGCAAACCATCAACAATCTGGCCAAGACGCGTGCGCAAGGCAGCGACATTGATACCGGCCTGGGCCAGCATCGGCTGAGTCGAACCGCCCTGCTGATCGAGCAAGGCAACGAGAACATGCACCGGTTCGAGCATGTTGTGATCACGGCCGACAGCAAGGCTCTGTGCATCGGCCAGAGCCTGCTGGAAGCGCGAAGTCAATTTATCCATACGCATGGATGGGCACCTTTGAAAGCGGGGGCGGCTCAGCCGCCGATGGGCAGAAAATGGTGCCGGGTGCGGTGGGATTCAAGCGTCATGGATGGTTCGTTCCCGGACCCTGACCGGGATGGCGATTGCTTGACGCTCGTTATTTCGGTCCCTCGACAAGCTCAGGACCGGCTGGGCTGAGACCGGGTCCGGTGTCTGTTCTCTTGATCAATCATTACGCCGCTTCGCGGCGCGGCATCCCTGCCTTTTTTCAATCGCCTCAGGCGAGCGAGTTACTTTCTCTTGAGTGGCCAAGAGAAGAGTAACCAAAGAGAAGGCCACCCCGATATAGCGGTCTCCGGGCTTCTGCCCTCCGACTTCGCGAAGCGGCTACGGGGGTTGGCTGACAGTCCATCCTTGGACTGGCAGCCAACTGGCTCGCGTCCCTGCGAGCCACCCTGCGGGCCTTTCCTACGCCACTCCGCCGCTACATAGGGGGCCCGGTCACTGCGCATCCTGCGCAGCCAAGACGAAGCGATATCCCGCGAGTTCGTGCTTTGGCTTTGCTCTTGGCTTTGCTCTTGGCTTTGCTCTTGGCTTTGCTCTTGGCTTTGCGCTTGGCTTTGCTCTTGGCTTTGCGCTTGGCTTTGCTCCTCGCTTTGGCGCGCACGATGCGCGCTCAACGGGGCCCCCTCGATCGCGGCGAGGCTGCGGAGGGAATGTCCGAAGGATGGCCCACACGATGTGGGCCAGTTCGACGCCAGTCCAGGGATGGACTGTCGGCGAACCCCGGAGCAGCCTCGCGCACCCGGAGCACAGGGACTGTGCGTAGGGCGCGAGTGTGGGGTGGCCTTTCTCTTGGTGCCTTCTCTTTGGCCACGCAAAGAGAAGACACTCGCTCGCCGGGAGGCGAGTGAAAGCCGGCAGGGATACCGCGCCGCGAAGCGGCGTAGAAATCAAAAACAAAGTCACTGGACCCCTGCCTGCGCAGGGGCGACGATGGAATGGAGGTTCACTGGACCCCTGCCTGACCAGCCATTCGGCTGTTGAATGCCGCAGGGGTGACGAGAGCTTGGGTTCGGCACTGAACAAGTGCCAATCAATCCTAATCGCGAATCAGGCGCTCATCGACCAGGTTGCTGACCACCGAGGGATCGGCCAGGGTCGAGGTATCACCCAATTGCTCAGGCGCATTTTCGGCAATCTTGCGCAGGATGCGCCGCATGATCTTGCCTGATCGGGTCTTGGGCAGACCTGGCGCCCATTGCAGATGGTCGGGAGTGGCAATTGGACCGATCTCCTTGCGAACCCAGGTGATGAGTTCCTTGCGCAACTCGTCGCTTGGAGCGATATCGGCGATCAGTGTGACGTAGGCGTAAATGCCCTGGCCCTTGATGTCGTGGGGACAGCCGACTACCGCCGCCTCGGCCACCGAAGGATGCGCAACGAGGGCACTTTCAACTTCGGCAGTACCAAGGCGATGACCGGATACATTGATAACGTCATCCACGCGTCCGGTAATCCAGTAATATCCATCTTCATCGCGGCGCGCGCCGTCGCCGGTGAAATAGCTTCCGGGGTAGGTGCGGAAATAGGTGTTGATGAAGCGTTCGTGATCGCCGTAGATCGAGCGCATTTGTCCGGGCCACGATCCGGTCAGAATCAGGTTTCCTTCCGCCGCACCTTCGAGAACCTTGCCATTGGCATCGACGATGGCCGGTTTGATGCCGAAAAATGGCAAGGTCGCTGATCCGGGTTTCAGATCAGTTGCCCCTGGCAAGGGCGAGATCAGAATGCCGCCGGTCTCGGTTTGCCACCAGGTATCGACGATCGGGCAGCGGCTGTCGCCGACCACACGGTAATACCACTCCCAGGCTTCCGGATTGATCGGTTCACCGACGGATCCGAGCACACGCAGACTCGCCCGTGAGGTTTTTCTGACTGGCTCCTCGCCTTCGCGCATCAAGGCACGGATCGCCGTGGGTGCGGTGTAGAAAATACTGACCTTGTGCTTGTCGATAACCTGCCAGAAGCGCGAACTGTCGGGATAATTCGGCACACCCTCGAACATCAGCGTGGTCGCACCATTGGCCAGCGGCCCGTAGACCAGATAGCTGTGTCCGGTCACCCAGCCGACATCGGCCGTACACCAGTAAACATCATCCTCGTGTAGATCGAACACGCATTCGTGAGTGTAGCTGATGTAAACCAGGTAGCCGGCTGTCGTATGCAATACACCCTTTGGCGCACCGGTCGAACCGGAGGTGTAGAGAATGAACAAGGGATGCTCGGCTTCGCAGGCCACCGGCTCGTGCTGTTCTGACTGGCCTTCCATCAAGGCATGCCACCAACGATCGCGCGGCACCTGCATGTCGATTGAACCACCGGTTCGACGCACCACAAGCACGGTTTCGACGCTGTTCGTATCTGCTCGCTCAAGCGCCGTATCGACGTTTGCCTTCAACGCAATGGACTTGCCGCCACGTACGCCTTCATCGGCGGTGATAACCAGCTTGCATTGACAGTCGGCGATGCGACTGGCCAGTGAATCCGGAGAGAATCCGCCAAACACGATGGTGTGCACGGCACCGATGCGCGTACATGCGAGCATGGCCACGGCGACCTCGGGAATCATCGGCATGTAGATCGCCACACGATCCCCTTTGCGCACACCGAGGTGATCGAGCATGTTGGCCGCCTTGCAGACCTCGGCATGCAATTCGCGATAACTGATCCTGCGCGATTGCGCGGGATCGTCGCCCTCCCAGATGATCGCGGTCTTGTCGCCGCGCTTCTCAAGATGGCGATCGAGGCAATTGGCGGCGACGTTCAGCAAACCATCTTCATACCAGCGGATATGCAGGTCTTCGACATCGAAGGACACATCGCTGACCTTGCTGAAAGGTCTTATCCAGTCGAGGCGCTTGCCGATCCGCGCCCAGAACGCGTCGGGGTCGGCAATCGATTCCGCGTACAGTCGCCGATAGGCGGATTTGTCGATTCGCGCCGAAGCGGCGAATGAATCAGAGACGGGATACAAAGTAGACATGATGTGCTCCGATATTCTTGATCATCGTAATGATGCCACGCCAAACCTTGAGACAAGGTTGATCAAGGAGGGCCGCGCTCATTCATCACTGCCTTGCGCAAGACGTTGAAGATGCCAACTAGCGCAGTTGGCTGTCCTTGCTGCCGCGGCGATTGTAGCTGGACGCCGCGCGTTGATCGCGATCGTTCGCCTCCTGGCATTTCACGCACAGGCGAACGCCCGGCACGGCCTTGCGCCGGGCCTCCGGAATCTTGACTTCGCATTCCTCGCAGTGCTTCAAACCCGGCCCTTGGCGGAGCTGGGTGCGCGCGCGTTTGATGCCATCCTTGATTGTGGCGTCGATTTGATCCTGGACGGCGCCATCGCCAGCCCAACCGGTTGCCATGGCTGTCTCCCAATTTCAGGTTTGCAAGTGACAATCAAGGATAGCGCCAAACCTGCCCGGCTGCCTGACCTCGCCACCCATGTACTTCAGGGCGCGCAAATGCTGGCCCAAAGACTGTGCCTGCTCCTGCAAAACGCATAGTCGAACCGCTCGACGATTTTCTGCCAGGCAATCGGCGAGAAATCGATAATGGAACCCACGGCCAGGAGCTTGCCCCGGATCCCAGTCCGTGGATGCGTGGCTGGACCAAATGGAACCCCTACTGACGAGGGCCGCTTCGTCGCGGCCCTCTGTCAGTGTGAAGCGACTACCAGACCTTCACCCGCGCATCCGGGGCGAGGTAGAGCGCCTGCCCTGCCTCGACATTGAAGGCCGGATACCAGGCATCGATATTGCGCACGGTTTGCGCGCGATAGTGGCCTGGTGCGTGACCATTGGTCAGCAACCCATTGCGCAGGGCTTGCTCGCGGAATTTGCTGCGCCAGACCTGCCCCCAACCAAGAAACAAGCGTTGATCGGGGGTGAATCCATCGAGTGTTTCGGCTGGTTCATTCGCATGGGCGAGCTTGTAGGCGTCATACGCGGTGGCCAGCCCGGCCACATCGGCGATGTTCTCGGCGAGGGTCAGTTTGCCGTTGACTGAAAGATCCGGAAACGGCTTGTACTGGTCGTACTGCGCGGCGAGGGCTGCACCAGCGGCTTCGAAACGGGCGAAGTCTTCCTTGGTCCACCAGTTTTCGAGTTTGCCGGTTTCATCGAACAAGGCACCGTTGTTGTCGAAACTATGGCTGATCTCGTGGCCGATTACGCCACCGATGCCGCCATAGTTGATCGCATCATCGGCCGCGCCATCGAAGAACGGCGCCTGCAGGATAGCTGCCGGGAAGGTCAGCCGGTTCTCCAGCGGAATGTTCAGCGCGTTGACCGTCTGCGGCAGCATGAACCACTCGCCACGATCAATCGGCTGACCGAGCTTGGCCAGGTTGCGCTGGTATTCAAACAACTCGGCGCGTTCGGCATTGCCGAGCGCATCATCGCGGCGGACCTCAAGGGCCGAATAATCACGCCACTTGTCCGGGTAGCCCATACCCACCTTCATACCGGCCAGCTTGGCCTTGGCCCGCACCTTGGTTTCCGGCGACATCCACTCGGCCTCATCGATGCGCTTGCCGAAGGCGGTGATCAGGTTGGCCACCATCTCATTGGCGCGGGCCTTGGTCTCAGCCGAAAAATGGTCCTTCACATAGATCTTGCCGACTGCCTCACCGAGGGCTGCGTCTACTTCATCAACCGCACGCTTCCAGCGATCGCGCTGCTCGGGCGTTCCTGAAATCGCCTTGTTGTTGAAGGCGAAATGCTCATCGACGAAAGCCTTCGGCAGGTACGGCGATTCGCGTTCGATGACATGGAAAGTCAGATAGTCCTTCCAGTCGGCCAGTGAACGCTTGCCGACCAGGGCGGCGATGCCGCTGACTGCCTTCGGCTGCCAGACGATGTATTCCTGCTGCTCAGCCAATCCGGCAGCTTCGAAGAACTCCGTCCAGTCGATCCCGGGAGCCTTGCTGCTGAAATCCTTCTGCATCCAGGTGTTCGCACCTTTTTCCACATCATCGGTTTCAAGCGCCGTTGCGTGCGCCTTGGCAATCGCGGTTTCCAGCTCAAGGATCTTCGCTGCCTTGGCCTTGCCATCGACAATCCCGGCCAGGTCGAAGACTTTGGCGACATGAGCTTCGTATTGTTTGCGCAGATCGGCCATGCGCCCGTCTTCGAGATAGAAATCCCGATCCGGCATACCGAGACCGCCCTGGACGAAATACGGTACGTATTCTTCCGGCTTCTTGAGATTCGCGCTGATCCACACTCCGAACAGGCGATCGGTGTAGCGATCCGTGGCATTGAGCAGATCAACGTCGGCCCGCAACGAGGCGCCGAAGGCAGCCGACAAGGCCTTCTTGTCTTTCAATCCGGCGATCGCATCGAGCTCGGCCTGAATCGGCTTGATACCCTTGGCCTCGATACCGGCCTCATCCATGAACGCCGTGTAGTAGTCGCCGATTTTCCTGCTTTCACCTTCAGCCGACGCATCGCTGGCGGCGGCTTCGAGAATCTTCCTCGTATCCTTTTGCGCCTGCTCGCTCAAAGTCGTGAAGCTGCTGTAGCTCGATCGATCAGCAGGGATCTCGGTATTCTTGACCCAGGTTCCGTTGACGTAATCGAAGAAATCGTCGCCGGGCTTGACGCTGCGATCCATGCCGGTTGCATCGAAACCAAAATCACCCAGAACCGGCTTCGGCGCAGGCGCTGGCGCTTCCACAGTTGCCACCGGAGCCGTTTCGGCAACGGGTTCGGCCGCCTTTTGACCACAGGCAGAAAGCAGCAATCCAAATGCTGCAAACGAAGACAATATGGCACGTCGGGGAAACGCGGAGGTGATTCGCGGTTTCATGATCGGACTCACTTCAGGATGAGCCCATCAGCCTAAATCCAAAACGAGCGCAGGCCAAGTGCGCGCAATGGCAGAAGCCAGTTCCGATCGCTCTCGCGATGAAGAGTGCGCGACGTGTCAGATGACTGTTGTGAGGATGTCCGGCGTCAATGCAACCGCTCTTCCAGATCGGAAAATGTAGCCCGCAGCTCTTCATCATCCGGCCAATCTCGCTGACGCTGTGCATCCGCTTCTTTCCAGATCGCGCGCGCCTCGTCCAATCGATTCCCTTTCAACAAGGCCAGAATGCGCAGGTTTTGGAACTGCAGTACGTCGTGGTGGTGCTCACCTTCGAAATGGCGCACATCTTCGATACCGCGAGTACCAATTTCATAGGCTTTATCCGGACTGCCGGATCGCAGATTCAGGTTAGCCTCGGAGAAGTCGGCGATTGTCGAATACATGTTGTGACCGCCATAACGCGCCTTCGCACGCAGGCGCATTTCATCAATTGCATTCTGAGCTGGCGCGTATTTGTGGTCCGCCATGGCTAGCATGGTTAGCTGGTAGAGCGTCGATAGCAATTCGTCATTCTCCGCGTAGTGATTTCGCAGGAGTGCGACAGATGCGATAAGTGGATTGCCCTCGTACACTGGATGGTCTTCAACCACATAGGTGTAGAAGCCCTGCCAGCGCAACAGTTGTGCGCGAGCAAGCGATTCGTGATCGCGTGCTGCATCAAGCAACTTCTCGGCACGCTGCAACAGCTCCGGCACCTGATCGAGCTTGCCGTGATTGATGGATACACCAGCCAGCATGATCAGTGCCGGAGCTACGCGAGCGTCATTGACTCCCCACGCAGCCTCGGCGCTGTCAACTCGCTCCTGGGCAAGAGTCAGCGAACGCTCGGGCAGATCATTGGAGTCGAATATCTCGACCAGGATCGTGTACAGCTCATCACGCACATCCGGCTGCTTTTCAAGCTTGCCTCGAAGTTGATTTGCACTATCCTCCAGCAGCGTTTGCACGGTGCGATCACGTACCTGGGTACCACCACTGTTGCTGCGACCGGAATCGAACAGGCCGGTAAGGTAGTGGGTAACTGCCTCGGCGCGACGCGCCTGCTGCTCGGCAATTGAAGTCTGCCGCACGCTGATCGTCAAACCGGCAATCAATGCCAGCACTGCGGCAACCAGCGCCATGCTCGCCACACGATTACGCACGACCAGCTTGCGCAAGCGGTACCAACCGCTGTCCGGACGAGCATGTACGGGGCGACCGGAGAGGTAGTTGCTTACGTCCTCGGCCATGGACAGGACGCTCGGATACCGGCGTGTCGGCTCCTCGGCCAGGGCACGCGTGACGATGGCATCGAGATCGCCGCGCAGCCCGGTTGCCAGCACAGCTGAGCCGCCCGGACTCAGCCGCGCCGCGTGGCTCGGCGGCATTGGAGTGGTCGTATCTTGATGCAACGAGGCGTAGCGCTCCCCGGTCAACATTTCGAACAGCAGCGCGCCCAGTGAGTAGACATCGGTTACGGTACTGACTGCTTCACCGCGCCACTGTTCCGGAGCGGCATAGCTGCGACTAGCAAATCGGTACAGCGTCACGGTTTCATCGGGATCGTCTTCGGCGAGCAGTTTGGCAATGCCGAAATCAAGCAACTTCGGCTCGCCATCGGGCTGCACCATCACGTTGCCGGGCTTGATATCGCGATGAATAACCAGTTGCTGGTGCGCATACGACACCGCACGACAGAGCTTTTCGAACAGGTGCAGGCGATCGGCTAGTGGCGGCTTCGTCTTGATCCATTCACGCAGCTCAACACCCGACACATGATCCATGGCAAACCAGGGTCGACCACGATCATCAACGCCACCATCAATCAAACTGGCAATATTGGGGTGCTGAAGGCGCGCCAGCAGATCGCGCTCACGACGGAACTGCGCAAGCACCAGAGCTGAGTCCATGCCGAGCTTGATGGTCTTCAGCGCGACGCTTTGGCTAAACACACCATCAGCGCGCTCGGCCAACCAGACGCTGCCCATGCCGCCCGAGCCGAGCTTGCTGATGACTTTCCATGGGCCGATGCGCTGACCGATCGCCACATCATCCAGGTCTTCTGCAGGAACAGGTTGATTGGCCATTAGACCAGCGATGACGCCATCCAGCGGGGCGTCCAGAAACGGATCGACATCGGTATCGAGTTCGAGCAGCCGCAACAGGCACGCGCGCAAGGATTCATCGCCTGCGCTGACCTGTTCGAGAAACGCTTGCCGTTCCGTTTCCGGCAGATCCAGCGCCTCGCGCAGCAGATCGGCGCAGCGTGAGTTCACGGCGGAGTTTCCAGGTGCAGACGCAACATGGCGCGGGCGGCGCGCCAGTCTCGCGCCACGGTGCGTTCGGAGAGGCCAAGCAGCTCGGCAATCCGGGCAAAATCGAGGCCCGCAAAAAAATGCAATTCAACAACCTGGGCCAGACGTGCGTCATTGGCTTCAAGCGCCTTCATGGCTGCATCGAGGCCGAGCAAATCGTGGCTCAGCTCCGGCGCCACCATTGCACTCTGGTCGAAGGTGACCCGCTGCTGGTCGCCACCGCGCTTCTGCGCCGCACGATCTCGCGCCGCATTGATCAGGATCTGGCGCATGGCGCGAGCGGCGATCGCGAAAAAGTGCGCGCGATCATTCAGAGCCAGCCGAGTGCCGGCCAGCTTCAGATAGGTTTCATGGACCAGCAAGGTGGTCGACATGGTGCCGTCGCGTCGGCCTGAAAGCTGCAGGTGTGCGCGCCGCCGCAGATCCTCATAGATCGCCTGGAACAGTTGGTTGTACGCTGCCTCGTCACCATTGGCACAGCGTTGAACGAGACCCAGGGTGTCTTCGGGGGAAATCCCGTCCGCAGCATTCATGCGTCGCAAGCAGGTGATGAAGTCACGATTGCGAAACCCTCGCGAACGGAAATCCGGTCGTTGGAGTATGCGCACTTCTGCAGGGCTTCTCAATTGCCTGCGGCAATGCGTCCTGTTGCTTGTCCGAATCATCGGGGTGCCAGAACCTGCCAGCAGTGACGGCAGGCTACCGACGTACAAAGAACCAATGGGTATGTTCCAGCGATTCAGGATCATCTCGGCGGCCCCGGGCAGGATTCACTGGCATCAGATCGCGTCTGGGTTTTGACAGAAACCGGAGCGGAATCTGGCTGAAAAAAATGCGCAACCCGAATTGCTCCGGGTTGCGCCAAAATCGCACCATGGTCTGGCGGTTCTCAGTCGCCTTGTGGTCCACCAAATTGATCGGCGAAGATGCTGTCGTTGGCGAACATCTGGCTCAGTGTGGCGTCGTAGTCGGTGGCGGTGTAGAGGCGCGTGCCGGTGACCACGACGACTTCATTTTCCGGGGAGAACAAGGGCGCAATGTTGCCCACCCACATGCCGAACGGTCGTGACCATGCGGTGACCCCGCTGGCGGCTGGAAAGTCCAGGGTCCGCTGCGCATGTTTCACGTTGCCATTGGCGCTGTACTGGACAACCAGCTGGCGCGGGCGCGGATCATTGGCGGCCGGACGCCGATGCTTGAGTGCGATCACCAGATCCCGATTGCCGGAGCGTTCGGCGATGGCCGTGGGCAAGTCGTCGTCGACCACGTTGGGCCACGGATCGTTGCGTTTGCAGGCCGGGCCACCAGTGCAGAATGATGGGTCATAGTTTCCATCTGAATCGAGGCGTCCGAGAATCATCGAGCGTTCGCCTGCGGTATCCGTTTCCGACCAGCCGGCCACGGCCACTTTTCCATTGCGCAGAACGGTTATGGCGGTGGCTGCATCCTGCTTGCTGCCGATGTTGTCGGATTCGTAATAGATCCCGACCCAGCTCGTGGCGGTGAATCCGTTGTTCGGATTGAGGCCGAGGACAAACCCATCGACGTCAATCGCATTGCGGTTGACGATGCCTGCAACGTAGAGACGTTCACCACCCGGGGTGCCGGAGGGTGCGACTTTCAGGTCGAATACATCGGCCGCCGAATTCGTTTGCATGCTCCAGCTCGGCAAGCCGATGTTGGTGCCATCGCCACGAAATTCGGTGACCAGTGCGCCGGTGTCCGCATTGAGGCGCGCAATCGCGACCTCCCAGCCGCGGGCGACTGTCCACACGCGGCCGGCGATGAATAGTCCATAGCGGCTGTCGTAGACAATGCGCCGCGCGTAGGCGCTGCGTATTGAGCCGCCGCTGGTCGCACCAAAACTGATGACTGCGGCAAACCCCGAACAATTGCTGCCGGTGGCCAAATCCGTACAGGTGACGCGCATCATCGGTATGCCAACGATGTCGACGGTCGAAAGGATATACATGCGGCCGGATGCCATCGCAGCGTCCACAACTTCGGTGAGATGGGTGCTGGGATACATCCATCCGGCTGTGCCGAAGGCGAGATCAAGCGTGCCATCCGCCTTTCTGCTCGTTATCGCCGATTGCCAGCTGCCATCCGTGTTCTTGACCCGAGCGACGACGTAATAGCCCCGGTGATCGCAGAGAAGAATCGGCAACCCGGAACATACGATGTTCGGAAATACACGCAGGCCATCCTCGATAGTGGTGGCGTTGGGCGGCGCAGGGATTGGATACACCGAAATCATTCCCGTATTCAAAAAGCTGGTATCCAGGGTCAGATCGCTCGGTGTGGCCGTGCCATCCGGCGAGGTCGGAATATCGATAGGCTGGGTCGCATCAATCGATTCCTTGACGATGACGTCCCAGGGGGTGGCCGCCTGCGCGGGCGCGGCGGCAAGAGGCAGCATCCACGCTGCTGCCAGCAGGATGTACTTGATCATTTCTGTTTCTCCCTCGATCAACCATGTAATTCCGCCGCCGTGCGCATCCGCTACGGCGCCGATGAGTTCGAGGAGCGCGAAATTCGAATCGAATTGGCTGATGTCCAGCCTCGTGTGCGTCCAGCCGGATCTTCTGGCTGGCTCACGAGTCCGGCAAATGCGATCGATTTCGCGTCCTCGGGGAGAAACACACGGTTTGGCGGAAAAACATGACATGTCAGAAAGATGCCACGCCGGTCCGCAGCCAGCGCTGGCCATTGAGCGGTCCTGCCGAAAGTGAAAATCAGCGCTTCAACGCAGAGCCCAATGAGCATTCGAAGCGATTGGGGGAAATCTCCTTCTCCCCGTGTCTGGCCGAAATCAGGCGCGTCAATCCAGAATCAGCTTCGCGCGCTGTTGCGCAGAAATCGCGTTTCTGCTGGCTGATGCGGTAAGCCAGAGCAAGCCTCCCGCACCGAACATGATTGCCAGCACGATGAACTCGCGCGGCCAGCTCAAGGCGGCCGGACTGCCGGGCACGATCATCGCAACAAGCATCGACAACGAACCGAGTGCGGCGATGCCGGCAACCAGCCGCGCGGCTTTGAGGCGAAAGGGTCGTGGGTGATCGGGATAGTCCCGACGCAGGCGCAGCAACGACAAGGACACACCGAAGAATGCAAGGGCGATACAGAACGATCCGGCGTTGACCAGGGCGAGCAGTGCATCACGTCCAAGCATCGGCGCCAGTACGGTCAGCCCGCCGACCAGCAGAACAGCCCGATGCGGCGTGCCGTGGCGCTCATGGGTCTGACCAAACACGAGCGGGATGATGCGGGCACGACCCAGTGCGAATACGACGCGTGATCCGGCGAGGAAGAACCCGTTCCAGCTGGTGAACAAGCCGAGCAGCGCCGCAATCAGAACCAGATCTCGCAACCACGGCGACTGGAACGCCAGTTCGAAGGCATGCGCCGCCGGCAGATCCGCCGTGACCAGCGTCTGCCACGGCCCGAGCACGGCCACGCTGAGGATAATCAGTACATAGAAAGCGATCGCGGCCAGAATCGAGCCAACAATCAGCAAGGCCAGCAAGCGCGGTTTGACCGAAGCTGACGCCTCCTCGGCACCTTGAGGAATCGTATCGAAACCAACAAACCAGAACGGAATGGTGACCAGTACGGCGAGCAATCCGGCCAGCGCCCCGCCCTGACTGGCGCCTGCGAACAACGGCGACAGGTGGGCGCGATCGCCGGCACTGAAACCGGCGACGATGAAGACCGCAGTGACCGCGACAAAGGCAACCGTCAACCAGACCTGCAGGCGCGCTGCCGAACGCGCACCAATCCAGTTGACCCAGGTGATCGCCGCGGTGCAGGCGACGCCGAGCAGGATATGACTGGCGTACACGGTTGACCCGGCCAATGTGTAGAGTGGCCATTGATCAATCGACGGCAGCAGATAGCTCAGCACACGACCAATCGAGATCGCTTCGAATCCGGAGATGCTGACGTAACCGAAGGCCAGTACCCAGCCGACCAGAAATGCCTTGAACGTGCCAAAGGCCTTGTAGGCATAGGCCACTTCACCGCCGGCAACCGGCAGCATCGGAGTCAGTTCGGCATAGCAAAGTCCGATGCAGAGCATGACTGCGCCGCCGATCAGAAAAGCCAGCACCGCGCCGCCGGGGCCGGCCAGACTCAGCCAACTGCCGATCGAGGTCACCCAGCCGACGCCGATCATCGAGCCGAAGGCCAGAGCAAAGAATCCGAAGCGGCCAAGCACTTTGCGCAGCACGGGCCGCCTTGAATTCGTCTCTATCGGTTTCGCCGCCTGATTCGACATCCATTCCTCCTCTCGCCTCTATGAAATTGAGCTTGCCGGATCAAACCGCCACCGATTCGGCTGCCGGATGCACGATGCGACGGCTTCCCGGCTCGAAGGAATCCAGGCTCAGCGTCCATTCGGCGTGCGGCCAGCGATAGCTCAACTTGTGCTGCCGAGGCCACAGCGCGGCCGTGTACAAGGTGCCGCGCTGGCGTTCGTAGGCCAGCGAAAACAGCGGTGGACGCAGGAATGCGCCAATGAATCGCTCGGCCGGATCCTCATGCAGCATGAGGCGGCCGAGGAGGAATCGTTCACGCTCGATAGTCGCGGTCTGATAGGCGTCGATGGAACCGGCATCGCCCGGCTGATGATTGGTCGCCACCGGACTGTTGGTGACCAGTGCGGCGCGATCCGGCGCGAGGAAAACCGTCGTCCGGTGCCCTGCACGGTCGAGCGCGGTTACGTTGTAGGCCATGTGGACGGGAATGCGCGCCAGGGTTGTCGCTGCCTGCTCGGCAGTTGTGCAGGTCTCCAGCACATAGCGCAGCACGATGGGCACACCGAAGCCGACACCGACGACATTGCGTCCGCCAAATGTCAGCGAGAGGGCCAGGCCTGATTCGTTGATGCCATCGACGAGCCCGACCAGGCAATCGCTGGTGCCGATCACTTGTTGCGGACCCCAATGCGTATGCAGGCAGACCGCATCGAAATACTTGGCCGAGTAGTCGTAGTTGCGCACCAGCAGCGGCTCCTCGCCGGGCCACACCGCCTGCGAACAGGCGCTGTCGTAGGCAGGCGGACACCACAGGCTCAGGAACCGCGCCGCCACATCGCCATCACCGGCCAGTTCAACGAGCCGCCTCCAGCGTGGAACAAACTCCGGCATATGCACTTCGAGCGCGCGTCGACAGTCCAGGTAGGTCGGCCGCGCCAGATGACCATCACGCAGGTACCAGCGCCGATAGGCCGGCCATAGACGCTGGAACAAGCCTTGCCAGATCGAGCTGCCCGGATCATCGGCGATCGCGTTGAAAGTCAGATACACGACGCGCTCATGCTTGGACTCCGAAACGGTTTTTGTTCAAAGGAACTTGAAAGTATGCTCCGGAATTTCGCTTGGCACCGGCCCCGCCAGTGGCTCGGCGGAATAATGCGAACGAATGCCATCGATCCACTTGCGCGAACGCTCGGTCAGCGTGAAGCGATCCGTCATGGCGCGCCCGCGGGTAACCAGGATGCCGAGGTCGGCACCTTCATAGCGATAGTCGCCGGTTTTCAGGATGCGCAGGAAAAACGCCTCGTTTTCGCTGCTGACGGCGCGACGGTGATAGTCGAACCGATCGAACTCGATACTGCCATCTTCGCGCATGCGCCAGATGCCAGTCTCGGGCGCCTGGGTGATGCGGTCGATTGAATCGTCGGTGTGCTTGATAACCATCTGGCACCACGAGTCGATGTTTTCCGGATCGGCCCAGCGCGCATTGAGCTCGGCAATATCGATATCAAACGGCACATCGGAAAACTCAAGCAGATGGAACAGTGCCAGCGGCGCATCGGCGTGCGCGAAGGCGGCATGGTTGGTCATCGAACTGGCACCAGTGATGCGCGGATTGAGCTCACCGAGGTAGATGTCGCGAGTCTTGGTGTCGACAAGGAAATCGAGCTCGAAATAGCCGCGATAGCCTTCCTTGCGCAACTGTTCACCGAACGCAAAGGTGTAGTCACGCGCCTTGTCGCGAACCTTGGTCGAGAATGCGTTGGCAAAAATCTCGTTGCCGCACCAGCCGCCGCGATACGGGGTCAGTTCATTGAATCCGACCAGCTCGGTCATCAACGGACCGACGATCGTGCCCTGCTTGGTTGCACAGGCCTCGATGGCGGCACCGCGGCAGTTGATGCGCTTCATGACCTTGATCTCGCCGTGACCGACGATATCGTGCTGGTGCTTGCGGAAGTCGGCCTCGGACTTGATGAAAAACGTCGTGTGTCCGGAATCGCCATAGGCCGATTGCAGGACCAGATCCGAGCCGAGTTTCGCCTTTTCGGCGACCTTCGTCAGTTGCGCGTAATCATCGATCACGGCCAGCGCATTGGGCACGCTCGGCACCTTGGCCTTGTTGCCGATGCGTACCGTTTCGATCTTGTTGTCGATGCGATTGCGCAGCTTGGCTTTCGGGAACCAGACCTTGGCCCCGAGCTCCTTCGACAGCGCTTCGGTTTTTTCGTCGAACATGAGGAAGATGAACTTCGGCTTGCCGCCGCGTCGTTCGATGTGATCGATCACTTCCTTGTGTTGCAGAAGATAATTGTTGATGTCCTCGATCGACTGGAACTCGGCATGCGGGTGTTCGGACGGAGAGAAGACATTCGGATGCTGGCCGTCGTAACAGTCGATGTAGCTGATGAATTTGAAGTTCTTCACCCACTCGTCGAGGCCGAGCAGGTTGAAGTTGGTGGCACTGACGAAATAGATCGGCTCCTCGAATCGATGAAAGAAGCGGCGGACCTCGGAAATGTTCTTGAGCTTGCGGCGTGCGGCCATGCTTGTGGGCTCCTGCTATTGGGAAGATTCGGAATGGGCGCGTTCGAGCGCCTCGTCGGTAAAGACGCGCAGGCCGAGGTCTGTCCGGTAACCATGGATTTCCTTGACGTCCAGCGCGCGCATGAAATGCAGGATTTCCTTCGAGATCACCTGGCCAGGAACCAGAATCGGAAATCCGGGGGGATACGGGATGATGAAAGCAGTCGAGACCAGCTCGCGGCCGGCATCCATGGCCGCTTCCATTGAGCCATCCTCGATCGGGAAGTAGTCGCAGTTGGCCTCGTCATAGGCTATGAAATACGCCGTGCGCAGGTCACCTTCCGCCGTATCCTCGGCGCGACCGCGGCGAAAACTGTCGTGGAAACGCGAGAAGTCCGGGAGCGGCGGATACTCCATGGTCAACGACTTGACCCGGCGCTCGAAAGCACGACGCTCCATGCTGCTGGCGTCCTCAAGCTGTGCATCAAGATCCTGGGCCACGCGAACCAGCACTTCGATCAGATAAGCCACCGACGATCGCGTGGTACCGATATTGGTCATGAACAGGACCGTGTTGCGCGAGGTCTTGTTGATCTGGATACCGTGCTTGTTCATCAGCACTTCGTTCTTGAAGGTATCGCCGTCGTAGCCGGCGTTGCCGACGGCCAGGGTCACGCGTGAGGCATCCAGCGCGAACTCGTCGCTGACAAACGCGTTCCAGGTGTCATTCCAGCCCTGCTCCCTGTCCCAGTAGGCCTCGATTCCGGACTCGCGATGATCGGAGGGAATCAGTTCCTTGACCGAGAGCACCTTGAAATAGCGCTTCAGCAAAGGGTGCGAGTCGATCGCCTTGCGCATCGTCATGGCCGCTTCGATCTGCTTTTGCACAAATTCGAAACCTTCCAGTTCAACCTGGCGGCGACCGACATCGAGCGAGGCGATGATCTGGTAGTTCGGCGAGGTCGAGGTATGCGTCATGTAAGCCTCGTGGAAAGCCTGTTCGACCGAGCCTTTGAAGTCCTGATCATGGACATGGATCATTGATCCCTGGCGCAACGAAGTCAGGGTCTTGTGCGTGGACTGGGTCGCGTAGGCGCGCACTCTGGCCTTGGCCGGATCCGGCATCAGGCGCGTTTCGAGCAGTTGCTCGTCGGTGAAGTTCTCGATTTCCTTGCGATGGGCTTCGTAGCGCTCCGCATAGGCGGGATCACGGAAGCGCGCGCGCAGCACTTGTGCCGTATTCATTGCCGTGCGCAAGCGGTAGGTCGGCGAAAAGCGCGCGAAGGCGAACCAGGCTTCATCCCACAGGAAGACCAGATCGGGTTTGATCGCGAGGCATTCCTCCATCACCCGCTCGACGTTGTAGATGATGCCGTCAAAGGTGCAGTTGGTCAGCAGCAGCATGCGTACGCGATGCAGCTTGCCGGCGGCCTTGAGCTTGAGCAGCGCGTGCTTGATCTCGCGCAGTGGCACCGCGCCATACATCGAGTACTCGCTCAACGGATAGCTGTCGAGATAGACCACGTTGGCGCCGGCGAGGACCATGCCGTAGTGATGCGATTTGTGGCAATCGCGATCGACCAGCACGATGTCGCCGGGTCGCACGATCGCCTGGACCACGATCTTGTTGCAGGTCGAGGTGCCATTGGTCGCAAAGAAGGTCTGGCGTGCGCCGAACGCGCGCGCGGCCAGCTCCTGGGCGCGCTTGATCGGGCCGGTCGGCTCGAGCAGGGAATCGAGTCCGCCGGAGGTCGCCGAAGTTTCGGCGAGGAAGATGTTCATGCCATAGAACTCGCTCATGTCGCGAATCCAGTTCGATCGGATCAGCGACTTGCCGCGGCTGATCGGCATGGCATGGAAGACGCCGGTCGGCTGCTTGAAGTTTCCTTGAGCGCATTGAAGAACGGCGTGTTGTAGCGCGAGTTGACGCCACGCAGGATGTTCAGATGCAGCTCGGTGAAGTCTTCCTGGTTGTAGAAGACCCGCGCACAGCCGCCAAGATCGCGCCCTGCAATTTCCTCGACCGACCGATCGGTGACCAGGAAGACATCGAGTTCCGGACGAATCTTGCGCAACACGCGGCACAACTCGGGACCGTAGTCTTCCGGATCGATCGTGGTCAGCTCCTCGTCGCCGATCCGGCGCAGGTAACGCTGCAGGATCTCAAGTCGATTGTCCGAAGCGAAATCAAAATCATGGCGGACGACAACCGATTGGATATTGGTATTGAACAACACCCCAATCAGCGCATCTTCGAACGTGTTTACGATTACCGACTCGTAGACGAATCGATCATCATCGCGGCGCTGTTCGCGCAGGGCGATGCATTGCGCATCCTGTTGCGCCGGGCCGAGATCGTCGACGATGAGAACCTCGAAAAACGGGCGCGAACGCACGCGTTGTTCCTGCGTTTCAACGTTGTCCTCTTCATCATTGATGTCGCGCTCGGTGTCGCTGAAATACTCACCGAGGCGGCGCCGGTAGGTGCCGCTCTGCAAGGCGCGAACCATGCGCGTCACCGCGCGAGCAAAGTCGGCATGATCGCCGCGGGCCAGCATCCTGAGCAGTTGCTCAAGGCCGCGTCGGCCAGGGAATGCCCAATAGGCCTCGATTGGCCCAAGCGCCCGCAACAGGTGATGCGCTTTATCGATCAATTTCTCGCGCTGCTCGGCACGGGTCGAACTGGCCAGTTGTCCGGCAATGCTTTTCAGCGAAGTCCAACGGTCGTTGCGCAATTGCGATGCCGAGTAGTACTCGCTCAATGACGAAGGATTTCCACCGCCTGCGACGGCCCCATCGCGAATGCCAGGCACTCTGGTCTGGCCTGCCGGGCCAGGAGCCGCTTCATCCTGCGTGGTACCGATCAATGGTGGCTTGGCGTCGGTTGTACTCACGGGTCACTCCTTCTCGATGCGGATACGGGTTTGGGATCGGCTGCCGTGATCATGGAGCCTTCAATTTCGCTGCGGCGGGATCCCGTTTGGTGGCAGCGCGTGGGAGGGTGCGGCAACTCCGATGCCTGCCTTTTCACCCTTGCCGGGAATCGCAAGCGGTCCCAGCGTATGCAGATAGGCATCGACGCCCGCCTCGCGGCGGTAGACAGAAAAGTCGACTTCTCGATCGCGAAAGCTTTTCAGCGGTTGACCGAGCCCATTGACACCCGCCTCGCGCTGGCGGCGGACGCGAGCCATGTCGACTTCCAGTGGCAGGGTTTCGCTGGAGCCACCCGCTTGCGCCAGTACCGTGCCACTCGGGTCGACCACACACGAGCGGCCGATTCCGCCAGCGTCCAGACCATTGATGTCGAACACATAGCACTGGAACTGCGCGGCAGTGGCACGTGCGATGGCCAGCTCGACATCGCGATCGATGGTTCCGGTCAACACCGGATGGAGAAGGACTTCGGCGCCCAGCGCGGTCAGGGTGCGCGTCGTTTCCGGCAACCAGATGTCGTAGCAGATCGAGAGACCGAAGCGACCGACATCGGGAATATCGAAAACGCAGAACTGATTCCCGGCGGTGACATCCTGCTCATACGGACGAAACGGAAACATTTTCCGATAGCGGGTGACGACGGCACCGCTCGGATCAATGACTGATGCGGTGTTATACAGCTTGCCGTCGGCTCCGCGCTCGAACACTGAACCCGGAATCAGCCAGATGCCGTGCTTGGCAGCGACTGCTTGCAGCGAGGCCTCTTCCGGACCGGGCAATTGCACCGGTGCATTCGGTACGGGTCCGCATTGCGCCAGTTCACTGAAAACGATCATCTGCGTCCAGGGAAAGCGGGCCATGACCACCTCGATTCTTTGCATCAAGGCGGCCAGGTTGCTGGACAATGCTGGAACGTGCATCTGCACGCCGGCGATCGCGAAAGGAATGGTCATACGAGGTGTGCTCCGGAAGAAGATTCGCGAGGCACGATTGCCGCACGCGTTCGATGGATAGAACGAGATCCACTGATTGAATCCGTTGCCAAAGAGGCTGTCGCAACGACCCGCTTCGCCGTTGCCGAGGTAGCCATCCGGACACTCGGAATCGCCATCAGTCGTCCACGCTTGAACAGGTTGAACGCAGCAATCCTGAAAGAATGATTCCCCCGACCAAAAACATCCATGCTCATCAAATTTCCGAAGCGAGTCGGTACCGCATCGCTGCGGACTGACCGGCTATCGATTGTGATCGAGCAATAGGACATTCAACTCACTTTGTTGGACGGGCAGGTTCAGGGAAAGAGGACTCAAACTGGCGCGCAGTGATTGTCAGATTAGCTGCCGAAGGAGGCTTGCTGATTGCCAGATTGGCGATTCATGCGGGAACAAGCACTCGAATCGCAAGAACACGAACGGCGTAAAGTGCAAGAAGTGGAGGCTGGCACAGGCACGTCGGTGCGTGCAGAATGATTCGGCGCGCAAGCGGCGGCGAATCAGTAAGATGCTGATCTTGTTGCAATATTCAAGCAAGCAGCGTGTTCAATCTTAACAGATCAGCGTCAATTCGTCGAATCGACGTTGGTTCCTGACTGGATTGACTGTCATGCCATGACGGCCATCGGCGGATGCCTTCGGGTCGCGGTATCGCTTGCAAACGGATGCCGGTGCCACCACCAGAAGATACTCCGCATGAAGTTTCCAGCCTGAACCAGAGCAAGCCGGGTTGGATGCAAAGCTTGCTGCTTGCAGACGCATCCCGCCACCCACTTCGACTGGCAAACCAGAGTGACTCCAACCCATGATTTCTACCCGATTGACCCGCTTTGCGTTGATGGCCAGCCTGATTGCAGTTGGTGGTTGCGCGACGCGCCAGCCGCTGCAGGAACCGGCGTTTCGGCCCTTGGAAGTACGTACGCGTCTGGTCACCCTGTTGCCAAAAAGCACGCCTGATCGCAAGGGCTGGGCGGCTGATATCCAGGCCGCATTCGCGGCGCTTGAAATCGAGCCCAGCGATGAGAACCTCTGTGCAGCATTGGCCGTCACCGAACAGGAATCCACGTTTACCGCTGATCCGGTTGTACCCAACCTGGCACGCATCGCTCGCAAAGAGATCGACACACGCGCCGCCCGCCACCACATCCCGAAGTTCGCCGTCAGCGCAGCATTGAAATTGAAGTCGGCCGATGGAAGGCGCTATGACGAACGCCTGGATGGCATCCGTAGCGAACGCGAACTGAGTCTGATCTATGAAGATCTGATTGCCTCGGTTCCTCTCGGCAAACGTCTTTTCGCCGACTCCAATCCGGTGCGAACTGGCGGACCGATGCAGGTCAGCATCAGCTTTGCAGAGCAACTTGCCAAGGATCAGGGCTATCCGTATCCGATCAATGAATCGATCCGCCGTGAGGTTTTCACGCGTCGAGGCGGCATGTACTTCGGCATTGCGCATCTGCTTGGTTACGAAGTCAACTATTCGAAAATGATCTATCGCTTCGCCGATTTCAATGCCGGCTTGTATGCAAGCCGCAATGCCGCATTCCAGAATGCCGTGAGTCTCGCATCCGGAATTCCACTGGCCTATGACGGTGACCTGATCCTGTATGGCAGCAGGCCTGACGGCAGCAAAATTGGCACCACCGAGCGCGCGGTGCGTGCGCTTGGCAAACAACTCGGCTTGAGCGATTCGCAGATCCGTCGCGATCTCGAAAAAGGCGACCAATCCCGCTTCGTGAAAACACGCCTGTATGAATCGGTTTTCGAACTGGCGGAAAAGGTTGAAGATCGTGCATTGCCGCGAGCAATGATTCCCCGGATCACCCTCAAGAGCCCGAAGATCACGCGCAAGCTGACCACAGAGTGGTTCGCCAAACGCGTCGACGACCGCTATCGGCGTTGTCTTGGCAGGCGCTGATCAAGTGGCGCACATGGAATTGGAGACGACAACACCTTGAGGCTTGTGTCGGGGCCCTGCGTCCCATCAAAAAAAGCGGCAGCGAGATTGCTCCGGCTGCCGCTTCAATGCCATTTCTGGCGGTGTTGCTGGCTACTTCCTATTGCGTGATATTGGTGCTCAGGCTGACACCCGAGAACGCCTGATAGGCGCGAACCCGGATGTAGTACTTGCCTGCGCTTGGTGACGAGAACGAGCAGGTTTCACTGTTGCCGCTCTTGTACGGACGGCAGTTGTAGCTGGTTGTCGTCGGAGCGGATCCGAGACGGACATACAGATCGGCATCACCCGAACCACCGGCAATCGAAACCGTCAGATTGCTGGCACCGGCCGGCACGTCAATCGTGTAGGTCGAGGTCCAGTTGTTCTTGCTTGCCGACAAACCGCTGACCGTCGAACCGTCACACAGGACCGTACCGCTGGCGGTGCAACCACCGCCACCACCGCCGGCGGAGAAGCTGCCGGTCAGGCTCATGCCACTGAAGCTTGAGTAGGCATTGATCATGACGTAGTAGGTACCGGCCTGGGCCGAGCTGATGTTGCAGGTTTCACCGTTACCCGAAGCCCACGAGCGGCAGTCATAGCTTGATGTCGTTGGTGCAGAACCGAACTTGACATAGAGATCGCCATCACCCGATCCGCCCGAGGTCACGAACTTGAGACCACTGGCACCTGACGGAACTACCATCGTGTAGACCAGCTGATTGCCGGTAGATGCAGCAAGACCCGTTACCGCAACGCCGTTCTGGAGAACATTGCCGCCACCGCCGCCACCGCCACTTACCGAAACAGACTTGGTCGTGGAATCCGTTGCACCATCATTGTCGGTAACCGTCAGTGTGACGTTGTAGCTGCCGGCCGAGGAGTAGGTGTGGCTCGGATTGGTTGACGAGGAAGAACCACCATCGCCGAAGTTCCACGAACGCGATGCAATCGTGCCATCGCTGTCGCTGGAGCTGTCGGAGAAGCTGGCTGTCAGACCACTGGTCGTGAAGCTGAAGTTGGCGGTCGGAGCCGTGTTGCTTGCTGGCGCCGTATAGCTTCCGGTCAGGGAGACGCCGGAGAAGGTCGAGTACGCCTTGATGCGAACGTAGTAAGTGCCAGCCTGGGCACTCGATATCGGGCAGGACTCGTTGTTGCCGGAAACATACGGACGGCAGTCGTAGCTCGAATCGGTTGGCGCGCTGCCGAACTTCACGTACAGGTCGGCATCACCACTACCGCCGGACATGGCGAAGTTGAGATTCGTCGCTCCAGCCGGTACGGCCAGCGTGTAGTTGACCGAGTTGCCACTCGATGCGCCGATGCCGGTCACGGCAACACCATTGGTCAGCGGACCGCCGGTGCTGCCACCGCCGCCGCCCGAGCAACTCACTCCGACACTGTTGAATGCAGCCGTAACTGCGGCCGAGCTCAGGCCGAGATCAGTCGCAGCCGATTCGACACCGCAGGCACCGCTGTTGAAGGTGCTGCTCGGCGTCCAGTACACGGCATTCGCGCGAGCGAAGACCTTGAACGCGCTCGGCGTATTCCAGCCCGAAGTGGTCGCCAGTTTGTAGAACGCCTTGTTGTACACGCCCGAGGAGTAATGCACGTCCATCGAACTGGTGTAGTCGGCGGCGTTGTCGATCGAACCACCATCCTGCGGCGGATTGTTCATGTAGCGCAGGGCACCGGATGCCTTGAAGATTTCCGGACCGACAAGGAAGTCGTTGCTGCCTTTCCAGTAGTACTCGGTCGCTTCACCACCCATGTCCGAGAAGGCCTCGTTCATGCCGCCGGACTGGCCGGAGTAGGTCAGGTTGGAGTGCTGCTCGGTATAGCCGTGCGAGACCTCGTGACCAGCCACGTCGACACTGGTCAGTGGATAGAACGTGCTCGCGCCGTCGCCAAAGCTCATGTTGCTGCCGTTCCAGAACGCGTTCTCGTAATTCGAACCGTAGTGCACGCGCATGATCAGCTGAAAGGTCAATGCCTTGCTGCCGGTATAGGCGGAGTACATGTTCTGGATCACGCCACCGAAATAGTGTGCGTCGTTGATCGGCGAATAGGCGCCGTTGATGGCCTTGTAGGTGTTGTTCGGGCAGGTGTAGCTGAATGCCGTGGTGCTGCCACCCGTGCTGCCGTTGAGATTGACCGACTTCACGTCGGTGTTGTTCATCGTGCAGGTCGATCCACTCTGGGAAACATCAAGGTAACCATATTTTCCGCCGGAGCCCCAGTTGTATTGTCCGGTTTTCGCGTTGCCACCGGGACCGGTGCCGATTTCCGAGGTGGTCAATCCATCCCAGTGCTTGAGCACGACACCGGTCTGCGCATCAGTGATGACGAACGGACGGGTCGGTTGGTTGACTACGGCACGACTGGCAGAAAGCATGCCGGCGCCAGAGGCAATTACACCCTTGTCGGCGAAGAACGATGTGACATAGACCAGGTGCGCCACATCGTTGTCATCGACGTAGATCATTTTCTGGTTGGACAGATTGCTGATTGAAATCGAGGCATGGTGGCTGCCAAGGGTCAGGGTCTTGGCAACCAGAAGCGCACGATTGGCGCTGATTGCAGCATTGGTCGTGGAAATGTCATTGGCCAGATCGCCAACGGCACGACCAAACAACGAGCGCAAGG
>NZ_DASSYD010000106.1:0-13231 GCF_035703485.1 Dokdonella sp. | reverse complement strand
GACGCTTTGATTGTTCGGCGGCATCATTTTGCGGACGACCTGTTCTTTGAACTCGGGGCTGTAACGGCTCATGGTTGTGCTCCTCTCGCCCCCTCAGGGCAGGTATCAGAAGAGCGGACAACTATCGTGACAGAGGGGGGTGCTGCCAGCCGACAAATTCACTGTCTGCTGAAGGAAAGGGGTACAGCGTTACCACAGTGCCTCTGAAATATACTTCCGTGCAGTCACTGCCACAGGCAATACCCACTGGCGAACTGGCGACGCTACCGCTGCCCGAACCGACCTTTTGTACCGTCAACAAGAACATGTCCTCCCCGATATTGTCATAGACTTCATCGACGCCGGCATCATACAAACCGCCAGCCTGGCCGGGGTGGCCTTGCTGGTTTGTGTTTTCATTGACCGGGGCATCCTGATTCTCGATGTCCTTTTCCGTTGACCAGGCAAAGTCATCCTGGTTGCACATGTCGACACCCGGTGAACTGGCCACCTGGCGCATATCGCCACCATCGACGTTGATGAACTGCGGTGTGCCAATGACGTAGGTGCCAGCGGGCCAATTCTTGCTATCATCAATCAGATTACAATCACCGCTAAAATTCCCAACTCTAGGATCGCTACCATGCGTGTCATCGAAAATGGAATTTTGTATATTCATTATCCCAAAATTGACCCACGGAAAGCTTCCCAATTCGCCATATCCTGGCTTATGGAATTGATTCCTTGCTGCTGTGATATGAGTGGCGAAAACTTGAGCTGGACCATCACCAGACGCACTGAGCAAGTACCAGGTTTCATTTCTGGTCATGGCTACCCGGTTCAAATGCAAAATTGACGAAGTGTCCGCATAGAACAAACTCGAAGTGTAATCGTAGGGACCAGTAAAGTTATTTGAATCAACGACAGTTCTGCTGATTTGCGCCCTGGAATTGTACAGGTATACCAATGACTGATAAAAATCATGCCCCGTGATCACTGAGCAACTGATCAGAAACGGGCAGTCATCAACACGATCCATGGTGACCTGAGTGGCTACTCCACCACCATTGGCTGCAAAAATCGCGGCGCCTTTGTCCGAGGCGGAATTGCCATCCAGGGTGGTATTGTTCAATATCACACGCCCGGTGCCCCAGACAAATATGCCACCGCCATTGACTGCTGTATTGCCCTGGATCCGCACCACTTCTGCTCCGCCTCTGGCCCAGAGCTGGCCGCCATTGTCGACCAGTATTCCGCCACCGGCATCACTGGCAGTGCCATTGGTGATGAATGATTTCTGGCCCAGCTCGGCAGAACAACCCGTTTCAACAAATAAATTTCCGCCTTTTACCGCGGCGTTCTCATGCAGCCGGCCACCGATGATCACCATGGAACTACTTTCATGACAGTAAATGCCACCACCTTTGGCAGTGCCGGGATCACTGTTGCTTTGCACCACACTGTTGGCCTTTAACTCCACGTAAGCGCCACCTTTGACTTCAACACCCGATTGATTGCCAAATACCACTACATTGTCCAAATAGACTGTAGCGTCATTGTCGGCAACCAGGCCGCGCGAGCCACTCAATCTCATTGTGATGTTCATGAAAGTGACGGTAGAGTTGTCGACGGTGAAAACCGGACTGGTGGCGTGGCCGATCTCGGTACGGTTGCTGGGTGCAACACCACAATCGCTGTAGCCACCTTTGATGATCAAACTGTCGGTCCGGTTTCCGATCGTGTAGAAACCGGCATGGTTGGCAGCGCCGATGTAATTCGTGTTCGCAGCGGTCAGCCTGATCTCATTGCTGCTGTCACCGTTGAAAGCAGTTTGAACCAAAGCGAGGGTCAAGGTAGGCGCTGTCCTGGCTTGCGCATCACAAGCGGCAGAATCGCCAACCCAGACAACTTCAGCGTGCGCCACATTGAGCAGCAGGCACAGCCCCAAACAAAGTGTTGCAATAAACTTGTTCATCATCAGGTCCTCAAAAAGGATATGTACTTCATTGCAACAGCCGTGGCAGGCTCGATTGACGTATCCGCTGGCTCTGGCCGGTGGCTGCATTCATGGTGCTTTCTCCCTGCCGAAGCAGGCCCTTATCCGTACATACGCATTTGGCCCGCAAATCGTGCCAGCCAAGCCGGGCCGCATCCGACATCACGCAGGCTTGCTCAAGCTGTCAGTGCTCAGTCCGCAGCTTGCCCAGACTGCAGGAGCGAGCCATGCCCGCGAGTAGGTTGCCTGCAGCGACCCTCATCGCGAGCAGGGCAGGCAGCAACAACCCTGAACGCAGTGGCCGTAGAGCTTTTGTCCATGAGGTGCGCATGATGTTTCTCTCCAGATGAAAGAGTCCCATCCAGACATACGCAATAAGTTGGCAAACCGTGCCAACACATTTGAAACGGTGATGCGGATCATGAGTTGGCGAAATTTCGAGAGTGAAAAATCAGCGGGCGTCTGGAAGCCGCAATGGCGCTTCCGGACAACCGTCCTTTCCACTCTTGAACTTGCCGCCCTGACAGGCGGTTGAAATTCGCTCTTGCGAGTGCGCGACGTCGGAGTGCTGCAGGGCGACTCTTGGCGTCTCAGGCTTCAGCAGCAATCACGGCGATGCATTTCAGTTCGATTGCGATCGGAGTTGGTAGCGCCGTGATGCCCAGTGTCGTGCGGCAGGGTTGCGAATCGGTGAAGTGTTCGGCATAGCTGCGGTTGTACGCGGCGAAGTCGTTTTGCATATCGGTCAGAAATACAGTGACGTCGAGCAGATCCTGCCAGCGCGCGCCACTGGCTTCGAGTACCGCTCGGACATTGGCGAATACCTGTCGGCACTGTGCCTCGATGTCGTAGCTGACGAGCTTGCCGTCAGCATCAACGACATTGCCCGGAATCGAGTTGTCGACGGGACTGCGCGGACCGACTCCGGACAGGAACAGCAGATTGCCGACGCGACGCGCATGCGGATAGGCACCCACCGCCTTCGGTGCCGTTTTGGCGATAACAACGTCATTCATGGCTTGGGCTTTCCTGCACCAACCTTGATGGTTTGCCGATGGCGTGCCTGATTGGACATGTCACGAGAGAGGGTCTCGTAGTTTCCTGGCCGCAGCCACAGTTCCGCGGTCGGAAATGGATCGCTGCTTTGCCGCACCTTGTCGCCATAGCCGACAATTCGGCTCTTGAAATTGATGACCACACGATCGGCCGGGACGGCGTCGTCGGGCCTGCCGACCAGGCGCGCTTCAACCATGCAAGGGTAGCTCAGATCGCACATGCGGCCACTGACCCGGAACGCCTGGCGCATGCCGAGGAGCGATAGCCAGGTTGGGCGTCCGAGTTGCTCGACTTCCTCGGGGAAAAACACGCTGAGGTCGTAGGCTTTCTCCTTCAGCGACCAGGGCTTTCCCTCCTTGTCGACGAAGACGATGGGCTGCGTTGGCATCAGCTTGGTCATGACGTCTCGATAGTAGGGGTGGTCACTGGTGATCTTGTCATGCGGAATGAGCATGGTTTGTTCGATGGTCAGCGGATCAATGTGGGTCAGGCCCTTGAAGTGCTGGGCCATCGCCTTTCCACCCAGGTATTTGCCGTGTTCCTGGATGTGGGCATATCCGGCGTTGACGACCAGACGCGCGTCGGGGTGGTCGGCGAAGACATCACGCTTGAGGTTTTGCGCCTGTTCTTCTTCGCGCGCATCGCCAGTGGCATCCGACAAGGCCTCGTAGGCGACCACTCGATAACCGAGCTTGAGCGCTTCATTGACCATCTCCGCATAAATCGGCTCTTCGGTATAGAAACCGGTCTCGTGGATCACGTAGCCACGTTTCTGCAGCGCGGCCATGTCGGGTTGATTCAAGGTCTCCGCAGCGAAGGTGTCGAAACCCTCCTTGCGCAAGGCGGCCAGCATCTTCACGGTCAGGGTTCGGGTCAGCGGAAAGCTGTGGTTCTCGTTGAAGAATACGGCCTTCTTGCCTTTCGCCAGGCGCGTGATGACGTCGACGGCGGGTTCTGCATGCCAGTCGGAACTCTCCAGCGGTGATGCCGAGTCATCGCGCTCAGGCTTCTGCAGGATCGAGAAGCTGTCGCGTGCACCGACGTAGTCGCCCACCCAGGTCTGATACCAACTCAGGTACTGGTTGAAGATCAGGCGGAATGAAACATCGGTATTGCTGGCATAGGAATCGCGCATGAACACATACTGGGCGAGCATGCCTTTGTGTGTTTGCGCTTCGGCCATGATCTCCTCGGACCGAGCCACCGCCGCTTGTTGTTGATGGACTCTGGCACCGCCATCCGACGAGTTCGGCGCAGCCAGGCCGACAGAGGGTGCGGTCAGCAGCACAGCCAATGCTGCATTCAGCAAGCCGAGATGGCGATGACAGTTTCCAGTTTTGCAGTCGGAATTGAATCGGAGCATGGTTTTCCTCCGGGAGAGTCAGGTGTCATGAGGACTCAATACAGATGTTCTTAGCCTCAGTGAAGAAGCGCAAGGCGTCAACACCGCCTTCGCGCCCGATGCCGGATTGCTTGACTCCGCCGAACGGCGTGCGCAAATCCCGTGACATCCAGCAGTTGATCCAGACGATGCCGAATTCGAGCCTGGCCGAGACGCGATGTGCTCGACCGAGATCTCGGGTCCACAACGAGGCGGCGAGCCCGTAGCGGCTGTCGTTGGCAATGCGGATCGCCTCGGCTTCGTCATCGAACGGAATCAGGCTGACGACCGGGCCGAAAATCTCTTCCTGATTGGTGCGGCTGTCCGAATCCAGGCCTTCGATGACAGTCGGCGCGACAAACCAGCCATCAGCACAACGACCATCGATGACCAGGGATTCTCCGCCACAGACGATGCTTCCACCTTCCTCGCGTGCGCTGGCAATCGCCGCCATAACCTTGTCAAAATGGAGTTTTGAAACTAGCGCGCCGAGATCACTGGCAGTGTCGTTCGGATCGCCGACCCGCAGGGCCCGTACTGCAGCGAGATAGCGTTGGCGAAATTTCGCATAGATCGAACGCTGCACGAGCAGACGCGAGCCGCACAGGCAGATCTCACCCTGATTGGAGAATCCGGAGCGCACGATGGTGGCCAGATTGGCTTCGCTGAACTCGAAATCTTCGAAAACAATGGCCGGATTCTTGCCACCCATTTCCAGTGATAGCTTTTTGAACATGGGTGCAGCCGTCGCTGCGATCGCGGCGCCGGTCCGCGTGCTGCCGGTAAAGGACACGGCCTTGATGGCGGGATGCTCGACCATGGCCTGACCAACGGCCGGACCTTCACCGTGGACGATGTTGAGAACGCCGGGCGGAAAGCCAGCGGCGATGCTCAGCTCTCCAAGACGCGCCGCCGTGCAAGGTGTGATTTCGGAGGGTTTGGCGACCACCGTGTTGCCGGCGGCGAGGGCCGGTGCGATCTTCCAGGTAAACAGATACAGCGGCAGGTTCCACGGCGAGATGCAGCCGACCACGCCCAGCGGTTGGCGCAAGGTGATATTGATTGTGTTGGCATTGCTCGCATGCGCTTCACTCGACCACTGGGTGATCGCGGCAGCGAAGAAACGCAGATTGGAAATGGCGCGTGGAATGTCCACGCGGCGAGCCAGCGAAACCGGCTTGCCGTTGTCACGCGACTCCAGTTCGGCGAGCGATTCAAGCTCCGCCTCAAGCAGGCTGGCAAGGTTTTGCAGTAGCCGCGATCGGTCATCGGGTGTCGTCGCAGCCCAGGCGGGAGCAGCGCGTTGCGCGGCTTCAACGGCTTTTTCGACATCCTCTTGTGCAGAGGCCGGACAGCGTGCAAAGACCTTTCCAGTGGCTGGCTCGAAAACATCGAGCCAGCGGTTGCCGATCGGCCCCGAACTGGTGCCGTCGATCAGGTTTGCAAGTTGAAGGGGTGTGCTCATGATCAGAGCTTAGCTGCTTGAATGGGCAGACGCGAAATCGGTTGCCTGCAATTCTCACCTGCGACAAGAGTAAGGGGTCGCCACTCTGTAGAAGTGGCGACCCTCACGATCACTTGCCCTTCGGCGTCAGTCCGCGGCGCTCAAGCAAAGGCTGCACATATGGCTCGCCACCGCTGAAGTTCCTGAACAGGACCATGGCGTCTTCCGAGCCGCCTCGCGAGAGCAGGGTTTCGCGGAAATGGTCGCCGTTCTTGCGGGTCAGTCCACCATTCTTCTTGAACCATTCGACACTGTCCGCATCAAGCACTTCGCTCCAGATGTAGGCGTAGTAACCAGCCGAGTAGCCGCCCATGATGTGTGAGAAGTAGGTCGTCCGGTAGCGGGGCGGAACCGGAGCATAGTCAACACCGGCCTTCTTCAGTGCGGCCGCCTCGAAGGCGAGTACGCCATCGGCATCGGGTGCCTGATCAGCGGTGATCTGATGCCAGGCCTGGTCGAGCAGCGCTGCTCCCAGATACTCGGTGGTGGCGAAGCCCTGGTTGAATTTTTCCGAAGCCTTGACCTTGTCGAGCAGTGCCTTCGGCAGCGGTTCGCCGGTCTTGTAGTGCTTGGCGTAGTTCTTGAGAACTTCCGGCCAGGCCGTCCACATCTCGTTCACCTGCGAGGGATATTCGACGAAATCGCGTGGCACCGAGGTACCGGCGAAACGTGGGTAGGTCACGTTCGAGAACATGCCGTGCAAAGCGTGGCCGAACTCGTGGAAGGCGGTGTTGACCTCGTCGTAGGTCATCAGGGTTGGCTCACCTTCCGGCGGCTTCGGAACGTTCAGGTGATTGGCAATGACCGGCTTGGTGCCAAACAGCTTTGACTGGGCGACATAGGCATTTGCCCAGGCACCGCCGCGTTTGTTGCTGCGCGCGTAGTAGTCGACGATGAACAGGGCCAGCGGATCGCCGTTCTCCTCAAACACTTCAAACACGCGGATATCGGGCAGATACAGCGGCAGATCCTTGCGCTCCTTGAAGGTGATGCCATAGAGCTTGGTCGCGGCGAAGAACACGCCTTTCTCAAGCACGTTGTTCATCTCGAAATACGGACGCAGCTGCTCGGCATCGAGGTCGTATTTCTCCTTGCGAACCTTCTCGGTGTAGTAGGCCCAATCGGCCGCGGAAACCTTGAATTTTCCGCCTTCCTTGTCGATCACTTTCTGGATATCAACAGCCTCGGCACGGGCGTTGGCCACCGCAGGTGGCGCGAGTTGGGCAAGCAGCTTGTTGACTGCACCGACTGTCCCCGCGGTTTCATCCTCCAGCACATAGGCGGCGTGATTGGGGTAGCCGAGCAGGGCGGCTCGTTCGGCACGCAATTTGACCACCGAGGCGACAATGGCCCGATTGTCGAAATCGCCACCATGGCTGCCGCGATTCAACGAAGCCTGCATGATGCGCTCGCGCAGATCGCGATCCTTCAGCGATGCCAGCGACGGCTGACCCGTTGTGTTCATCAGCGGGATGACGAATTTGCCGTCAAGATCGCGCTTCTTGGCCGCTTCGCTGGTTGCAGCGATCGCGTCATCGGAAAGACCGGCGAGCTGCTCGCGCTTGTCAACGACGATAGCCGAGGCGTTGGTTTCCTTGAGCAGATTCTGGCTGAACTGGGTGGACAAGCTGGCCAGTTCCGAGTTCATCGCCTTGAGTTTGGTCTTGTCGGCATCCGAAAGCTGGGCTCCGGCACGCACGAAATCGGTGCGGTAGCGCTCGACCAGTCGCTTCGACTCGGCATCGAGCCCAAGGGTGTCGCGCTGATCGTAGACCGCCTGGATGCGCGCAAACAGCTTGCTGTTGAGGACCATTTTGTCGGTGTGTGCCGAAAGCTTCGGTGCCATTTCGGCTTGCAGCTTTTGAATGGCATCGTTGGTATTGGTGCCAGCCTGCGAAAAGAACACACGGGCAACGCGGGTCAGCAACTGGCCACTGCGTTCCATCGCGACAATCGTGTTCTCGAATGTGGCGGGCTCAGGGTTGTTGGCGATTGCCAGTATTTCGGCCTCGCTGTCGCGCATGCCTTTTTCGAAGGCCGGCTTGTAGTCTTCGTTATGGATCTTGTCGAACTGCGGGAAATGGAATGGCAACGGGCTGGGCGCGAAGAATGGATTGACAGTCTTGGTTTCCAGCTTGCCGGAATCCGATTTGGCTTCCTTTGCAGCATCGCCGTCGGCGGCGAGTACGGGTGACGCGGCTCCAAGCGAAAGCGCGAGAGCGGCAGTCAAGGTGAGGCGATAAGTCATCGTCGTTGTTCCGGGTTGCGTATGAACCCATCAGGGTAGGGCATCTGAGCGCGGATTACCCGTGACGAAAGTCAGTTGCTAAAGCGTGATTTGCCGCCGCAGCTTTGCGCAGGCGGCACGCAGCAGGCAGCGCGAGTAAATCTTGTGAAAGCCAAGCAGGGCGCGAAACGGGAAGCCGGGAGATGCTGTCTCAGCGGTCGGATCGGCACGCGGCACCACGGCCGAACCAAAATACAGTCGCGTGCCGCTGTTCCCGACTATGGGCGTAGTCATCAGCCACGAGCGCGTCCGCCCGTGCAGGTCACGGAGCAGGAGCTGATCGAGCGAACGGCATTCCACATCCCATGCGGCAAACCGGTCGCGTTGACCTTGCGCAAGTTCCATGGCCTGCGCATCCGTCGAGGGGCGATTGACCGCCCAGGCCAGGATTTTTCGTTCCAGCTTGAACAACCAGGTTGTGTAGAACGCCATGACGAAGTCGGCATGACTGCGCTGGCTGTCGATAGTGCACTGATAACAATCCGTGTATGCCCCGCTGTCGCGATAACGCAGCAAATACGCGTTGTCGGGGAGTTGGCAGGAAAGAATTCGAATCACGGCAGGGATCCGGGGCCAGAAAGGACGCGATCAGCATAGCCGCATGGAGAGCCGGAGCGCAGCGACTGCGGTGTTTGAGTCAATTGCTTCGGCACGAACACGGTCGCGCGAACTGAATGCGATTCGACAGAATCCAAGTGCGTGATAGATTGCGTGGATGCGCCGGAGGTGCATGCAGGAAACAGGGGGCACGCGTCGTGCAGTTTGATATTGCAACCGCCATGTTGATGGATGCCGTGGTCACGTTTCTGGCCGGTGTCCTCATGTTGTTGGTGTCATTGACTCCCTCGCATCGTTTGCGCTCGGAGCTTCGCTTGTGGGGTATCGCCGATGTGCTGATCGCACTCGGTCTGGTGGCTCTGGGTTTGCGCGCGGTGATTGGAGAGCTGGCGAGCGTCGTCTTGACCAACGGATTGCTCTTGTCCGGAATTGTCTACCAGTATGTTGCGCTGAGACGCTTCAACGGATTTACCTCCAATCCGCTTCGATTCCTGCCATGGCTTTGTGTCGTCTTGATCCTGCTTGGCATCAGCACATCGGTATGGTCACTGCTTTCGTTTCGGATTGCGCTGGTCGGGAGTCTCTTGTGCGTGGCGGGTGTGCTTATCAGCCGCGAGGCCTTGCGCTCGCGCAAGCCCGACGCACCAGTGGCAGCGATCCTCATGGCCGGAGTTTTCCTGCTTCTCGCTGCCTTGTTTCTCGGCCTGACGATCAAGCAACTGGTCGGTGTGCAGTCGGCTGGTCTGTTCGAGATCAATGGGCCGATTCCGGTGCTGGCCCTCGTTGGTGGTGGCTTGCTGCCGTTGCTGGGAGCGGTGGCGTTTCTTTTGATGTGCGTCGAACGCAGCCTTGGTGAGGCTCACCAGTTGGCCATCACTGACAGCCTGACCCGCTGCCACAATCGCCGCTGGATCGAGGAGTTGGCGCGGCGCCAATTGATTTCGCCGGCGCCTGCGGAATCCCGATTTGCGCTGCTGCTGGTCGATCTTGACCACTTCAAGCGGGTCAACGATACAAACGGCCACGCTGCCGGCGACATGGTGTTGCGCGAGGTCGTGAACAGGATACAACGTGTACTGCACAAGCGAGATGCCCTGGGCCGTTTCGGTGGCGAGGAGTTTGTTGCTTTGCTGCATGCCTCGGACGCGCATCACGCGATGCGCATGGCCGAACAGATCCGTAGCGCGATTGGAGCTACTCCGATTGACGTGGGTGGTCCGCAATTGGCGATCACCGTATCGATTGGCGTGGCCGTTCACGAGATTGATGGAGAATCGCTCGATGAACTTCTCGGGCGCGCCGATCGGGCGCTTTATCGAGCCAAGAATGCTGGCCGCAACCGAGTGGCCTTCGAAGCGCCTCGATCGCGGGAATGCCTGGCAGATTGCTGATTTATGAAAAAAGGCGCATCGATTGATGCGCCTTTTCATTCAGACGATTCACACGTCAAACCACGCTTTCATCAGCAGCTGCGGCGTGTTTTTGCAGATCAGGACGGGCGGCTGGCCGCCGGTTTGCCGCCGCGATACGAGCGACGCTTTTTGTTGGCTGCCGCATGATCGTGGTCGCCGTTGCCACGTGGCTGCTGGGCGCGCGGACGACGGTTGTGCTGCTGCGCACGTCCCTGTTGCGGGCGCGCACCACCGGGGCCTTCAAGACGCAACGGATGCGAGGGCTCGAAGCCTTCGACGTTGACGATCGCGATATCCTGCTTGAGCATCTTGCGGATGTCGCGCAGCAAGCCTTCCTCAGCGTGGCTGACCAGTGAGATCGCCAGGCCTTCCGAGCCAGCGCGGCCGGTACGACCGATGCGATGGACGTAGTCTTCGGCGACCATCGGCAGATCGAAATTGATGACCATCGGCAGCTGATCGATATCCAGTCCGCGCGCGGCGATATCGGTGGCGACGAGGACGTTGACGCGGCCACTCTTGAAATCGGCCAGCGCACGCGTGCGCTGATTCTGGCTCTTGTTGCCGTGGATTGCGGCTGCGCGCAGGCCGGATTTCTCCAGCTGCTTGGTCAGCTTGTCGCAACCATGCTTGGTGCGGCCGAAAATAAGGGTCTGGCTGCCATCGAGGCTGAGCAGGTGCAGCAGCAGGTCGCGCTTGGCATCGGCATTGACCGGATGTACGCGATGGGTGACGGTCGAGGCGACGCTGTTCGGCTTGGCGATCTGGATTTCCTGCGGCGAGCGCATGAACTGGTTGGCCAGGGCCTTGATCTCGGTCGGGAACGTGGCTGAAAACAACAGAGTCTGGCGCTGGTTCGGCAATGCGCTCAACACGCGTTTCATGGCTGGCAGAAAACCCATGTCGAGCATGCGGTCAGCTTCGTCGAGGATCAGCACTTCAATGGCGGAAAGATCCACCGTACGACGCTGCATGTGATCGAGCAGACGGCCCGGCGTGGCAACGAGGATATCGACGCCGCGGCGCAGCGCGTCAATCTGCGGGCCCATGCCGACGCCACCAAAAATGGTCGCCGACCTGACGCCGATATGTTTGCTGTAGCTGCGCACGCTTTCCTGCACCTGGGCGGCCAGTTCACGCGTCGGGGTGAGAATCAGCGCACGCGGCTTGCGAGCCAGTGGCAGGCGTTTGCCGTCCGGATAGAGACGCTCAAGCAAGGGCAATGAGAACGCGGCGGTTTTGCCGGTGCCGGTTTGCGCGCTTGCCATCAGATCCTGACCCGCCAATACCAGCGGAATCGCTGCGGCCTGGACAGGGGTGGGTGTGGTGTAACCTTGTTCGGCGAGCGCGCGCAGCAATGCTGGCGACAGCCCGAGGGTATCGAAACTCATGGGTGATGCTCCTGATGTGTAACCCGGAGCGTCCCTGATGAACCGCGCTGCAGGTTTGAATTTGCGGACGCCGGTCAACATGACGGGCATTCCGGTTCCGGGCGTCGGGACCACGAGCGGTGAGGTTCGAACCCTGCCAGGAAACGGGGGAGGGAATCGAATAACCGGAAGGGAAGCGGGGGTCAACGCGACTTAACCCGGCAATGTTACAGGATTCACTCTGGTCTCGCCAGCGATCAGACACGAATTGGTCGAGAGCATGACAATCGGCCCGTTGACCATTGTTGCGCCTGCGCATAGCTTGCCAACCATGCGCATCACCCTTGAACTCGAATCAACCGATCTCGAACGCTTTCAGAGCGCGTTTGACCGTTCGCGCCACCTTGCTGCCGAGGCCGACGAGGTCGACATCATTGATGCCGCCAAACACGCCCTCGACACCCTCGTCTTCGACACGCTTCCAACCTATGTCCGCAAGCGGCTGGTGCATGTGCAGCGGCTGATCATGATGCTTGAAGATGATGTCTGGAGCTTGCCGATGCCGGATCGCAACGAAGCGCTCGCGGCGCTGGCCTACTTTGGCGACCCTGACGATCTGATCCCCGATCACATCGAAGTAATCGGCATGGTCGATGACGCCATCATGCTGGAGTTGATTGCGCGGCGCATGCGTCATGTCCTGCATGCCTATCGGCGCTTTTGTGCATTCCGCAGGACACGAAAAGCCGAGCCTGACGATGACGCGAGCAGAATGTCCACGGCGCGCGAGCTGGCGGAGTATCGAGCCAGTCTGATTGATGAGCTCAGCAGCCGTCGTGAGCGCGTCGGAGCGCGTGTCGAACAACTGACGTGAGCAGGTTGACAATGAAGTCAGCCGCCCGAGCCGAGACCGGGCCGCTGCAGTTCACCGGCATTGCTGGTAGTCTCCCGCGCCATTTCCCACGTCATGTTGAATCCGGAGCACGTCATGCAGATCGCCAAAGATACCGTCGTCTCGATGCACTACACGCTCAGTGATGAAACGGGCGAAATCGAATCCTCACGCAACACCGCGCAGCCAATCGAAGCATTGATTGGACATGGTGGAATGATTCCGGGGCTGGAAAACGCCTTGATGGGCCACACCACGGGCGACCAGGTCGAGGTCGATGTGGTGCCGGCCGAGGCCTATGGCGAACGCGACGAAGGCCAGGTGCAGCGGGTGCCGAAGAAGTATTTTCGTGATGGCGCGCGGCTCAAGCCCGGCGTGATCACCGCGCTGGCGATGAAGGACGGTGGCCAGCGCACGGTTACGGTCATCAAAGTCGGATCGAGCGTTGTCGATGTTGATCTCAACCATCCACTGGCGGGCAAGACCTTGCATTTCGCGGTCGAGATTCTGGCTGTTCGCGAAGCCAGCGCCGAAGAGATTGCGCATCGTCACGTGCATGGCCCGGGCGGCGTGGAGCACTAAGGCAACGCTGATCAAGTGGCGCAATCGTCACGACGCCAGTCTGCGTGCAGATCGCGGCGCGCTGGCGCAGATTCACTGGCCGTGCTTCAAGCCAGCGCAACAAAGAGCTGCGCGCAGACAGGTGTCGCCTAACCGATTGTTTTTGTTGAAACAGGTGGCATCCAGAAGGTCCGCCAGCCGCACCGCGCGGCTGGTCAAGGCAACCAGCCTTCAC
>NZ_DASSYD010000070.1:0-29061 GCF_035703485.1 Dokdonella sp. | reverse complement strand
GGAGCAATTGCTGGCCTATGGCGCGATGGCGGTTTGCGTGCCGCCTGGCGGATCTCCGAGCACCTGATCAATGAGCGGTTCGAGCTCATTGCGGTAACGCAACTGGCCCAGCGCGCGAAGTTCATCGGGCAAGCGTCCGCTCAATCCCATGACATCGACAGGCAAGGTTTCGCGCAGCGCTGCGAGGGTCGAGAAGTAGCGATCGCCACTGATCCCGGCCGTTTCCAGAAGAATGCTTGGCAACAACCACGAGGTCGTGTTCATCGGACTGTGCTCGGCCAGGTTGCGACGGTTGTCGAGCAACAGCCATGGCACCGGCTGGGTCTTCGGTCCGAGGCCATCGTTGAATCCGATCTGGTGGTAGACCGGAGGCAGTGCCGGCAGATGGTCGCCGTAGAACAACAGCAAGGTGCGGCGCTTGCGCTTGTGCAGAGCTTCGGCGAGACGACCGAGTTCATGATCGGCGTCTTCAAGCAGATACAAATAGTTGCGCATCCAGTACTCGCCACCTTCATCGAGCCCTGGCGGCGTTTGCAGACTGGCCAGGCGCTTGGCATCGAGGCCGGGGCGCCAGTCGAAAGGGCCGTGATTCTCCATGCTGATCGCAAACACCAATTGTGGCGGACCTTCCTTGTCGAGCTGGGCCAGGACATGATCGGTCAACGCAGCATCGCCGGTGAACAAGCCGACGATATCGCTCTTCGAAAACGCCTTTTCATCGATGAAACGATCAAAGCCGATTTCCTCAAACGCCCGATTGCGATTCCAGAAGACTCCGCTGTTTGGATGAATCGCAGTGGTCTGATAACCCTGGCGCGACAAGGTCCGCACAATGCCCGGAATCGGCTGGTCGGCGATTTCGAAATACGGATACTGGACACCGGGAAAAAACTTGAGCGCCAGCCCGGTCAGCACTTCAAACTCGGTGCGGATCGTGCCACCGGCAAATGTCGGCACCTTCATCTCGCCTGAAAGACCACGCTTGCTCAAACGGTGGAAGTTGGGCAGGTAGACATTTTTCGGCGCATCCTTAAGGCGCACCGGGTCAAACAACGACTCACTCTGGATGATGACGATGTCAGGCGCGGTGCCGCTCGGCATGGCCAGCGATGAGGTATTCGGGCTCAAGTGCGTCCGCAACGCCTCGGCGTTGTCACGCAGCAGGGCCAACGCCGCGGCACGATCCGGTCGCAGGTTCTGGCGCTCTGCCAGCTCCCAGTTGTAGAGAACCAGGTTGCCGATCATGCCAGCCCGCTTGGCGCTGTCGACGACCGACCACGGCGCGAAATTCAATCGCTGCGCATTGTAGATCGAGCGCCACGGCGTCCAGCCCTGAACGAGGCCGACGCCGAGCACGATCACTGCACTGGCGACAATCCCGCGCCGCCAGCCACGCATGGCCGGCCACGGTGTTTCGCGAAACAAGCCGATCGTCAGCGCGACCAGGAGCAGACCGATCAGTATCGGCAGCCCGCCGTTTCCGATGTAGTGGGCGAACAGTGGCAGGGTCGAGCTCAGCTCTTGCAGAAAGTGGAAATCACCCGGCAGCAGCGGCATTTCGAGCTGCTGCAACTTGATCGCGTTGGCTGCGTAGCTGCCAACCAGCAGGAGCAAGCCAATCCAGCTTGAGAGCACAACCCGCCGCGTCAATGCACTGAGCAGGATGACAATCAGCACGAACGGCAAAATGTTGATTGCAGCCAGGCCCAGGCGCGAACTGTCCGGTTCCAGCCACGGCCAGCCAATCGCCGGATCCAGCCAACTGGCGCTGATCGCGAAGATCACCATGGCGAGCAGCAACCAGACCACATACGGCAGGTTTCGCTTGAACGCGGTTGTTTCTGGATTCGCAGTCATCGGTTGTCGTTGGATCGCAGGTTGAGCAACTGCGCACTGTCAGGCGACGCGGCTGAGTGAAAGGTGAACACCATTGTCGGCCTGCGCACTTGCCCCCTGACGGCGCACTTGAAGGAGTCGATCCGGCGAAGTAAACCACGCGCGTGGACGCGCAGACTGCCCCCAGCCGCTTCGGCGCGCAAGTGCCAGAACCAGCCGCCACCCGTTCGGCTGAAGCCAGCGAAGGCTATGCGCCTGAAGGCGCTCCTGCGGTTTGCGGCGAAGCTGCACTTCGCTTCTTGCTGTTCCCGGCTTTTCAATCCTGCTGGCCGTGGACGCAGGTCGCTGCCAGAATCCACGTATGCCTATCGTCTCCCGTCCGCCTGCGATCGAAGCCTTGCTCGATCAGAAGGTTTCCCGCCTGGAATCGCGCTGCCGTGAAGCGGGAATTCCGTTCTATGACGATGCCGGTGTAGACCATCATCTCGACCGGGTGCTGCTGGCCAGCGATTACGCATTTGAGAGTTTCGACAACGATCCGCAACTGCTCGGCCCCGACCTAGTTCGTTTGATGAACGATCCACGCCATGCTGATGCACGCGCGTCACCGTTCTCGGGCACCCTTGCCGACGACGAATTCCGTACCGAAATCCGGCGCTTCCGCCGACGCGAGTCGTTGCGCCTGATCTGGCGCGACGTCAACAACATCGACAAGATCGAGACCACCTTGACTGGTGCCAGCGTGCTTGCCGAGGTCTGTCTGGAAGTTGCTCTGCGCCATGCCGAAAACGTACTCGCCGAACGTCATGGCCTGATTCGCACGGAGTCCGGCGAGGTGCAGCGCCTGGTCGTGCTGGCGCTGGGCAAGCTCGGCGGCGGTGAGCTCAATTTTTCCTCGGATGTCGATCTGGTGCTCGCCTATGACGAAGGTGGCATCAGCAGCGACGGGGCGCGGCCGCTCGATGCGGAAGCCTGGTATTCGCGACTCAGCCAGCATTTGATTTCGTTGCTCGCCGACCGGACTCAGGACGGCTACGTCTATCGCGTCGATTTGCGCCTGCGCCCGTTCGGCAATGTCGGCCGCGTCGCCTTGTCGTTCTCGGCGATGGAGCAGTACTACCAGCGCGAAGGTCGTGACTGGGAGCGCTATGCCTGGATCAAGGCGCGACCGGTCGCCGGCGACAAGGCCGCCGGCACCCGCTTGCTGTCGACGTTGCGACCTTTTGTCTTTCGTCGCTATTTTGATTACACCGCGTTTGCCGGGCTGCGCGAGATGAAATCGTTGATCGATGCCGAGGTCGCGCGCAAGGATCTGGCCGGTCATCTCAAGCTCGGGCCCGGTGGTATCCGCGAAATCGAATTCATCGTCCAGCTCGTGCAACTGATCCGCGGCGGCCGCGAGCCGGCCTTGCGCGTCCGCGGATTGCTCTCGGCATTGTCGGTTTGCGAACAACTCGGTTTGATCAACAGCAGCCGCGCCCGGCAGTTGGCGGATGCTTACCGCTTCCTGCGTCGGGTCGAGAACCGCGTGCAGATGTTCGCCGACCAGCAAACCCACGAGCTGCCTGAAGACGAGACCCAGCAGCTACGTATCGCGCTCGCCCTGGGTTATGCCGGACCGACCGAGCTGATTGGCGAACTGGATCGACAGCGCGCGGCCGTCAGCGAAGAATTCAACGCGGTCATGGCGCCTGCCGTGCATGCACGCACTTCTGCCGGTGCTGCCGAGTGGACTGCGTTGTGGCAGCGCTGTACCGAGTCAGGGGTCGATGTCGAGGCCTTCGTCGAGGCTGGCTTCGACCCGGTTGAACCTGTGGTCGCCGCGTTGGAGAGTTTTCTTGGCAGCCCGATCCTGCGAGCAGCCTCGGTGCGCTCGCGCGAACGCATTGACCGGGTCATGCCGGCCCTGTTCGCTGCTGCGATGGAAAGTGCATCGCCCACCGCCTGCCTGGTGCGCCTGATAGGTCTGGTCAACGCGGTTGCCCGGCGCTCGGCCTATCTCGCCTTGCTTGACGAGCAGCCGGCCGCGCTCAAACGCCTGACCGCAGTGTTTGCCGCAAGCGCCCTGCTCGCCGAGCGCGTCATTGCGCATCCCTTGCTGCTTGATGAGTTGTTCGACGAACGCAGTGAAGGTCCGCCACCAGACCGGGATGAAGTCGAGGCCGAAATTCAGCGTCGATTGAGCGTCGTCCACGATCAAGACCTTGAGCGGGAAATCGAGATCGTCCAGGAGCAGCGTCTGTCGGCACATTTTCGTATCGGTCTGGCGTTTCTTGGTGACCGTCTTGATGCAGAACAAACGGCAAGATCACTCGCCGTTGTCGCCGAGGCCGTACTCACGTCGGTGCTGCGCATTGCCGAGCGCGATCTGATCGCCAACCACGGCACCATCGATGACCGCTATGGCGACAGCGCCGGCATGGCCGTGATTGGCTACGGCAGCCTTGGTGGCGCTGAGCTCGGTTTCGGATCAGATCTCGATCTGGTGTTCGTCTATGACGGCAGCCTCGCCGCGCTCGAATCCGACGGCGCGAAACCGCTAGATGGAGCGCGCTACTACGCACGCCTTGCCCAGCGCTTTGTGCACCTGCTGACCATGCTGACGCGCTCGGGTCGGCTTTACGAAATCGACATCCGCTTGCGCCCTGACGGCGGCACCGGCTTGCTCGTGACCAGCCTTGAGGCCTACACCGCGTATCAGCGAGAGCGTGCATGGACCTGGGAACATCAGGCCTTGGTGCGCGCACGCGCGGTCGCTGGCGATGTTGCCCTTGGACGTCGATTCGCCGAAGCGCGCGCACTTGCCCTCGACGCGCGAATCTATGGTGCCGAGTTGCGCAAGAAGATCGTCGACATGCGTACACGCTGGCGCAGGGAGAGCGATCGATCGAATTCGGAAATTCTTGATCTCAAGCAAGGTCTTGGGGCGCTGGTGGATATCGAGTTTCTGGTTCAGGCATTGGTACTCGAACATGCCAGCGAACATACAAGGCTGCTGAGCGTGACCAACAGCATCGATTTGATCGAAATGGCCGCTTCGATGAATTTGCTGGATGCCAGCCAGGCGAACACGCTGCGAGAGGCACACATGTTGCTGCTGGCGCGCTCGCTGGCGACCAAGCTCGATGCGCGCCCACGCATCACGCCGCGCGACGACGTACTCGATCAGGCAACCCGTGGCGTGCTGCGAGTTGCCCGCGAACTGGATTTGGCGTTTGATTGATCACGACAGTAAAGCTTCACAAACCATTCGCGCATTCTTGCTGCATCTCGGACACATGCATACCTGTACAGCGTCGAGGATGTTGAAAGGCAATACGAAATAGACGAGGAATCAATGAAGATGGCTGTTTCGCCGACCCCAGCATTGGACTCGCGCATGTTCCGCAACGTCATGGGACGATTTCCGACCGGGGTCGCGGTAGTCACGTTTCTGCGCGAGGGCGAACCGGCCGGCATTACCGTCAATTCGTTTCTGCCGGTATCGATGGATCCGCCACTGGTACTGGTTTCGCTGCGTAGAGAATCGAGCGCCATTCACCATCTCGATGTCGGTGATCGCTATGCGGTCAATGTCCTTTCCGAGGCGCAGCAGTCTCTTGGTGCACATTTCGCCGGCAGTCCGGTTGCCGGCCTGACTGTCGCCTTCAGTCGTCAACAAGATGTGCCGCTGATTCCGGGCAGCCTTGCGCATATCGTCGCGCGTGTTGTCGATGTGCATGAAGCAGGCGATCACTTTCTCTATATCGCCGCTGTTGAATATCTATGGCAGGGAAATGAGGCGCAACCGCTGATTTTCTATAGCGGTCGCTACAAGCAGTTGCATGCACACGATCCTTCAACGCATTTCGATGATGTGCTGGAGAGCTGGTAGATCCGGCGGCTGCTGATCACTCAGCACAACGGAGGGATTCATCGGGCCGCTCGCTCAGACTGCAGCCATCCGGCGGGCCAAGCTCGCGCCAGTAATCGACCATGCCCTGTCCCTTCGCCCAATCCATGAATCCGGATTCGGCACGCAGAGCCTTGAATGCAGTAAACCAAAGGCTCAACACCAGCGGTTGAGCGGTGGCGCGATCGGCGTGCTCAAGCGCTGTCATCGCCGCATCGTTCATGCCGAAACTGGCCAGAAGAATCGTCCATTCTTCATCCGGACTTTCCGCTACGGCGGCCGACAAAGCTGCACGGGCCTGCTCAAGCTGGCTGTCGTCGATCAGCGCTGGGGCCAGTGAGCGTGCCAGCTCGCGTTGATCGGCCGACATCGTATCGTCATCGTGCAACCAGTCGGCATAGCGTTGCGCAACAATTCCGGCATCGTCATTGGCGTCGAGTGCGAACAGGAACAGAGCGCGACTGGCCGGGCCACGCCAGCCCAACGTATGCGCTTGCTGCAACAATGCCTCGCCGGCCGCACGATCACCACGCAAGGCCGTCGAGATACCCAGCCATCCCGACTGCAAACCACTCAGTGGATCGAGTTGCCGGGCACGCTCGAAGCTCGCGTGGGCCTCGTCAATATGACCGGCCTCGAACAGGCCGAGTCCCTGCCACAACCAGGTATTGGCATTGTTGGGTTCCAGCGTGAGCGCCGTTGCGATCAGTTTGGACTCACGCAGGCGATCGCCAGCGAGCGCGGCAAGGCGCGCACTGACTGCCAACGCACCCGGATGTTCGGGTTGCAAAGCGAGCGCTTTCGCCGCCGCCTCGGCGGATCGCTGCAAGGTATCGATCCCCTTTGGTTCGGGTGCGTAGGAGCGCCAGACGTACCAGACTCCGGCCAGCGTAGCCCAGGCATCGGCGAAGCGCAGATCCTTGTTGATCGCGCGTTCGAGCAATTCGCGCGCAACCGGTAGATTGGCACCGCGCTGGATGAACAACTGGCGTCCGCGCAGATAGGATTCGTAGGCTTCGATATCGCTTGTGGCCGGCACCACGGTTACCGTGCGCTGACCCAGCGACGCGACCAGCGTATCGGCGACGGACTGGGCAATCTCCTGCTGTACGCGAAAAATGTCGGTGAGCTGACGATCGTAGGTCTGCGACCACAAATTGCGACCATCGGAAGCGTCGATCAGTTGCACGCTGATTCGCACCTTGAGGCCCTGTCGACGCACCGAACCTTCAAGCAGATGGGCAACGCCGAGTTTCGCGGCGATTTCTGCTAAGCCTGCGGAAGTATCACGGAATGCGAACGAAGAGCTGCGCGAGGTTACTTTCAGATCAGCAATGCGTCCGAGCACGTTGAGCAATTCCTCGGCAAGCCCGTCGGCGAAATACGCATCTTCCGGATCGGAACTCATATTGGCGAACGGCAAGACCGCAATCGAGCGCGGATCAATCGGCTTGGCCGGCTTCGGTGTCTCGGCAGGCACTTTCATGGCGCCCGCATCCGGTGTCTGAACGGTGTCGCGTTTCACCGCATAGGGCTGGATCACCTGATACAGAATCGCCAGGCTCAACGCGCCCAGCACCATGACCACGCTGGCTTGATCGATGCGTCGCGCGGTGCGTTCACTCTGCGGATTGTTCAGATCATGGCCACGATCGACACGCAAACCCTGCGGCCCCATCTCATAACGCCACGCCATTCCCAGCACCGGAATCAAAAGCACAATCATCAGCAACAGCAGCCAGCGCACCGTCGCAATCGGCATCGCCAGCGCCGGAAACAACAGGTTGGCAATCGCCACCAGCAACCACGACAATGCCAGCCACGCGATGCCCACGCGGAACACGTTGCGGCGCTTGAGTTCGGCGAAAAGGCTCATGGCAGTTCCCTGACAATGACGCGACGTGTTTCGTGCTGCTCCCTGTTGGACAGGGTCATGCCTCCGATTCTCGTTGTGACGTCGGCGATGCCTGGGCGCAGGATCATTCTACGGCTCCAAGTTTCCGATCGAGCGCCACGATCGCAGCGTCTGCACGAGCGAGGATGGCCGGATAGGTCTGCAAAGCGAAGAGATTTTGTCCGACCCAGAATTGAAGCGGGTTGATCAAGGTCGCGTCCGTCCTGATCGAATGAAGCGTGGGCCGGACGTCCAGCTTGTGCAGCAGCGGCTCACAATCCTGCGTCAGCACTTCACTGTCTCCACTTTCATTCTCGTAACAGTCGGACCAGAGTGCAGCACTGACTTCCGGCGGAAAATATCCCCGAATACGCTCACGGTAGACCGGAGGCGACACGTTGATCAAATCCCAACCCCTGATGTATTGATAGAAATCCCTCACCGCGAGTGCAGTCGAGGCGTCCGTAGGGAAGCCGAGGCGCTCGGATTCCTGGAACTTCGCAACCGAGTAACCGGTCCCCCAAACCTGCGAGGCGTGGTAGAAGTCCACCAGCAGCGCCCGCATTTTTCCACGCAATCTTTTCCTTCTTTCAGGAATTGCAAGCCGTTTCGTCCACCGGCAACCACCCGCCCGACGTAGCGCACCTGGTATTCGAGCATGCGACGGTTGGCGACAATCTCGGCGCGCAATTGCATCAGGTCGGATCGCTCCTGCGCTCGCGCCACGCGTTCTTCATTCCAGTTCGATACCTGGATGCCGAGAAACACACCGGCCACCAGCAGCACGATTTCGATCCAGATGGCCGTCCAGTTTTGTTTTTTCAGGTTTTGGGTGAGACGGCGCAGGATCATGGTTTTGTCTCGTCATCGACGAACGAGGCGTAGTCAGGGCGACAGGATGGTCCGGCATCTTTGGGGGTCTCAAACCGTTTCAGCAGACATTCGGCCGATACGAGGGTCACCCCACCATCGGCAGTCCACTCGCGCAATCGCTGCATATTCTGCTGGAACCTGGTCTTCAGGTTGTCCTTCTCGTCGTAGAACGCCTGCGGTTCCCCAAGACGCGGCAGTATCTCGCTATCGACGAACCTGGAGTAGCGTCCGAATTTGACGCCGATGCCCTGAATCTCGGAGTAGAAGAAGCCAAGCTCGAACATCAGACTCGGATGCACGAGTTCGGCCAGCCCGGATTGCTGAGCCACTTGCCACACCGAGGTCGGCGGGGTTTCCGATCCCCTTACGCGAAGGAAATAGGGCACCGGATTCTTGCCACTGGCGCGGGCCGCATCGAACGCTGCAAGTCCCCTTGTGGCTTTGTCGCTTAGCGTTCGCTGTACATCGATGTAGTCACGCATGTCGGCCCGCAGCCCTTCGAGAACCTGGGTCGTTCGCTGACGCTCTATTCGCTCCTCATTCCAGTTCGATACCTGCAGGCCGAGGAATACGCCAAGCACGACAATTACCAACTCGATACCGATTGCGGTCCACTGTTGTTGTTTCAGATGTTCGGTGAGGCGGCGCAGGATCATGGCTTTGCGTTCCTGATGGCTTGCAGGTTTTTCAAGGACGAACTGTTGCCCGTCTGCAAGTCCGCTATCGCGGTCTGGTTGTCGGCAAACCGAATGCGAAGGGCCGGTACAAACCTCGGCAAGGCTCTCAATGCGTCCGCCGCTGCGCGGATTTTCTCCGCAGGTTGATCCAGTGTGCACGGGTAGTCGAGCGAAGCTTCGATGGTGGCGTAGTCGAGCACCGTCGCGAATCGATCGCCACAGCGAGCCAGCAAGGCTTCCTGGATCCCTGCTGGAACGGTCTCGCGAAACAGTTTGCGATACTCCGAATCTCGGGCCTGTCGCGCTATCTGATCCAACCACGGGGCGGCGAAGATGTTGATCGCCGTTTCGCGCATTTCCTGATTGGCAATCAGACCGATGGTGCCGGTGGACACCAGCTCGTCATAGGTCGCGCGGTACGGGCTGTTTTCCTTGTACTGCGTGGCTCGGTACGCGCTGATCACGAACTGCTCATCGGAGAGGGTGATTTCTCCGGCCATGGCGTCCAGTACGCGTCGCTGGTTCACATTGGTTTCGTGGCTGTAGTTGATCAGCCATTCGTAACCCCAGGCTTCCTTGCGCAGGTCGTCGCTCAGCCGTGCGGTGAAGACCTTGGCCTTCTGATTGGTTTCACGCTCCGCGTTCCAGTTTGACACCTGCATGCCGATGAACACGCCGATGATCACAATCGCCAATTCGGTGGCAATGGCACCCCATTGCTGTTGTCTGAAGCGCTGCAGGAAGCGACGGAAGATCATGACCTGGCCTGCTTTGGGCATGCTTCCAACCTGAAGGCTTTGCGGCGTTTGAGCTCGTCGAAAAAACTCACTTCATTGGCCCCTTTCCCTGTGCAGCGTGGTCATGGCTGTGTGGTCTTGTACTGAGCGGCTTGTGCATCGGCGAGCAATTGCTGGAAGCGCGGATCCTTGCGCAGCGGGTCGAACACCGGATCGAGCTTGAGGCGCTCGATCGACATGATCGTTCCGGCCGGCATTGCCAGCAGCTGGCGGATCAGTTCGATGGCCTGATCCGGGGCATCGGCATGTGCCGCGATCTGGGCGAGTCCGGATAACTGGTAGGCACCGAAATAGCCATCCTTGCTCAAGGGCAACACGTCGACCGCCTTTTGCGCCGTCGCAATCGCGTCTGCATTGCGACCGAGGCAGACTTCGACCCAGCTCAGTTGTTGCAACAGCGCCAGGGAATCGGGCTGCCTGGCCAATTCTGCAGTCAGTGCGGGTTCGAGCTCCGCACATTCCGCCTTGATGGAACCGCGGTCGCCAGCAATGAATTTTATGACCATGCGCGCCACGCGACCGGTCATGCGTTCCACGTCGGTATTTGCCGGCGCCGTGTCCCACTCGCGCAATGCGTCGGCGAATCGCCGGTCGAGGTAATCGACATACGCGCGCGGGTTGATCAGGAAAAGTACATCGCCAGCCCACAGGCGCTGACCCGAGATCCGCCAGTCCGGTGGTTGTCGAAAGGCTTCGCGGGCTCCTGCCAGGTCTCCGAAGCCGAAGAGTCGCGTTTGCAGAAGCTGGTCCAGGGCATTGGCGTCGTCCGGCGCAATTGCCAATGCCCGCGTCAGCCAGCGATCCGCCTCGGTGTATCGACGCAGCATCGCGTTGGTCTCGCCGAAACTTGCATTGGCACTCGGGTCACGCGGTGACAGCGACAAGGCACGCTCAAGACCGGACAGCGCCTGCGCAACATGCCCGGTACGCCGTGCTACGAACGCGAGCCCGTTGATCGCATCAACGTTGTTCGGTGCCAGTTCAAGGGTCCGCTTGAACTCGATCGTGGCCTCGTCATAGCGACGAAAACCCCAGTAGTAGTAATAGCCGAGCGCCAGATGCGCCTCCGGCAGATCCGGCGCCAATTCCAGCGCACGATCGATGGCACGCTTGGTCGCCGCCATTTCCACATCCGACAGTCCCGCCGTGAACCAGTGTCGGGTCAACCGGCAATTCGCCAGCTTGGCGTAGGCCAAGGCGAAATCGGGATCCAGGGCGATGGCCTGACGAAAATAGTCTTCGGCTTTCAGATAGGCTGGCAGCTGCCAGGAGTTCCAGGCCTGCGCGAACTGGTATTCGGCCTTGAGGAAAAGTTCGTAGGCCGCCGGGTTGCGCGTGGGCACGCTGGCGACACTGACGGTCTCCGCCTCGGTCAGTTTCGCCTTCAGGGCGTCGGCGACTTTCTGCGCGACTTCGCCTTCGACACCAAAGATATTGTCGAGCGTGCGCGGGTAGGATTCGGCCCACAGATGGTGGTCGCTCTCGGCATCGATCAACTGCACGTTGATCAACACCGAATTGCCGGATTTCTGCACGCTGCCTTCGAGAATCGATGCCACGCCGAGTTGCTGCGCGATTGTCTTCAGGTTTTCCGGATGGCTGGCATATTTTTCCGTCGAGGTGCGCGAGATGACTTTCAGATCACCGATACCGGCGAGCTTGGTCAGGATCATGTCCTGCATGCCGCTGGCGAAGTAGGCGTTGTCCGGATCGCCGCTGAGATTCTCGAACGGCAGCACGGCGATCGACTTGCCGACAATGACAGCGGGATTTGCAACGCCCCCCGCGGGATCAGTGCTGGCAGCTGATACCGAGGATTCCACGATAGCGGCTGCAGGTTCGTTCGCCGCGTACTTCCATAGCAAACCACCGCCAACTGCCAGCAGCAGCGCAAGGATCAGCAACTCCGTGCCCGACACTTTCTGCACACCACGCTCGCCGTGGTACCAGGCCAGTACGAGTACGACGAAAAAACCGACAATCATGGCCAGCGTGATGCCACGCTGCACGCTCTCCGCCCAACCGAACTGCTGGGCGATGATGTCGATGCCCTGCAAAAGCGCGAACGCCGTGGCGACATAAGCCACCGCCCACTGCACCAGCTTGCGTTGCTTGAGGCGTTGCCAGTGATCAGTCATGGCCAGCTTCTTTCAGCAGATTCTGGAAACGCGGATCGTCGCGAATCGCATCCCAGGTTGGATCAAGGCGAAGGAATTCCCGCGTCACTCCGCTCGGAATCTGCAACAGGTGTTCGAGTAGCGGGATTGCGTGGTCGGCATTGCCGTTGAGGGCGTAGGTCTGCGCCAGGTAGTACACCCACGTTGGGCCTTCGAATGCATCGCCTGCTTCCGGGATCAACTCAGTCGCTCGCTGCGCATTCCTGATCGATGACTCGCGCTGGCCCAGCCCGGCCTCGGCCCAGCCCAGCGCCGCATGCCAGGCGGCGGCGATGTTGGGATTGGGCTGCTCCGTGGCAAGCACTGACCTGGCACGGGATTGAACCTGGCGATACAAGTCCTTCGCCGTGGCGGACGCATCATTGCGCTGTTCGCTGAAGGCCAGCACCAACTGCAAGCCGACATCTCCCGGAAGATAGCCAGCGAATTCGATCGGACTGCGCGCTTGCTCTTTTCCGGCAAGAGCACGTCGGAACAGTCCGGATGCGGCGGTGTAGTCGCGCTCAAACAGCGCTTGCGTGCCGCGCAAGGCCAGGATCGATACATCGTCCGATTGCACCGATGCCAATAGATTCGCTCCGCCCTCGATCCCGTACATTTCCCAGGCGTTGTACAACTTCATCGCAAGCAGGCTGGGATCATCGGGCTGCAACTCCAGAGCGGCATCGAGCACCTGCTCGGCTTCGTTGAAGCGGCGCAGCGCGTACAGGGTGATTCCATATTCGCCCAGGGTCCTGGCATCGTTCGGATTCAGCGAACGTGCTCGTGCGAAATCCGCCACGGACTCATCGAACTGGTCGAGTCGGCGTTCGGCCGTTGCTGCGCGAAACCAGATATCGGCGTCATTTGGCAACCGTTGTTTGAGCCGGTTCAATATTGTCGATGCCGCCTTGAAATCACGCTCGCCTGTGTACAGATATTGAGCTTGTGTCATCTGCACCTCCGGCGCTTCCGGGTCCAGTGCTGTCGCGCGATCGAGCGCCGCACGCGCCGCCGCCAGTCGCTCGGGCGAAGCGTCGAACCCGCTCCAGTAAATCCAGAGCCCTTGCGATGCCAAATGCGCCCATGCGGCAGCGAAGTTCGGATCCAGTTGTACGACCCGTTGCAAGGTCTCGACAATGCGATCATTGTTTTCCTCGTCGTAAGGTGAGCCAAGTTGCAGAGTGCGGGCTTTGAGCCAGACCTCGTAGGCGGCTGGATTTTCAGTCGGCGGCGTCGTCAACGCGGTGCGTTCGGCACCAGTCAGCCTGGCTTGCAGCGAATCCGCGATCTCCTGAGCGACTTCACTTTGCATCACGAAAATGTCATCGAGCTTGCGGTCGTAAGTCTTCGCCCACAGATGGCTGTCGGAATCGGCCTCGATCAACTGCACGTTGATGCGAACCTGATTGCCGGATTTCTGCACACTGCCTTCAAGGATGTGCGCAACGCCGAGTTCCCTGGCGATCTGCGAAAGGTTTTCCGGACGGCTGGCGTATTTCTGCGTGGAGGTGCGCGAGATCACCTTGAGGTCGGCGATCTGGGCCAGGCTGGTGAGGATCTGATCCTGGATGCCATCGGCGAAAAAGCCATTGGCCTTGTCCTCGCTGAGGTTTTCGAACGGCAATACAGCGATGGACTTGTCGGTGACTTTCTTGACGACATCCGTGAGTGACGGCGCAGCGTCAGGCGCCCTGATCGGCTCACTGGTCTGCGCGACAGACGCCGCATCACGTTGCGGCGCAAACACGAACTTGTCGACGCCGAAATAGATCACCGCCAGCACCAGCGCGGCGACGATCAGCCGGTTCATGCGCTGCGCGGTCTTGGGTGCGATGGATTGCCCGGGCTCGACCTCCTCATCGCGCTTGATCCCGTCGGGCGTGAGCTCGAAGATCCAGGCAAATGCGAGCGCGGGCAGAAACCCGATCGCGAGCAGAATCACCAGACTGCGCGGGAGCCACATCGGCGCACCAAACATCGGCAACACCGTGTCGGCCACCTGCACAATCAGCCACGAGCCGATCAGGTACAAGCCGGCCATGCGGATGACGTTACGGCGCCTGAGTTCGGCGAAAAAACTCATGCAGGAATTGCCAGGGAAAAGCATGCTGTCAGATCGCGCACATCGATCTCGACTTCGCAGGCTACGTGCTCGAAGCGATCGCCGCGAGCCCCGACCCAGGCATCACAGAGACATTCCATCTCGCACCTCCCCGCACGACAACTACAGCTCGGAATAGTACACGACTGTGAATCCCGTCACGGTTTTGGCAGGTCGATTCAGGCTCGCTTTCGGCGTGATGTATCCGGGTTCTGGCCAATCCACGGCCTCTGCGCCAAGGCGTCCAGCCATCCAGTGATTGTCAGTCGATGGTCGACCATCGCCGCCTCATGCTGATCCGGAATCCGGCGGCTCCAGGTTGTCGGGAGATGCGCTGGCAATCCCTTGCTGCTTTTCCCGACGCGCTCGCGCCAATTCTCGCTCGGCCCAGCGCTTGAGCACGCGCGCCCGTTTCGCGCCGGATTTGGGATCGCTGACCACGGTTTCGACATGGGTCAGCAAGGCATCGACATTCATGTGATCGTGCGATTTCGCGCCACGACCCGCTGACCACAGATCGATCCATTGCTCGCTGCGTTCGCCGAGTCGCAACACGGCACGAAAGTACTGTGGCGGTTGCACACCGGACAACAGCAGATCGAGCAGCGCAGCGGCAAGCGAGAGCGGACTCAAGGCCAGATCGCGCACGGCATCGAGCAGCAATTTGAACTGGAAGAAGGCCACATCACGGATCAGTGCGCGCCGCACAGACTGGGGTTTGGGTTTCATGGCGGCAGCGTAAGGGAGATTCTTTCGCGTTGGAACCGTTGGGTTTCGCTGCATTCGATGACTGCGCATGACGCCAATCCACGACAATGGCAACGTACAATGGCCCGTTCAGGCCCACCGAGTATCACCATGCGAATCTGCGTCTATTGCGCCTCCAGCCAGGAGTGCGATCCCTACTTCCACGAAATCGCCTTCCAGCTCGGCAAGCTGCTCGCCGAGGCGGGCTGCAGCGTCGTCTATGGTGGCGGCTCGACCGGATCCATGGGCGCAGTGGCCAACGGCGCGCTGTCGGCAGGCGGCGAAGTGATCGGCATCCTGCCAAGATTCATGGCCGATCTTGAATGGGGTCATCCGGGCCTGACCCGGCTTGAACTGGTCGGCGACATGCGCGAGCGCAAGCATCGGCTGCTCACCGATTCTGATGCCGTCATTGCCCTGCCCGGTGGCTGCGGGACTCTGGAGGAGCTGTTCGAAGCACTGACGCTGAAGCGCCTCGGCCTTTATTTCAATCCGATCATCCTGCTCAATACGAAGAATTTTTACGCGCCGCTGCAAGACTTCATGGAAAGCGTGATCGAGCAACGCTTCATGAACAAGGAACATGCCGCGATGTGGTCGCTGGTCGACGAGCCGGAACAGGTATTGCCAGCGATCAAGTCGACGCCGCGATGGCGCGAGGATGCTCGCGAGCTTGCAGTTGTCCGGCGCAACGCAACCAGGCCCTTGTAGCGCCATTTGAGCGAGCGTTATGCCGATTTACGGCAAACGAACTTGCCATTGCAGGAATTTAATCTCATGCGAGCTTTTGCGCCCTGCACCAAACGCGATTGTCTTGCCCCTGAAAACGGCTTCAACAGCGGAGTCGTTGCTCGCGCTTATTCGGAATCTGTTGCCGTGCCGGAAAGCTCACGGACTCCGTCGTCATCGAAACCCGAATTCTCGGAGTCATCGGTTGATGGAGGGACAATGCCATCGATCTCGGCGCTGCGGTCGGCCTGCTTTTCCCAGCGCGTCTTGATCGGGTTGTCCGATTCCGCATCGGCCAGATCGCTGATCAGACCTTCCTTGCGCTCGGCGGGAAGATCGGTCCAGTGGCAATCATCGATCGCTCCGGCGAGTGAATAGAGCAGGTTCAAACTGGGCCTGAAGCCGGCACGCTTGACCTTGAGAAAGACATCGACCGGACCGATGCGAAACAGATCCTCGGCGCTGCGCACGCCGACCTGACGCAACCAGGCTGCGGATTTCGGGCCGACATTCCTGATTTTTGCATCTTTGACACTCATGCTGCCTCCGTATTTGCCGGGCGGGAAAGTGCCTGCAGAAATACGTCGCAGATCAGCTCCATGCCGATCCGGTCCTGGTCATCAAAACGCCCCGCTTCTGGGCTGTCGACATCCCAGACGCCGAGCAGCTCACCATCGATCACCAATGGCACGACCACTTCGGAGCGCGAAGCTGCATCGCAGGCAATGTGCCCATCGAATTCATTGACATCGACGACGAGTTGAGTTTCGCGGGTCGCTGCGGCGGTTCCACAAACGCCGCGGCCGAGGGCGATACGCACGCAGGCCGGCTTGCCCTGGAACGGCCCGACAACCAGTTCGCGACCATCGAAGAAATAGAATCCGCACCAGTTGATGCGTGGCAATGCGTGCCAGACCAGCGCCGCAAAATTTGCTGCATTGGCGATCCGGTCATGCTCGCCGTGGAGCAGTCCGCGCGCCTGCTGGGCCAGTTCGGCGTAGAACACCGCCTTGTCTTCCGTATTGATCGATTGGATTTCGAACGACATCGTCTTGCTTCATTTTCCCATTCCGGTCGATCATTCTACCCGCCAATTCCAAATGGCGCAGTTGCTGACTCGACGGGGTCGCCAGTTGATCGCGGCTGCGACTACCATGGCTACCTCATTTTCGGCGTTCCTCTTGTCGGCTCTTTTTCATGGCAATGCCGATGTCACCCTGCCCAAAATCGGGCCATAGCGGATACCGGCATGAATGACTCTCCTGAACTTCTGCGTGACGAAGACGGCTTCCTCAATCGCGGAGCCGAAGTCACCCGAGCCGAAGCGTTCTTTGATGCGGCATTCGCATTCGCGATTACCTTGATGGTGATTTCGATCGACGCGATTCCGGACACGGCAGAGAAGCTCGTCGACGCACTCAAATCGGTACCTGCCTTTGGTGCAAGTTTTCTGATGATCGTGTTGTTCTGGAGAGGGCATGCCGACTGGAGCAGACGATACGGTCTGAATGATCGCTACAGCCAGCGCCTGAGTTTGTTGCTGGTGTTCATCGTGCTGGTCTTCATTTATCCCTTGCGCATGGTCTTCGGCGCATTCTTTCAGCTCGTCGGTGGCGAGTGGTTTTATGCGCAGATACACCTTCAGACGGTCGCTGACGCACGAGTGATGTTTGTCGTATTCGCCCTCGGATTGGGCGCCATGGGCCTGAACATGACCCTGCTCTATTGGCACGCATGGTCACAACGCGAAAGGCTTGGCCTGGATGCGATTGAGTGTCTCGTCACGCGCCATGCCACTTTGCGCTGGGCGACGCTTCCTGCTGTTTCCCTGATTTCGCTGTGCCTGTCTGCGCTGCTGTTGCAGGGAGGAATCAGAAACAACATTGTCATGTCGATGCCGGGATTGATTTTCTTTTCCGTGAATATCATTCATTTCTTCATGGACCGACGCATGCGACGTGCGCGCAGCGCACTGCAGAAAGCCTGATGCGCAGCGTATTTGTCAGCGGCACCGATACCGGTATCGGCAAGACCCATGTCAGTTGCGCGCTGTTGCGCAGCCTGCAATCGCAAGGCGTCAAGGCAATCGGCATGAAGCCGGTTGCCAGCGGCTGCGAACAAGGCGCAGCCGGTTTGCGCAACGAAGATGCGCTCGCCCTGATCGCCGCGAGTCACGGAAACGTCGATTATGCGAGCGTCAATCCGTATGCGTTCGAGGATCCGATTTCGCCGCACCTGGCCGCTGCCGACAACAGCGTTTCCATTGAACCTGGAGTCATTTCAGCGGCGTATCAACGCTTGCAGGCACAAGCGGATTTCGTCGTCGTCGAAGGCGTTGGCGGCTGGCTTGCGCCGCTGGGCAATTCGCTTATGCAAGCGGATCTTGTTCATCAACTCAGACTCCCGGTGCTGCTGGTTGTCGGTCTGCGCCTCGGTTGTCTCAATCACGCCTTGCTTACGGCACGCGCAATCGAAGCGGATGGTTGTCGCCTGATCGGCTGGATCGGCAATCGCATCGATGCACAAATGCTGCGCATCGAGGACAATGTCGAAACCCTGAAACGACGGATTCAGGCGCCGTTGCTCGGCATCGTCGAGCATGAAGACCTTTCCCGCGCCGAAATCGGCATTGATCGCCTCGACGAAGCCGCACGGGTATTGCTTGCTAGCCCCGATACATGACCAGGAGATTCCGCATGGCCAAGGCCCAACGCTATTTCATCTCGATCGAGAATCTCGCCACTTCGCGCGGTGCGTCAGGCGAGTTGACTTTCGACGGTGAATCACCCGAACACCTGGCGACGACGCTGCAAACAGCGCTGCGCGAACCGCATTTCTGGGAACGCTGGCGGGCGATGCAGGAGGACCCAGACCAGGTCGACCCTGGCACCGGGGCCGTTGACACCGAGGCAACGGTGACTGGAAGCCTTGAGGCCCAGCGCAGTGAGTTGATTGTGACCACAACGCTGCCGCATGCGATCGTCAAGCACCGGCTCGATCTGCTGATCGGCCCTCACTGGAAGCTGCGCGACGTGAGCACGCCCTGATCGAAATGGGGAACAGGATCGCGCGTTGCCCTAGAATTACCGACCTGTTTCCGCCACGCGCATAACTAGTGAGCCAATTCGCCTTGTCAGCCGGCACTTCCAGTGCGGCACTGGATGCCCTGCATCACGCCATCAGTACCGCCCGGGTTTCCTTGCCCGAGGATGGCCGTGTGCTTTTTCTGCGCGCTCGCGATGGCCATTGGTGGGGTGAAGTTTCGCGCCGCGACTGGTTGTGCCAGCAGAGTTTCAAACCGTTCGCTGCGGCGCTGGAACGCTCGGGCCTGGTCGTTGCCGAGCCGGCTGCAGGACAATGTTTTCCACTGGTGATGCTGTTGCCGCCACGTCAGCGCGATGAAGCCAGGGCGATGTTCGCCCGCGCCGCGCAGCATGCCGAAGCCGGAGCCACCCTCATCGCCTCGATCGCCAACGACGAAGGCGCGCGTTCGGGCGAAGCGGACTTCAGAAAACTCTTTGGCAATGCCGAGGTTCTCTCGAAACATCATTGCCGGGTGTTCTGGAGCAAGCTCGACGGACAGGCACAGGATCCGCTCCTTCGCGCCGAGTGGCAGGCGCTGGATGAACCGCGAGCCATCGCCGACGATCGTTTCGTCAGTCGCCCCGGCCTGTTCGCGTGGAATCGCATCGATCCGGCATCGGCGCTGCTGGCCGAACATCTGCCGGCCGATCTGCATGGCCGGGTTGCTGATCTTGGTGCGGGTTACGGATACCTCGCCTGTGAGGTACTGCAGCGTTGCCCGGGCGTTGAGGCAATTGATCTGTACGAGGCCGAGGCGCGCGCGCTGGAGCCGGCGCAAATGAATATCGAAGCCACGCTGGAAAAGATCGGTCGCCCTGTCGAAGCTTCGATTCATTGGCACGATGTCGGCACCGGCCTGCTCGCTCGGTACGACGCCATCATCAGCAATCCACCGTTCCACCAGGGTCGCGCCGATCAACCAGAGCTGGGCCAGGCCTTTATCGGCGCGGCCGCAAAGGCGCTGCAAGCCGATGGCCGGTTGTGGATCGTGGCGAATCGTCACCTGCCTTATGAAGCCACGCTCAATGTCCATTTCAGTCACGTCGAAACAATCGCGTTGAAGCAAGGCTTCAAGGTCTTGCATGGATGGGGGGTTCGCCGATGAGACTGGTCCGACTGATCGCAAATCTCGGCTACGGCAGTCGCAAGGAAGTCGCACGGATGTTCCGCGAGGGACGCATCACCGATGCCGAAGGCGACGTTCTGTACGCCGATGACAAGCGCGAGCATGGCGAGATCCGCATCGATGACGAAGTGCTCGATCCGCCGTCCGGCCTTTGCCTGATGCTCAACAAGCCGCGCGGCGTGACATGTTCGACCAGGGATGCGGGTCGCATCGTCTACGACCTCCTGCCAGATCGGTTCCGCGCACGCAATCCAGCGCTGTCGACCGTCGGCCGGCTTGATCGCGAGACTTCCGGACTACTCCTGCTCACCGACGATGGTCCGCTACTGCATCGAATCATCTCGCCCAAATCGCGCATCGCCAAAGTATATGAAGCAACCCTTGCACAGGATTTGCGTGGCGATGAAGTCGCCTTGTTCGCCAGCGGCAACCTGATGCTGGAATCCGAGAAGACTCCCTTGCTGCCGGCCGAGCTCGATGTGCTCGACGCCCGACGTGCGCGACTGACCTTGCATGAAGGTCGCTACCACCAGGTCAGACGCATGTTTGCCGCCAGCGGCAATCATGTCGACAGCCTGCAACGCCTGACGGTCGGTGGCCTTGGCCTGGACGACCTGGCTGAAGGCGATTGGCGCATCCTCGATCACAATGACATTCAGACACTCTTCTCCAGTGGAGCGCGTGCGTGAACCCGACCAGCCCTCATGCCGACGAAACACTCGATCCAAAAGACGTGCAGTACATTGCCGACACGAAGCGCTGGATCGAGCGGGCCGTGATCGGCCTGAATCTGTGCCCGTTCGCACGCACTCCCTGGCTTGAAAGGCGAATTGGATTCCGGGTCAGTCATGCCACCGATAGCGAGGGCCTGCTCGATGATCTCTGCGGCGAACTGCAGAGTCTGCACGCAGCCGACCCCGCTGATTGCGAGACCAGCTTGCTGATTGCGCCGTTCGTGCTGGGTGACTTTCTCGATTTCAATGACTTTCTCGATTCCGCCGATGCCGCAATCGACGTCTTGAAACTCGATGGTGAAATCCAGGTAGCAAGTTTTCATCCCGACTACTGTTTCGCCGACTCGGCGGCCGACGATGTGGAGAATTGCACGAACCGCTCACCCTGGCCGACCCTGCATCTGTTGCGCGAGTCCAGCATCGAGCGTGCGGTCGACGCGATCAAGGACAGTGATGAAATCTACCGGCGCAATATGCAAACCCTGAACCGCTTGGGCTGGGAGGGCTGGAGACAACTCTGGCATCGAGACAAGGCACCCGGGTAAGATCGGGACGAACAGGCATTGTTGGCAGGAGACAGCAAGGTCTGTTCGAGTCATCCGGCGTGAACGGCCTCTCACTGGATGGGAATCGAGTCTTGTCCCAGGCCGGGGGAACGGGAATGAGCGTGAGGCAGTCGATACTGACAGCCACCGCATGGATCGTGCTCGGAATGGCCGATCTTGCTTCGGCGGCCATCGAGGTCGTGGAACTGCGCTCGGATGATACCGATATCCCGCTGGCTGCAGTCACGCGTTTCGCCGCTGATCCCGGCCTGACGGCGACGGTCGAAGACCAGTTCCGTGATCTCGGAAGCGAGAGATTCCAGCCCTTGCCGCGCGACAATGCGAGCTTCGGTTTTGTCGACGAAGCGTACTGGTTTCACGTTCGCCTGCTCAATCGCGACGCTCGCATGCAGCGCCGGATTCTTGCCCTCGATTACGCGCTGCTGGATCAGATTGATGTTTATCTGCGCCACGCCGACGGCTCATTCGAGCACTTCGTATCGGGTGATTTTCATCCGTTTGGCGAGCGTTTCCTGCAATTCAGTGCACCCAATTTCCTGCTCGATTTCGATGCCAGTGAACAAGCCGATTTGTTCGTTCGCGTGTATTCGAAAAGCTCGATGCAGGTGCCACTGACACTCTACACCCACCAAGCCTTTTTCGACTCCATGCGAATTGTCCAACTGGGCATTGGCGTGTATTACGGAATCCTGTTGGCGCTGCTGCTTTACAACCTGATCCTGTTCGCGTCGTTGCGCGATGCAAATTATTTCTACTATGTACTTTACATCGCCGCCTTCGGACTCGCTCAGCTGGCCCTGAACGGTCTGGCATTCGAATACTTCTGGCCGGACTCACCGTGGCTCGCCAACACCATCGTTCCGGTGTCGATGGCGCTCGGCATGCTGCTGATGCATCAGTTCGTGCGTGCTTTTCTCGACCTCAAGCATCGTCTGCCCGCCGCAGACCGGATAATTCTCGGACTCATGGGCTTCCACATCGTGATGCTGGTGCTGGCTTTCCTGATTGACTATCGGACTGCCGTCATCATTGGCACGGCGGCGGTATTCCCGGGGGCAGCCATGATCCTGGGGGTTTCGCTGATCCTTGCTCGCCGTGGCGATCGCGCGGCACGCATCCTGCTGCTTGCCTGGGCGGTCATGCTGATCGGAACCACGCTCTATGCAATGGTCTCGTTCGGCGTGCTGCCGAAGATCTTCATTACCGAGTACGGCATGCAAATCGGGTCGGCACTCGAAATGATCCTGCTTTCATTTGCACTGGCCTGGCGATTTGCTTCCTTGCGCAACGAGAACATCCGCATCGTCCAGACCGCCCGCAGCGAACTCGAAGTTCGCGTCGACGAGCGCACCCAGGAGCTTTCGAGCACTCTCAACGAGTTGGCCAGGGTCAATCACAGGTTGCGCGAATCGAGCTTTCGCGATGGCCTGACCGGCGTCTACAACCGCCGCTATTTCGACACCGTTTTCGACACCATGCTTGCCGCCAGCAAGGAAGCTGGACAGGCGTTCGGTGTCCTGGTTGCCGATATCGACCACTTCAAGAGAGTCAATGACGATGCCGGACACCTGGCCGGTGATGATTGCCTGCGCCTGACGGCGACGACGATTGAAGGCGTGGTTGGAGACCGTGGACGTGTCGTTCGCTATGGCGGCGAGGAATTCGTCGTGCTGGTACCCGACACGGACCGGGATTCCCTGTTTGCGATGGCCGAATCGATTCGCCAGGCCATTGCTGAAACCGAGCAATGCGTCACCGGCTCCGACTTGTCGCTGACCATCAGCATCGGAGCTGCATTGGCCCCGGCTGCGACCACAATGTCATCCATGAGTCTGCTGCAAAGTGCCGACGAAGCCATGTACCGGGCCAAGCGCGAAGGGCGCAACCGGGTCGCGCTTGCCTGAACCGGCGCCTGCGACTAGTCGTCGAGACGAAGGCCTTCGGGCAGATGAATCGTTGCCGCGACCGGCAAATGATCCGAGACCAGATGCGGCAAGGTCCGCAGTTCGTCGACCTTGATCGTCGAGGTGGCAAGAATATGATCGATCGCGCGATTTGGCGCCCAACTCGGGAATGTCAGCGGCGGTGTCGCCGGTGGCTGCAATGACGTGCGCGCGAACAGCGAGCGCAGCTCGGGGCTTTCAATCGGAGTATTGAGGTCACCGATCAACACGGCATTGGGATGACCCTCAAGCAGCTCGGTGATGTAGCCCAGCTGGTGCGCACGGGCTTGCGGACCCAGCGAAAGATGGGCAACCAGAACAATCAGCGAATGCTCACCTTTGCCGTAACGCGCCCAGAGCACGCCACGGCCACGGATACGGCCGGGCAAGGGAAAATCGAGGACTTCATCGGGCTTCAAACGCGATAGCAGGCCATTGCTCGATGCGGCGACCTTGGCCACCTTGCGGTTCGGCTGGTGACTCCAGTATGGAAAACCGGCGCATTCGGCGAGGTATTCGGTCTGGTTGAGAAACCCCGAGCGCAGTGAGCCGAAATCCGCCTCTTGCAGGGCAACCAGGTCGAAGTCACCAATGATCCCGGCCAGCCCATCAAGATTGGCGCGCTTGCCTGTCGGCAACACATGCTTCCAGCTCTGCGTGACGTACTCGCGATAGCGCTTGACGCTGCCACCTGCAAGGATGTTGCAGCTCAAGATGCGCAAGGGCGGGTTGGCCGGCTTTTTGGTGGGGGCAGTGCTACGGGTCATTGTGGGTGATCGCAATGCTCTTGTCGGGTCGGAATTTGCCAGTGTGACATCCGGCGCATGAACACAAAGGCCGCCCGAGGGCGGCCTTTGTCGGCAACTCCAGCCATCGCCTCGTGCTACTTGGCCTTCGACGGTGCCTTTTTCTCCGCGTGTTCCATTTCTACCAGCTTGTGGACCAGGGCAACCAGTTGCGGATAACCGCCTGCTGATGCGCCGGTGACACGGTACTTGCCGTTGATGATCAAGGTTGGCGTGCCGTCGACGCCATACTTCGGCACCATGCTGCGCGAGCGTGCCAATTTGCTCTCGATTTCGAACGAGCTCGCGGTCTGCTTGAACTTCTCGGCGTCTGCACCGTGCTCGGCATAGAACGCGACAATGTCATCGAACGAACGGAACTGGCGATGATCGCGGTGCACCGCGTCGAACAAGGCCTGGTGGGTCTTGTCGAGCAGGCCCATCGATTGGGCGGTATAGAAACCCCGCGCGAATGCTTCCCAGGTCGGATTGAAGATGGCTGGCATGTAGCTGTATTCGGCATACGCCGGAAGCTTGGCCTTGATCTCGTCGGCGTATGGCTGGAAATGCGCACAATGGATGCAGGCATAGCTGAAGACTTCCAGCACTTCGACCTTGTCACCGCTCGCGGTCGGCTGTGGCGGATCAATCGGGAAGTAGGTCTTGCCGGCGACCGCTTCAACGGCAGGCGCGGCTTCCACCGCATCCGTCGCAGCACCTGAGTGCTCCTGGGCACAAGCATTGACGGATAGAGCAAGCAGCGCTGCAACGAGCAACTGGGGCAGATGTTTGAGCATCGGGTATCTCTCCTCGGGATCGGAACCGGAATCAGGTTCGTCGTTCAGACAACGGATCAGGCCATGAGTTGCCTGGGTTACTCGCCCTTGGCTTCCTTGTCGATCAGATAGTGGATCAAGGGTTCGACCTTGTTGTAGCTGCCAGCCGACTGTCCTGAGATGCGGTATTTGCCATTGATGATGAAGGTCGGCGTGCCTTCGACGCCGTAGGCTTTGATCAACTCCTCGTTACGCTTGAGCTTGGCCTTGATCGCAAACGAGTTCGAGGTGGCGATGAAATCCTCAGCCGATACACCGTAATTCGAGTAGAAATCGGCGAGCGAGGCAAAGCTTGGCGAGCGTATGTCGATCTTGTGATCGACATAGATTTTGCGGAACAGGTCGGCATGGGTTTTTTCAACGAGGCCGAGCGCCTGCGCGGTATAGAAGCCCTTGGCAAACGTCTGCCAGGCCGAGAATCCGAACTGGGCCGGAATCAGCACGAATTCGGCATTGGCCGGCAGGCGCTTCTTGATGTCAGCGACCATCGGCGCGACTTCATTGCAATGCGGGCAAGCGTAGGAAAATACTTCGACCACTTCGATCTTGTCGCCGGTGGTTGTCGCCTGGGTCGGCTCGATGACGAAATAGTTCTTGCCGGCAACCCAGGTATCTTCGGCGTGCGCCTGACCACCGACGATCAGACCAAGTCCAACCGCCATTGCGATGAGGGGTTTCATCATTGCTGTTTCTCCGCTGCGATGGGGATTTGCGCGATGGCCAGCCCGGACGATGCAGACAGGGTCCGGGCCACGACCACCCAGTGTCGTTCAAACTGGCTGAACGACGGCAGAAGTCACTTGGCGGCGGTCTGCACTTCATGCAGACCCTGGACATACGAGGCCAGGGCGGCGATATCCTGATCGCTCAGACGCTTGGCGATGTCCGGCATGATCTTGGCGTGCTCGTCGTCACCCCAGGTCGTGCCACTACGCCATTCGGTAAACTTCGCGGTGATGTAGTCAGCCCATTGCCCGGCAAGCTGCGGATAAGCCGCACCGGCCATGCCGCGGCCTGAGGGGCCATGACATGCCATGCATGCCGGCACGCCGAGCTTGCTGTCGCCGGCGCGGAACAGTTCCTGGCCGCGTTCGACGTAGGCGTCGTCGGTTTGCCCCGGGCTAGCCTGCTTGGTCGCGAAAAAGGCGCCGACATCGTGCATGTCCTGCTCGCTCAAGGTGCTCGCGAAAGGCATCATGATCGGATTCATGCGCTTGCCGGATTTGAACTGGATCAATTGGCGAACGGTGTAGGATTCATTCTGCCCGGCGAGCTTGGGATACATGGCATCGGCTGAATTGCCGTCGACACCGTGGCAGGCCCCGCAGACTGCGGTCTTGGCTTCTCCGGCCTTGGCATCGCCGAGCATGATGGAATCATGGGTTTCGGCATGGACCAGACCAGCGCTGAACAGCATCGCCAAAGCAAACACTCGCGGAAAACTCATACACTGACTCCGGAATAGACAGGAAATCCACGCACTGCCGACACGTACAGGCAGGGCAGAGACGATAATCCCCGAATTATCCGCGTCAGTCGAAGACCGGTCAAACTCGAATCACTCCCAAATCATCCAGCAACGGACTCCCATGCATATCCTGCACTCGGCAAAATTCCTCAAAAGCGCGGCCAGCCTGCGCGATATGCCCGCAGACCATGGTTGGGAAGTTGCCTTCGCCGGGCGCTCCAACGCCGGCAAATCCAGCGCACTGAATGTGCTGGCATCGCACAAGGGCCTGGCCAGAGTGAGCAAGACACCGGGACGCACGCAATTGCTCAATGTCTTCTCGATCGACGACGATCGACGCCTTATCGACCTTCCTGGCTATGGTTACGCGAAAGTTCCGGTTGGCGTACGGGACCAGTGGCGGGGCATGGTCGATGGATTCCTGCGAAACCGTGAAGCCCTCAAGGGCCTGATCCTGATCATGGACAGCCGCCATCCGCTCAAGGATTTCGACCGCCAGATGCTCGATTACGCCGCGGGCATCGCCAAGCCGTGCCATGTGCTGTTGACCAAGGCGGACAAATTGTCGCGCAACGTTGCAACAAGCACCCTCAATGCCGTGCGCAAGGAGCTTGGAGCCGATGGTTCGGACGACGCCAAGGTCAGTGTGCAACTGTTCTCGGCACCGGCAAAGACCGGCCTGGATGAGGCTCGCGCTGTCATTGCGCGATGGCTGGAGATCACCATTCCAGGCAAGTCTCAATCCCGCGCGCTTCCACCGCAATGAAAAACCGGCCTGACAGGTCTCTTGCGTGAACCGGTGATGCCCCCATATCGCCGGATTAACAGCCGATCGGCTGTTCAGAGGATTTTTCAATGTCCGGTCCCAGCCTGGAATCCAGCGAACCGATAGCCCGCCGTGAGCAGCTCGTCGATTATATTGCCGCCGGCGAAAAGCCAATCGCCAACTGGCGCATCGGCACCGAACACGAAAAATTCGGATTCCGTCTCGATGACCTGCGTCCGCTGACCTGGGAAGGCCCGCAAGGGATTGGCGCGGTCCTCGAAGGTCTGACCCGCTTCGGCTGGCAGCCCGTCGTCGAAAACGACAAGCTTATCGCCCTGCTACGCGACGGCGCCTCGGTGACCCTTGAGCCTGCGGGTCAGTTCGAGCTGTCCGGCGCGGCGCTGGAAAACATCCATCAGACTTGCAACGAAGTGCATACGCATCTGAAGGAAGTCAAAACCGTCGCCGACGAGCTTGGCGTCGGCTTCCTCGGCATGGGCTTCCAGCCGAAATGGCGACGCGAAGACATGCCGTGGATGCCGAAGAGTCGCTACGCGATCATGCGTCGCTACATGCCGACCGTCGGCGACCTCGGCCTCGACATGATGACCCGCACCTGCACGGTGCAGGTCAATCTCGACTTTTCCAACGAGGCCGACATGGTGCGCAAATTCCGCACCTCGCTCGCCCTGCAACCGATCGCAACCGCCCTGTTTGCCGACTCACCGTTCACCGAGGGCAAGCCGAATGGCTATCTGAGCTATCGCTCGCATATCTGGACCGACACCGATCCGGATCGCACCGGCATGCTCGATTTCGTCTTCGAGGACGGTTTCGGCTACGAGCGTTACGTCGACTACATGCTCGATGTGCCGATGTATTTCAGCTATCGCGATGGCATCTATCACGATCTCGCCGGGCAATCGTTCCGCAAGTTCATGCGTGGCGAACTCGACGCCCTGCCCGGGGCGACGCCGACGATGACCGACTGGACCGACCACATGACGACGGCTTTTCCCGAAGTTCGCATGAAGCGCTTTCTGGAAATGCGCGGTGCCGATGGTGGCCCGTGGAAACGGCTATGTGCATTGCCGGCATTCTGGGTCGGCCTGCTCTACGACAGCAGCGCGCTCGATGCGGCTTGGGATCTGGTCAAGGATTTCAGCCGCGAGGAGCGCAACGCGCTGCGCGACGGCGTCCCTGAATACGGGCTCAAACTGCCATTCCGCAATGGCACGCTCCGTGATATCGCCGTCGAAGCCCTGAAGATCTCCGCACACGGACTCCGGCAGCGTGCATGTAAAAACTGGGAAGGCGCCGATGAAAGCATCTTCCTGACGCCATTGATCGAGATTGTCGAAGCCAACGAGACTCCGGCCGAACGCAAGCTGGCGCTGTACCACGGACCGTGGAATCAGAGCGTTGATCCGGTGTTTCGCGAGTTTCTTTATTGACGGTGCGGGAGCGGGGAGTGGGGAGTGGGAAAACGTGAAAAGCCGTTTTCCCCAAATCTGTAGGTGTCCCCTCAGGAGCCCCGAAAAGAGACTCCCTTTGGTCGCGAGGCTTTCCCGCGACATGGCCTGATTACTCGCCCGAAGGCGGTCTTCCACGAAGCGCGGTTAGCGGGAACAGCGTCGTGGATATCGGCATTTTTCGGCGCTTGTGCCATTTGCCCATGTGTCAGAACTGCTTTTCCCGCTCACTGCTTTCGGTTCACGACGAACCCTCTCAGTTCGCCGACTCATCAGGTTTTGGGCAACTCATCGAGGCTGACCGAGTCGACGGTCAGATTGTCCTGGATCGCCTTCAAGGCAAGGTTTGCCTCGTAATATTTGCCACTTTTTGCGAGTTTGATGGCCTTGTCCAGATGCTTTTCGGACTGCTCCATCGGCATCCAGACACGCGTGTAGTTCACGTCGATCGCGGCCAGCTTCAACTCATCGATCGCTTTGTCGTGATCACCACTCTTCAACTGAGCATTGGCCTTGTCGATATGTGCGCGCTTTTCCGGCGTCATCACGAAATCGTCAGCAAGCATCAACTGTCCA
>NZ_DASSYD010000156.1:0-18301 GCF_035703485.1 Dokdonella sp. | reverse complement strand
CCCTAACTTAGCACCACGTTGTGCGGGCGTCTAGCTTTGGAGCGGGGAGTAGGGAATGGGTTAAAGCCGGCAATGGAGAATAAGGAATCGGGAATGGCTTTGAAGCGGGCATTTATCCGGATCGACCGATGCGACAGCGCCAGCAAGACCCGGTTGCGAAGAACGGCAGATCAACCGCGCTGCTGCTCTTCCCATTTCCCACTCCCCATTCCCTGCTTCCGGCCTTCAAGCTATCGCGCTATCAATCATCTGGCTGAGCTGGGTTTTGCTGACTGCGCCAATCTGGGTGGCTTCGACCTTGCCGTTCTTGAAGATCATCAGGGTCGGGATGCCACGGACGTTGTAGTTGCGCGGGGTCTGCTGATTGTGGTCGATATTGATCTTGGCCACCTTGAGGCGACCGCCGTAGGTTTCGGCGAGCTCATCGAGAATCGGCGCGATCATCTTGCACGGGCCACACCATTCGGCCCAGAAGTCGACCAGCACGGGTTCGGACGATTGCAGGACTTCGGCGTCGAACTGGTCGTCGCTGACATGGGCGATTTGCTGGCTCACGTGGTATCTCCAATGGGGGGGTGCAGCCATGTCGAGTAAAGCCTGACAGGCTGCCAAGGTCAAGGATTGTGCCGCAATACGAGCGATTGGCAGCCGCTTCGGCTACACTTGCCCGGCTTAACGGCGTGGACTTTGCAATGAGCCTGCGCTCACCATTGAAGTCCATTTCAGCCCAATCGGCTGTCCTGCGCAAGTTGGGGGCGGAATTTTTCCGCACAAGGAGCCTTGGCGGCAGAGATTTTGATTTGCGGGATCGGGTATTTCATCGGGCAGGCATCCGCGGTTAGTGCGCACGCTGTTTTCGTGTGCCCGAGTCCCGACGCTCTTCGCTGAAACCAATCCGCTTTCCCGCAGAAAATTTCTGCCGCCAGGGCTCCTCCACCGCAACCCACGGACGCCGACATCAAGAGATCCCTACTGAATGTCACATTCGCAACCGCTGACCGATACCGTTTTTGAAAGTTTTGACCTGCATCCCAGCCTGCTCGCCGGTCTCAACGACACCGGCTTCATCCGCTGCACACCGATCCAGGCGCTGACCCTGCCAATCGCCCTCAACGGCAGCGACATCGCCGGTCAGGCGCAGACCGGCACCGGCAAGACCGCTGCGTTTCTCGTCGCGGTGCTCAATCGACTGCTGACCAAACCTGCCTTGAACGAGCGCAAGAGCGGCGACCCACGTGCCGTGATCCTCGCCCCGACCCGCGAGTTGGCGATTCAGATCGAGAAGGATTTCCGCAGCATCGGCCGACATACCGGTCTGACCTCGGCCCTCGTCTATGGCGGTGTCGACTACGACAAGCAGCGTGAGATGCTCAAGAACGGTGTTGATATCGTCATTGCCACGCCGGGCCGAATCATCGATTACCTCAAGCAGAACGTGGTTTCGTTTCGTGCGGTCGATGTCTGCGTGCTCGATGAAGCCGATCGCATGTTCGATCTCGGCTTCATCAAGGACATACGCTTTCTCATGCGGCGCATGCCGCCACCCGCACAGCGCCAGGGCATGCTGTTTTCGGCCACGCTGAGCCATCGTGTGCTCGAGCTCGCTTACGATCACATGAACAGTCCGGAGAAAGTCACCGCCGAAACCGAGACCGTGACCGCCGATCGTGTGCGCCAGGTGGTCTATTTCCCGGCGACCGAAGAAAAAATTCCATTGCTGCTGAATTTGCTCGGCAAGCTTGATGAAAATCGCAGCATCATCTTCATCAACACCAAGGCGATGGCTGAACGACTCACGCGAGCGCTCGAGCGCAACGGCCATCGCGTCGCTACGCTATCGGGTGACGTGCCGCAGGCCAAGCGCGAACGCCTGCTTGCACGCTTCCAGAAGGGCGACATCGAACTGCTCGTTGCCACCGATGTGGCCGCACGCGGCCTGCATATCCCGGCCGTGTCGCATGTGTTCAATTTCGACCTGCCACAGGATGCAGAAGATTACGTGCACCGCATTGGCCGCACCGCGCGTCTCGGTGCCGAAGGTGACGCGATCAGTTTCGCTTGCGATCGCTACGCGATGGCGCTTCCGGATATCGAGGCCTATATCGAGCAGAAGATTCCGACCGCACGCGTCGAGCCGGAGTTGCTCGTGGTGCCGCCGCCGCGCGTTCGCGCGAAGCGTGAAATATCGAAGGAAGATGCGGAAGCGAACGCGGCCGACGATTTGCGCAATACCGCTGGCGCGCCGCCGAAAGAGGAGAAGCCCCGTCGTTCCGGTGAGCGCGCTTCCGCTTCGCGCGATGGCAAACGAAGCCGTGGTCCGCGAAAGGAGTACGGTGCCAATTCAAGTGCCCGTCCCGGGCCCAGGCGCGCGCAAGCCGAAACGGTCGCCAATGTGGTGCCTGCTGCGGATTCCGCAGCGTCCACGACGTCTGCGGATCCCGCCAAGAAACGCCGTCGTCGTGGCGGGCGTGGTCGCAAGCGCGGTGATGCGGTTGAGCAGAAGACGACAACGACGGACACCAGCGTCGGAAACGTCCAGACCGAAGGTGGCAGGAGTGAACGCAAGCCTCGTCGTGAGCGCGCTCCACGTCACGAAAAGCCAATGACCGGACCTGCGTCAGAGCCAGCGGCAGCCGCACCGACACACAAGAAGCAGGGTTTCTTCAATCGTGTCGCGAGCTTCTTCGGGCGCCACTGATTGGTAGTTCAAGGTCCAGCCAGGCGTCACGATACGGCGGCAAATGTGCCCCAAAGCGCTCATTTGCTGCATGGAAGCTGCACAATCCCGGCGCGCTTCGCCTTGTCTTTCACTTGCCTGAGCGAATTTCAACAGCCTGCCAGGCTGCGTTGGCGGGTAAACTTCACGCTTCCCTGAACCGGGTTCGATTCGATGTTGAGCCGATTGAGCAAAATCGGATGGAGCGGGGCCGATCGCGATCGCTTGTCGGCACGCTTGGCGATCCTCGCTTTTGCGATTTGCGTCCTGCTGTTGCTGTGGATGCTGGCGCGCACGTTCTGGTTGCTGGTTCCGGGCAGCGAGGGTTTGAATTCAGGGCCTTTGCGAACCGCGAACCTGGCTAGTGCCACACCCGGCGTCTCGGTTTCCAAGTGGCACTTGTTTGGCAACGCGCCGCAGCAAGCGGCGCGGATGCGCAATGCCCCGGCAACGACCCTGAGCCTGAACTTGCGCGGCACGCTTGCCGACGCCGATCCGAAAAGCGGACTCGCGGTGATAGCCGACGCTCAAGGTCTGGAGCGTGCCTGGCGTGTTGGTGAGGAGATCGCTCCCGGCGTGACCCTTGATGAGGTTCATGCCGATCGCGTCGTGTTGATCCACGATGGTGTCGAGGAAGTGCTGGCACTGGCACGCGATGAGGCAAGCGAACGTGTTGCACCGATTCCCTCCAGCCAGCGCGGCGGCAGACAAGCCCGCAATACTTCATCCGGCCCGGCGACCAGCCCTGGTCCGATGCCGGTATTTGTTCCCCCGCAGATTGCGCATGGCGCAGTGGACTGGCAGAAGACGATGAACAAGATCGGCGGCAGTTCGGCCGATCTGGCCAGGAACATGCGCATCGATCCGGTCATCAGCAACGGTCAGATTGCCGGCGTTCGGGTCTCGGCCGCCAATGGAGATTCGGCCTTGATGGCGAAGTTCGGGCTGCGGCCTAGCGATATCGTTACGGCGGTCAATGGCGTGCCGGTCGATTCCGTAGCGCGTGGTCAACAGATCATTGAAAGCCTCGGCAGTGCCAGCAGCGTTCGCGTGACCGTCAATCGGGGTGGCGTACCGACTGATATCACGGTGAAGTTGGAGTGAAGCGGCGAGCGGTTAGCGGAAAGCGGTGAGCGGGACAAAGCGAAACGAGGGTTCGCCACGAACCTGGAGGGAATCCTGAAACATGCAACGGTATTCGAGAACGCGGAATGCCGATGTGCCCGCCGAGTTGCGAAAAATTCACGTTGCCCGTCGGGCTTTGCTACGCTTGCACGTTCTGCCGTTGTGCGGTTGATGGGATCACAGGGGATCTCTCATTCGCCCGCAATCCTTGAGTGAGAATCTGATCTGATGAAGTCTGCTTTTCTGTCTAGAATGTTCTTCATGGCGGCTTGCCTGCTTGCGGCCAGCGCCTATGCGCAGACTCCGCCATCGACGGTCGCAGCCAGCGCCGATGGGCGGCATACGCTGAATCTCAAGGATGCCGATATCCAGGCCTTGATCGCGACGGTTTCCGAGATCACGGGCAAGAACTTCATTCTCGGCCCGAATGTGCAAGGCAAGGTCACGGTGATTTCGGCCAAGCCGATGAAGCCCGACGAAATCTACGATGTGTTCCTGTCGGTGCTGCGTGTTCACGGCTACGCGGCGATCGCCCAGGGCAGCATGATCAAGATCGTCCCCGAGGCGATGGCCCAGCAAGATGGCTCGTCCGCATTGAATGGCGACCGCGTGCACTCAGCTGATGAACTGATCACCCAGATTGTGCCGGTCAAGCATGTCTCGGCGAATGAGTTGATCCAGATCCTGCGTCCGTTGATGCCGCAAGGCGGGCAATTGATTGCGCATGCCCCATCCAACTCGCTGGTGATCTCCGACCGCGCCGGCAATGTCGCGCGCCTGGTCAATATCATCCATCGTATCGACACGGTCTCCGACGCCGAGGTTGAAGTGATTCCGCTGACGCACGCAAACGCTGCCGAAATGGCGCGCACGCTGACCTCGTTGGCCGAAGACAAGGCCACCCAGGTGAGTGCGGATTCGCCGCGTGTTTTCGCCGATACGCGAACAAATTCCATCCTGTTGGCCGGCGCAAAGAATTCACGATTGAAGTTGCGCGCGTTGATCGCGCATCTCGATACGCCGCTTGAGAATGGTGGAGACACGCAGGTGATCTACTTGCGCAATGCCAATGCCAAGGATCTGGTGCCGATTCTGCAAGGGGTCGCCGCAACCCTGACCGGCATTGCGCCACCGACCGCAGTGGCGGCAGGCGAAGCAAGCGGTTCGGGCGGAGCATCGACCGCAACCATCCAGGCCCATGAGCAGACCAATTCGCTCATCATCAGTGCGCCGCCAGCGGTGTTCCGTTCATTGGCATCCGTCGTACGTCAGCTTGATGTCCGTCGCGCCCAGGTATTGATCGAGGCGATCATCGCCGAAGTCGCCGATTCGACCGCCAGCGAGATCGGCGTGCAATGGTTTACCGCGCCGCAGCGCAGTGACGGCACGCTGGGCCAGGGGGTCATCGGCGGCACCAATTTTCCGGGCCCAGGCGGCAACTCCAGTCTGACCGGCCTGGCGACAAATCCGCTGGGCCTGTCCGGGCTCGGCGGCCTCTCGCTCGGTTACATCGATGGCACGATCAAGCTTCCCGGCAGCGATACGCCAATTCTCAACCTCGGCGCTCTCGTCCGCGCCATGCGTGGCGACGGCAAGACCAATATCCTGTCGACACCATCGATCCTGACCCTCGACAACGAGGAAGCCGAGATCAAGGTTGCCCAGGAAGTCCCGTTCCTGACCGGTTCGTACACCAACACCGCAAGCAGCGGTCAGAACGGCCAGGTGACCAACCCGTTCCAGACCATCGAGCGCAAGGATGTTGGTCTGGTTCTCAAGGTTACTCCGCACGTCAACGAAGGCGATGCCGTGCGCATGGAGATCCATCAGGAAGTCTCGTCGCTGGCTCCGCCGGTGACCGGCGCTGTTGATCTGGTCACCAACAAGCGCGAACTGACCACCAGCGTGCTCGTTGCCGACAATTCGCTGCTCGTGCTCGGCGGTCTCATCGATACCAACGTCAGCGACAGCAACAGCAAGGTGCCCGGCCTTGGCAGCATTCCAGTCATCGGCAATTTGTTCCGCTACCGCTCGAACAAGAACGAGAAGCGCGACCTGATGATCTTCCTGCGCCCGAAAATTCTTCGCGACGCGGCAACCGAAGCGGCGGTATCGAGTGAAAAATACAACTACATGCGCACCGAGCAGTTGCGCATGCGTGGCGACAGCGATCCGCTGACTCCGCGCAACGAGCGGCCGCTGCTTCCCGAAGTTCGCGATTTCCTGAGCGATCCCGGCATGGATGCGAACGGCACGCAGACACCGGCGCCCCGGAACCCGCAATGACGGAAGCCGCGCGCGCAGAGAGCCGGCCGGCGCGACCCGGTTTCGGATTCGCGCGTCGCCACGGTGCGACCCTGACCGCCTGGCATGAAGGCTTTGCCGACATTGCCTGTCGCCACGGCGTGCGCCCCGAAGTGCTGGCTGAATTGCGTCGTCATCTCGGCGTTGATCTCAAGCTCACCGCCTACGAGCCACCCGCGTTTGAACGTCTGCTGCGCGATCTCTACGAGCAGGGTGATGATGCGCGCGCAATGGTTTCCGATCTTGACGAACGTCTCGATCTGAAAACCCTCGCCGACGAATTGCCCGAGCCCGAGGATCTGCTCGAAAGCGAGGACGATGCGCCAATCATCCGCCTGATCAATGCGCTGCTGACTGAAGCGGTCAAGGAAGGCGCTTCGGATATCCATATCGAGCCGTTCGAGAGTCGTCTTGTCGTGCGTTTCCGTATCGATGGCGTACTGCGCGAAGTGCTGGCGCCACAGAAAGGCATCGCCAACGCCGTGGTCAGCCGCATCAAGGTCATGGCCAAGCTTGATATTGCTGAAAAGCGTCTGCCCCAGGATGGTCGCATCGGATTGCGCATTGCCGGGCGTCCGGTCGACGTGCGCGTGTCGACCATTCCGGCCGGCCACGGTGAGCGCGTCGTACTGCGTCTGCTCGACAAGCAGGCCGGTCGCCTCGATCTGGTCCAGCTTGGTATGGACACGGCGACCCGCACACGACTCGAAACCATGATCTCGCGCCCGCACGGTATCCTGCTGGTCACCGGTCCGACCGGCTCGGGCAAGACCACCACGCTTTACGGTGCGCTGCTCAAGCTCAACGATTCCTCACGCAACATCATGACCGTCGAGGATCCGATCGAGTATTACATCGACGGCATCGGCCAGACTCAGGTCAACACGCGCGTCGACATGACCTTTGCCCGCGGCTTGCGCGCGATCCTGCGCCAGGATCCCGATGTTGTCATGGTCGGCGAGATTCGTGATCTGGATACCGCCGAAATCGCGGTGCAGGCATCGCTGACCGGCCATCTGGTCCTGTCGACCCTGCACACCAACTCCGCCGTTGGTGCGGTCGCGCGCTTGCGTGACATGGGTGTCGAGCCATTCCTGCTCTCATCGAGCCTGGTCGGTGTACTCGCCCAGCGCCTCGTGCGCGCACTCGATCCGGCCACCCGCGAAAGCTATCAGGCCACCCCCGCCGAACTCGCCGCCTTCGGCCAGCCCGTTGACAGCGTGGTTACCCTGTATCGGCCACGTGCCGAACTCGGCAATCGCCACGCCGGCTACAAGGGCCGCACCGGCGTCTACGAACTGGTCCCGGTCGACGACGCCATGCGCCGCCTGATACACGAAGGCGCCTCCGAAGCCGAACTCGAACGCCATGCCCGCAGCCGCGCCCCAAGCATCCTCGAAGACGGCTGGCAAAAGTGTCTGAGCGGACAGACCACGACAGAAGAAGTATTGCGGGTGACGCGCGAAGACTAAGGGCCGATGTTGGCTTCGGCTCGTCCAGGTGCGATTGCGGTGTGCCCGGCCACTGGCTGGCCGGGCGAAACTGGTTTCGAAATCAAAGTGCCGCTTCAAGCTCCGGGACGATCTTGAACAGGTCGCCGACGAGGCCGAAGTCGGCGACTTCGAAGATTGGGGCTTCGGCGTCCTTGTTGATGGCGACAATGGTGCCGGCGTCCTTGATGCCGGTCAGGTGCTGGATCGCGCCGGAGATGCCGATTGCGAAATACAACTCGGGAGAAATGATCTTGCCGGTCTGGCCGACTTGCAGATCGCTGGGCACATAGCCGGCATCGACCGCGGCGCGCGATGCACCAACAGCCGCACCGAGTTTGTCGGCGAGTTTGTAGATGATCTCGAAGTTCTCCGATGAGCCGAGTGCGCGGCCGCCAGAGACGACCTTGGAGGCTCCTTGCAGGTCCGGGCGGTCACTCTTGCCCTGGGCGAGATCGATGAAGCGCGTGTGCGAGGGCAGGCTGACATCGGCGCTTGCGGCTTCGATCGGAGCTGTTGCCAAACCATTGGCGGCTGCGGGCCAGGATGCGGTGCGAATCGTCGCGATGACGGTACTGTCAGCGGGGGCTTCCACGGTGATGATCGCGTTGCCGGCATAGATCGGGCGCTGGAACGTGTGCGCGGACTCGACGGTCATGATGTCGGATACCTGGGCGACGCCAAGCAGGGCGGCGACGCGCGGCATCAGATCCTTGCCAAACGTGGTCGATGGTGCAAATACATGGCTGTAACCAGAGCCGGCGACGGCGACAATCTGCGGCGCGAAAACCGCGGCCAGTGCGTGTGCATTTTCCGCGCGATCCAGTGTCAGCACCTTGCTGACTCCGTCGATTTTTGCGGCTTCTGCTGCAACGCCTGCGGCATCGGCGGCGAGCACGAGAATATCAATCGCTTCGGGCTTGATCGCGCTGGCTGCACTGACGCAACGCGCGGTGCTGGAATTGAGTTTGCCGTCCAGATGTTCGGCGATGATCAGAATCTTGGACATTAGTGTTCTCCACCCAGGCCGAGTTGTTCAAATTGTTCACTGGAAATATCGGTTATCGCGCAGACGTCGCTGACCCAGCGCATGCCTTGCGACCCCATGCTTTCGCATTCGTCCGCCGGGATCGAATCGAACACGCAGCCGATCTCGTCTTTCCACTCGCCTGGCGAGGGACACATGGCGGGGGTCATCGCACACTCCGACGACAATGCCAGCCAATCACCACCGGCACGTTCGCAACCGGACTTGAAGGCGCGCGTCGCGTCGGCGTTTGCCTCGGCGGCGGGCACTTCGCCGCGATTGATCGCCTCTTCCTTGCGTTGTTGCTTGTCGAGTGCGCTTTCGCAGGCCGCGCAGGTTAGCAAAACGATGATCAGACCCGCATGGAATAGCGGACGCAAATTCATACGAGTCCCTTGCTCTTGAGGGCCGCAACGAGTTCGGCGACATCCTTGACCATGACGCCCTTGCTGCGCTTGGCCGGCGGTTCGTACTTCGTGGTTTTCAAATGGTCGCCCGAATCGACGCCGAGATCGGCGAATGCCATCGTCTCCAGTGGCTTGGACTTGGCCTTCATGATGTCGGGCAGCTTGATGAAGCGCGGCTCGTTGAGGCGCAGGTCGGTGGTCAGCACGGCCGGCAGATCGACTTCGATCGTTTCAAGACCGGCATCGACTTCGCGGGTGACCTTGGCCACCTTGTCATTGATCTCGATTTTCGAGGCGAAGGTCGCCTGTGGACGATCCCACAGCGCGGCCAGCATCTGTCCGGTCTGATTGCAGTCGTCATCGATGGCTTGCTTGCCGAGGATGACCATGCCGGGATCTTCCTTCTCGATCAGCTTGAGCATCGCGCGTGCAGCGGTCAGCGGCTGGATCGCCTCGTCGGTGACGACGTGGATGGCGCGGTTCGCGCCCATGGCCAGACCATTGCGAATATGCGGCTGGGCATTGGCCGGGCCAATCGTGACCACCACGACTTCGCTGGCGACGCCCTTCTCGCGCAGGCGCAAGGCTTCTTCGAGGGCGATGTCATCAAACGGGTTGGCGGACAGCTTGACGCCATCAGTGACCACACCGGTGCCATCCGGCTTGACCTGGATGCGCACGTTGTAGTCGACGACACGCTTGTAACCGACGAGGATTTTCATCGTTGCCAAATTCCTGAACAGGGAAACAGAACTTCCGCATTGTAACGTAGGGCGCCGATTTCCAATCAAACGGTGCGGCATAACGCCCCCGCTGCTGGTTTCAACGGAAAGTATCGAAGCGAAACGGCTACGCGTAGATAGCTTATCCACAGCGGGCGTGGACAGGCCTGTGGACAAGATATGTATGAAGCTTCGCTGGCCCGCATGGTTGCAGGCGCAAACGTCGGATTGATCACTTCCTGCTCAAGCCAGGGCGGCGCGCGCCAAACTCAGATGAGCGCATCCTTGTCAATACGTTTGAGCAGGGTAGCGGCGAAGCGCTTGGCCGAGCCCGGTGCATGGCGGAAGAACAGCGAAGGTTCGGCCAGCTCGAGTTCGAGCAGGGCCGGAGTGCCATCGGTGGCGCGGATCAGATCGACACGGGCGTAGGCGAGTGCGTCATCAAACGGCAGTGCGGCAAGCACTCTTATAGCCAATGCGCGCTCGCTGACATCGGCTTCACGGGGGTCGATCTGTTCGGCGTGGTAGAGGCCGTTGGTTGCGTCTTCGCGGTGCCGCAACATGGGTCCTTTGCGGATCGAGTGGCTGTATTCGCCATCGAAATGGATCAAGGCAGTCTCGCCGGCTTCGTCAACGCGATCCAGATACGGCTGCAGCAAAACGCTGCGACCGGCCTTGAGCAGGCGCTCGATGTGCGCAATGGCTGAATCAGAGTCCTCGCGCGTGTAGCGCTGCGTATCCATTGAACCCGCGCCGATGACCGGCTTGACGACCAGCTCGGCACAGTCGCCATGCTTGTCCAGAAACAACCGCAACTCGGCGGGAACATCCGATCCCGGTTCGACGAACTGACTCGGCACGATGGCGATACCGGCACGCTGAAGTTCGGCCAGGTAATGCTTGTCGGTATTCCAGCGCACGATCTCGAAGCGATTCACGAGCCGGGTCTGCTGGCTGATGCGCTCGGCCCAGATGAGAAATTCGACGTAGCGCGCGGTGTAGTCCCAGCACGAGCGCAACACGGTCAGATCGAATTGCGACCAGTCGATTTTCGCATCGTCCCAATCGACGATCGAAACCTGCGCGCCGCTATCGCGCAATGCGGATTCGAGCGGGGCGAGGTCCTCATCGGTTGCACGTGCGGCCTGAGCGGTGACGAGGGCAACATGGGGCATGGTGATGGCTCCGGAAACGGTTCACCATCGTGCCCGTGCCGCCGGCGTTGCTCAAGTCATGGAATCCCCGGCCGGGTGTGCGCCGAGTGTCGATTCTTGCGTATGCTCTTCAGCAGACTTCGCAGAGGTAATCCGACATGACCCACGGTAGCCATGACTACGTTGACGATCCACGCAATCAGGACATCCTGATCTACGTCAACGGTGCGATGAAGCGGCGCGAGGAGGCAACCGTATCCGTATTCGACTCGGGGTTCATCCTCGGTGATGGCGTCTGGGAGGGCTTGCGCATCGTCGACGGTCAGCCGGCTTTTCTCGATGCGCATCTGGATCGGCTCTATGAGGGGGCCAAGGCAATTGCCATGGATATCGGTCTCGATCGCGAGGCGCTGACCGCCGCGATCTACGCCACGCTTCACGCCAACGACATGCACCACGGCGTGCATGTGCGCCTGATGGTCACGCGCGGACTCAAACGCACGCCATATCAGGATCCGCGCGTGGTCATTGGCCCGGCGACCATCGTGATTATTCCCGAATACAAGAATCCGCTGCCGGAAACCCTGTCGCACGGCCTCAAGTTGTTCACCGTGCATGTGCGCCGTGGCTACCCCGATGTGCAGGATCAGAAACTCAACAGCCACAGCAAGCTCAATTGCGTGACCGCCTGTATCCAGGCCTACACGGCCGGTGCAGACGAAGGCCTCATGCTTGATCCGCATGGTTTTGTCGCGACCTGCAATTCGACCCACTTCTTCATCGCGCGCAAGGGTGAAGTGTGGACTTCGACCGGACAATATTGCCTCGGCGGCATCACCCGCTCGAACGTGTTGGCTGTGTGCCGCGATGCCGGCATTGCGGCGATCGAGAAATCCTTCAGCCTGACCGATGTCTATGGCGCTGACGAAGCCTTCGTCACCGGCACCTTTGCCGGCGTCGTGCCGGTGCGCGAAATCGACGGTCGCGTTATTGGTGATGGCAAGCGTGGGCCAATGGTTGAGCGCATCCAGTCGCTGTACAAGGAGCACGTCGCTCGCGATGTCGCCGCACGCAAGACGCGGACGCTGTCGGCATGAGTGGGGAGTACGGACCGCTGCGTATCGCCATGTGGTCGGGGCCGCGCAATCTCTCCACGGCAATGATGCGTTCGTGGGAAAACCGCGGCGACTGTTTCGTCAGCGACGAGCCTTTCTATGCGCACTACCTCGCTGAAACCGGATTCGTGCATCCAGTCCGTGATGAAGTGATCGCCGATGGCGAGACTGATTGGAAAAACGTCGCGGCGACGATGGTCGGCGAGATTCCCGATGGTCAGCCGATCTGGTACCAGAAGCACATGTGCCAGCACATGCTGGCGCATATCGACCACGACTGGATGAGCGGACTTGCGCATGCCTTTCTGATCCGTGATCCGGCCCAGGTAGTCGCCTCCTACCTGCGTTCGCGCGATACCGTCAGTGCCGAGGAAATCGGCCTGCCGCAGGAAGTGCGATTGTTCGACGAGGTCTGCGATCGCCTGGGCTCGGTGCCACCGGTGATCGACGCCGATGATTTCCTGGTCGACCCTGAGGCTCATCTTCGAGCGCTGTGTGCGCATTTCGACATTCCATTTCGCGAAAGCATGCTGCATTGGCCGGCCGGTCCGCGCGACAGCGACGGTATCTGGGCTCCGCACTGGTATGCCGCGGTCTGGAACTCAACCGGCTTCGAGTCGCCGCGTCCTCGTGATATCAAGCTCAATGGTGAAGGCGCACGCGTGGCGGAAGAGTGTCGGCCGCTTTACGAAAAGCTCTACCGGCATCGACTGCAGGTTTGATCCGAAGTACTGCCGACATGCGAGTGCAAAGGCGAAATCAGACCGAACGAAGTCATGCACGCTGTTCAATTGAGCACTCGCAAGAATTTGAATCCTCGGAATGACGCGGTGAAGCGGGCATCAAAGCGACAACGGCAGTTGCAGATGCTCCACGTAGCTCCGATCGCGATGCTGGATCGTTCAGTGCAAGCTGATTTGCTGTTTCACGGCATGCCGGCTATGCGGCTTCCGCGCATTGCCGGACTCGATTTCGGCCCTCGCGCTTGGCCACATAAAGTGCGTTGTCAGCGCGGATCAAGGCCTCGTCAAACGATTGCCCGGGCAATATCTCACAGGTTCCGGCGCTGATCGTGAAGCGAATTCGTCGACCATCCACCGCTGCGATGTTTGCACGCGAGCTGCTCTCGCGGATCGTTTCTGCCAGTGCCAAAGCGTCCTGCTGATCACCCTCGGGAAGCACGATGCAGAACTCTTCGCCGCCGGTACGGGCCACGAGATGCTTGTCGTCGGATTGCTCGAGCAGCAGGTCGGCCAATACTTTCAGCACACTGTCGCCACTGGCATGGCCGAAACGATCATTGATGCTCTTGAACTGGTCGATGTCGATGAGAATAATGCTGGACGTGCCTCCGGATTCGCTTCGCTGCTGTTCCGAATTTCCGATTGCGCGAAAGAAACCGCGTCGATTGAGCAGGCCGGTGTGCCAGTCAATCATCGCCAGATCCGACGCCCGAGCCGCGAGCAGAGCAAATTGCAATGCGAGACATGCAACCGCCAGCGACAGCATGAACAGCAGCGAGGCCATGCTGAAAAGTGCGCGGTGGTAGGTCGCTTCGAGGCGGGCCGATGTCGGCAGAATCCCGGCGATGCTAGCGTAAGACCAGACGAAAATGAGCAGATAAACAATGACGATGACTCGCAGCCGTCGGCATATCATTGCCACTTCGCTGCGCGGAGGCCGCGTCAGGATGTGCTGCAGAGCAAGCAGGAACAGAGCTTGACCAAATGCGGTGAAGAGAATGCGCAGCCGCGCGTTCGGCCAAAGCAGTTCCCACGCCAGCAGGGCGATCAGCGGGATAACGATCATCAATGTCACCAGCGCAGGGTTTGCCGGTTGTCCTGCAAACCGCCAGAAGCCGAGCAGAAAACACGCGCTGGAGGCACCCATGGCCAGATGGTTGCCCGTGGTGACCACACGCTCCCAGTCGGCTGGAACATCAACAACGAAAAGAAAAAGTGCGACGCCGTTGAGGAGAAGCCCGAGAGCCCAGAATCGAGGGGCATCACCACGTTCCTGCTGGCTTCCAACATGGATCAGCAACCCGGCCAGCATGGCCTGGATCAGCGCGCGGCTGATCGTGATGGTCGGGATATCGAGTGACAGATTCAGGAAATTCACGGTCTCTTCTGACTGGCGTCCGTGCTGTGAGCGTTCAGGCAGTTTACGTACACGGGAACTATGCCATCTTCGCAGCCGTAGTGTTTGCCGCGCCACTTGTTCAGAGGCTTTCAAGGTGAGGGCTCACCAGGATTTCAGTACGCGGAAGCTCTGTGAAAAAGTCATGCCTGTGCATGAGGGTGATCCATGGAAACTGCTCGCTACTTTGTGCGTCGTTGCGGTGGAAAGGTATTGAGCCAGCGTCGTGAGCTCTTTTTCGGAAAACTGACCTGGATCAAGGCGGGAAAAGAATGCTTGCGGCATACTCGACAAGGTGAGTCACGCCTTTTCAGTCCTGAAATTCCCATGATCCAGTCCTCCCAGCTCGACGAAACCCGGATCGCGCATCTGGTTGATTGCTTTTACGACAAGGTCAGCGCCGACCCGCTGCTCGGTGCGGTTTTCAATCCGGTTGTCGAGGATTGGGATGAGCACAAGCGCTTGCTGACCACATTCTGGTGTTCGGTGGCATTACGCGCGGGCACCTACCGCGGCAACCCGATGGCAATGCACCGTCCGCATCCGATTCGGCGTGAGCACTTTGAACGCTGGCTGGCACTGTGGGACGAAACCACACGGGAAGTGCTGGATGCCGAAGCCGCTGCCGTGATGATCGAGTACGCCGGGCGCATTGGTCAGGGTTTGCAACTGGGTCTGGGACTGCTTGCGCAGCCGAAGGGAACGCGCTCACTCGGCATTCCGCTGGTCGCAGCGCCAAGCACCTCGTCGAGCGGGTGGATACCGGAGTCGAAGCGTGCCGATACGGAAGGGCAAGCCTGATGCAGGCGCAGTTCTGGCTGCAGCGCTGGCAGCAAGGCCAGACCGGATTCCATCGCGACGAGGTCATGCCCTTGCTGGAAAAGCACTGGCCGGCATTGTCGGTGCCAGCCGGGAGTCGCGTGTTTGTGCCGCTGGCCGGCAAGTCGAAGGACATGCTCTGGCTGGTCAGTCAGGGATATCGCGTATTGGGCGTTGAATTGTCGCCTCTCGCCGTCGAGCAGTTCTTCGATGAGAACAAGCTTGAGCCCGCGATCCACGATTCGGCTCAGGGTAAACATTTCATCGCCGGTGATATTGAGCTGATCTGCGGTGACATGTTTGATCTCGGAGTGAAGGATCTGTCCGATTGCGTCGCGATCTATGACCGTGCCGCGCTGATCGCACTTCCGCTCGATCTGCGCAAACGCTATGCAAGCCATCTCTCACGCACGTTGCCAGCGCACTGCCGGATGCTGCTGATCGCCCTCGATTATGCGCAAAGCCAGATGGACGGCCCGCCGTTCTCGGTGTCCGCGGAAGAAGTGCAGGCCTTGTACGCCAATCACTGGCAGATCTCGATGCTCGAGCGGCGCGATATTCTTTCCGACGAGCCCCGATTCATTGAGCGCGGCCTGACCGCGTTGCATACCTCGGTCTTTCAGCTTCGGCGCCTTGGGTAAATCGCAGCGGGCGCGCCAAGCGGGCGCGCCAATCCATGTCATCGCGGTATCGTCGTCCACATCGTCAACGACCTTGAGCAGACCCGGCACGGCGATCAACAGCGTCTGTGGCGCCCCGGCCAAGCATTCGGGATCGATCACCCGGCGCATCCCTTCACTCCCTGGATGGATGCGAAGCAGAGCGCATTTCGACGCCGTCCCGGGCCACTTCGACGCTGTCGACAGGCGGCGGAATACATGACTTGTATTGTGCATTCGAATAGAATAGCCGTTTGATTGCCGTGGTGGCTCGACATGTCGATGCGCAATGGATTGGCGCTTGTGCTTGCCTTGTTGATGTTTGTTTATGCCTCGATCAATGCAGCGGCATTGCAAGAGAGCAGCATGGAATGCTGGTTCGTATTCAGCTTGATGGCCTCGAGTGCGCTGGCCTTGAGTCTGCTCACACTCAGGCCGGCAACTTCGATCGCGCTCGTCTCCGCGCTGGTCATGGCCTTGCAATACGCGGCGGTGGCCAAGTTCGAGCAACTTCACGATCCCTTGCTGATTACCGATCTGCTTTATTTCTCAAGCTTCGGAATCTTCGATACCTTGAGCCATTACCCCGATATCGTCCTGATTGTGAAGTACGTGGTACCCGCCTTGTTGGTTGTCTTCGGGCTGCTGCTGTACGCCGATATTCGACTTTGGAAAAGTCGCCGCAAGCCGGTTCGCCGGGTTTTGCAATTGTCCGGGTTTGTCCTCGCTTCGATTCTTGTCGTCACCATTGACTCGGCCCGCGGCCCGTTTGCGAGTGTGGTCGACAAGAGTCTCTGGAGTTCGCTCAGCGACGCCAGCCATCTGGCCAATTTCTTTGTTTCGATACCGAACTCCGGAATTGAGCTGCCGACGTTTCCGGGTGCGCCTGGTGCCGCCGATTCCTGGCCGATGGCAGCCGCCGATTCAAGGATGCCGGAACGTAAACCCGATATCTTCATGGTGCTTGAGGAAAGCACGTTCGATCCACGAACGTTGACCATGTGCGCCATCGACGAGTGCAGGCTACCGGGTTTTTTTTGATGCTGACTCACGTACGGTCGCCTCGGGCCCGCTGCTCGTGCATACCTTTGGCGGAGCCACCTACACCAGCGAGTTCGCCTCGCTGACCGGTTTGCCGCACACGTTGTTTGGAGCGGCAGGACGGTATGCGCCCTACAAGCTGGCTCCACTGATGCAGCACACCTTGCCTGATCGTCTGCGCGAACTGGGCTATCGAACCGTTGCGATCTATCCGATCTACGGCGACTTCCTGAATGCGCGCAATGCCTACACCAGTTATGGATTCGATGCCTTTCACGATGCCATCGAACTCGGTCTGGATTGGAGCAGTCACGATTCGGATGTATTCGCGGCGATGCATCGGGTCCTGGAGCAGGAACGCAAGTACGGCAAACCCTTGCTGGTTTCGGTGCTGACGCTCTACCAGCATGGTCCGCATGGCCAGCCATTGTCGAACTTGCCGGCGCCATGGAGTACGGGTTTGTTTCCGCAACAGCCGGCCGGATTGAATACGGCGATGACGAATTACTTGTATCGTCTGCACGACAGTGCGACCGCCATGCGCACGCTCGAAAAGCAATTGCTGGATCGCCCCGAGCCCACTGTGCTGCTCCATTTCGGCGATCATCAGCCGTCGTTTGATGGCTTGCTGATGCCTCTGCCGCGCACCCATGTCGACAACGGGCCGCCGCAATGGTCGCGCACCTATTACATGCTCAAATCGAACCTCGGAAATGAAGACTCAATGGCGACACCGATTGTCGATGTTCCGGTGCTCGATATCGCCTATCTCCCGGGGCTGCTGCTGCAAGCCTCGGGTCTGCCGCCCGGCTCTTACTTCGATGCCCAAATCGCGTTGCGAAAATCCTGCAATGGTCTATTCACCGACTGTCCCGATCAGACCTTGCTCAGTCACTACTACGATCACGTCTTCAATCATTTGAGTGTCGTGCGATTGCATTGATTGTGGATGGGTGGGATCTTTCAGAGATTCTGGTAATTCGGTCCGCTGCCGCCTTCCGGGGTGACCCAGTTGATGATCTGGTAGGGATCCTTGATGTCGCAGGTTTTGCAGTGGACGCAGTTGGCGGCATTGATCTGCAGACGCTTGCCGGCGGCATCGTCGACCATTTCGTAGACATTGGCCGGGCAAAAGCGCGTGCACGGGTTGTTGTATTCAACAGTGCAGCGGGTCACGCAGATATCGGGGTCGGCGACATGCAGATGGATGGGTTGGTCCTCGTCATGTTCAGTCGCGGCGAAATAGACGCTGGCCAGACGATCGCGCGGCGGCAAGGTACGTGCAGTCCAGTCGCGGTCCGGTGATTCGTATTCGCTGATCTTCTTCAGCGCCGAATGATCGGCGTGATTTTTCAGCGTCCACGGAGACAGTCCGGCGGTGGCCGTTTCCCAGCCCGCATTGGCCAGGCCGAACCACATGCCCTTGTTGAAGCCCGGGCGGATATTGCGCACCTTGCGCAACTCCTTCATGACCACGGATCCGCGCAGTTTCGCATCCCAGCCTTCGGCCTTGCCGGATTCGGCAATGTGTTCGGCGGCGAGCATGCCCGAGCGCATGGCCTGATGGGTGCCCTTGATCTTCG
>NZ_DASSYD010000102.1:0-8636 GCF_035703485.1 Dokdonella sp. | reverse complement strand
TGTGGAATCGAACAACGCCGCGATGCGATGTTCGCGGGAAAACCGATCAACAGCACCGAAGGCCGGGCCGTTTTGCATACGGCGCTACGTGCGCCACGCGGAGCTGGGCCGCACAGCAATGAAGTTCACGCCGTGCTCGAGCGCATGCTGGCCTACGCCGAAAGCGTGCGCGATACCGCCAGCAGCGGTATTCGGCATATCGTCAATATCGGCATAGGTGGCTCCGATCTCGGGCCGCAGATGGTCGTCCCCGCACTCGATGCCTATTGCCAACGCGATCTGACCCTGCATTTTGTCTCGAATGTCGATGGTCACAATATCGATGCCGCATTGCGCGGCCTGAAGGCGTCGGAAACCCTGTTTGTAATTGCCTCGAAGACATTCACGACCCAGGAGACGATGACCAATGCGCGCATCGCGCGCGAATGGTTTCTGGCCCGGGGCGGCGTCAATATACAAAAACATTTCGTTGCGACCACGACCAACGTCGAAGCGGCCGCCGAGTTCGGCATCGATACCACCTTCGGATTCTGGGACTGGGTCGGCGGCCGCTGTTCGTTGTGGTCGGCAATCGGCCTGCCGATCGCGCTGGCAATTGGCGAGAACAACTACCGTGCCCTGCTCGATGGTGCGCATGCGATGGACGTCCATTTCAGGGACACGCCAATCGAACGCAATCTGCCGATCCTGCTTGGTCTGCTCGATGTCTGGTATCGCAACTTCCATGGTTTCGGCAGTCGCAACGTTGCGCCCTATCATCAGGGCTTGCAGCGTTTGCCAGCCTATCTTCAACAACTGGAGATGGAGAGCAATGGCAAGCGCGTCGACCTCGATGGTGAGGCATTGCCGTATTCGACCAGCCCCGTAATCTGGGGCGAGCCGGGCAGCAATGGTCAGCACGCCTACTTCCAGATGCTGCACCAGGGCACCGATGTGATTCCGGTCGAATTCATTCTCATTCGTGAGCCTGATCATGTGCACGCCGACTCACATCGCAAGCTGCTGGCCAATGGTCTCGCCCAGGCGCAGGCACTGATGCTTGGAAAAAGTGCCGGGGACGCGATCATGGAAAAAGTTTCAACAGCGTCGGATGCAATCTCGCCGGAGGTTCTGGCGTGTCATCGCACCTTCCCCGGCAACCGGCCGAGCACGACCTTCGTCATCGACCGTCTGACACCCCGCGCGCTCGGATCATTGATCGGCATGTACGAGCACCGCGTCTTCGTCAGCGGTGCGCTGTGGAACATCAATTCCTTCGATCAGTGGGGTGTCGAGCTCGGCAAGACGCTGTGCACCGAACTGCTGCCGAGATTCGAGTCGGGCGATTCCAGCGGGCTTGATGGATCGACGGCAGGCTTGCTCGCGCGTCTGCGCGGCTGAGCAGCCGCGCAGTGGCATCGGCCGGCGGATGCGCTTGAACACACCGCCGGCCTTCCGAGGTCAATTCCCGGCAGGTTCTTTCGATGTTTCGACGACACCGACATCGACCTTGCCCCGACTACCGATATTGCGATCGAGGAAGGCGAGAATCCGCTGGTACAGGTCCTCAACATTGGCTTCATCGTAGAAGCCATGCCCTTCATTGGCCTGGTACAGCCACTCGACCTTTTTGCCGCGCTTGAGCATGGCGTTGCGCATGCTTTCACCCTGCACGGGCGGAACGCGCTTGTCCTCGCCGCCAACAATCAGCATGACGTCGGCCTTGATGCGGTCGATCTGGTTGATCGGAGAACGTTGCGCAATCAGTGATTCATCGGTGCCCAGTGCCATGTCGAGATAGCCTTCACCGCTGAATGATTGCGGGATATCGCCGCGTGATTTCATCAGGCGCAAATCATAAACGCCGACATAGCCGATCGTGCATTGATAGAGATCGGGCTCACGCACCGCCCCCTGCAACGCAGCGTAGCCACCAAAGCTGCCGCCGAAGATGCAAATGCGTTTTGGGTCGGCCGCACCCTGCTTGATCGCCCATTGGGTTGCATCGGTGATGTCATCCTGCATCTTGCCGCCCCACTCCCGATAGCCGGCTTGCTGGAAATTCAAGCCATAGCCACCGGAGCCGCGATAGTTGACCTGGAGGACGGCATAGCCGCGGCTGGCCAGCATCTGCACGATCGGGTTATATCCCCATGTATCGTAGATGCCATGCGGACCACCATGGACGAAAACCACCATCGGCAGGCTTTTCGTCTCTTCCTCACCGGGTGGTCGGGTCAGGTAGCCATGCAAGGACAGGCCATCACGCGCCTTGATCGAGAATGGCTCCATGATCGCCATCGTCTGGGGCTTGATCCACGGTGCGCGGGCGAGCAAGAACCTGAGCTTCTTCGTCTTGGCATCGTAAAGATAGAACGATCCCGGATCGCGATCACCTTCGACAATGACGATGGTTTTGCTGCCGTCCTTGGTGGAGTTGCCGAATTGGACATCTTCGCCTGGAAACTGCTGCATCAAATCGACGAGCACCTTGGCTTCTTCGGCATGCTTGTCGAGCAGGGTCACTGCGGTACGCCCCGGCATCGAGCGGATCGCGAACAGATCCTGGCCATCGAAAGTTTCCCCAAATCCATCGACGGCTGAATCGTCGCCACGCCACAAGGTCTTGAACGTGCGCTTGTCGACATCCCAGAGGCAGACACCACCACAGTCGAAATACACGGCTTTGCCAGAGCGGTTGAACATGACCGGCCAGACATCATTGCCGGTGACGGCCTCGTCGAAAACGAGCTCCCAATCCTTGCCATCACCTTTGCGGTAATAGACTTTCTGCTTCTGCTGGTTGTCGCGGCCAGTTGCAAATCGGACTTCACCGTTGTGGTCGACGAGGAATCGGACGTTGGCCAGCGGAGCTGTTGCAATCGTCCGGTTTTTCCCGGTACGAACGTCAATACGCCGGACCTCGGCATGCAGGCTTTCACCACCGGCACTCGCGACATGACTCCAGTTCCAGCGTTGCACGGTAATCAATGCGTTGTCATCGTCATCGCGCAGATCATCGAGCATCCAGGCGCTGGCGTATTCGCTCTGCTTTTTCTGGATACGACTGCCGGTCGATCCCTGCCCGGAATCGCTGGCGCGATAGCCGAACAGCACCTCCTTGCGTTTGCCATCGACGTTGACGGCAAACAACTCACCTCTGCTCACCGGCATTTCCAGATTGCCAACATGTTCGGCAACCGAATAGACGATACGCTCGCTGGAGACCCACCAGAACGCGAATACTTCATCTTCGTCGCGCGGGCGCAGGGTCAGCCCGGTATTTTTCCCGAGATCGATAATCGACAACACGACTTTGCCGTCGATGATCGAGGTGGCCGCCAGATGTTCGCCATCCGGCGATATCTTGACCTCCTTGAACTGCATATGTTTTGCAAAATCGGCCAGTGGTACAGGCTCGGTCGCGTGGACCGAAAAACCCAGCAACAGCGCGATCAGCAAAAACATGCCTCGTATACGCATTGTGATTCCCTTCGTGATTGAAACCCGTGAATTTACACTATTGATCAATGCTTGCAAAATCAGGCTTTTGGAACCCTTCCGTAACGATCTTCCAGTCGCACAATGTCGTCCTCACCGAAATAGTCGCCGCACTGCACCTCGATCAAATGGATATCCTGATCGGTCGGATTCTCAAGACGATGCACCGTCTGCATCGGGATATACGCCGACTCGTTGGCATTGAGCAGGAACTCGCGCTCGCCGATGCGCACCTTGGCGGTGCCGTCGACAACGGTCCAGTGTTCGCTGCGCCGGTGGTGTAGTTGCAGGGATAGCACATGGCCGGGTTTCACGGTCAGACGCTTGACCTTGCAGTCGTCGCGATCCTCAAGAATCGTGTAACTGCCCCAGGGTCGATGTACGGTGCTGTGCAGCGACGCCGCGGGATGATTGCTCTCGCGCAGGCGCTCGACCACGGCCTTGACCTGCTGCGCACGGTCGCGATCGGCGACCAGCACGGCATCGCCGGTATCAATGATGATCAGATTGTTGACACCGACGGCAGCGACCATGCGCGCATCCGACTGGATGTAGCAATTGCTGCTTTCAACGACGATCGCATCGCCCTGCACGCGATTGCCGGCAGCGTCGGTATCAGCTTCCATTTCGCTGATCGCCTTCCACGAGCCGATGTCGCTCCAGTCAAATTTCGCCGGGACCACGGCGACGCGTGCGGCACGCTCCATGATCGCGTAGTCGATCGAAATGTCCGGCTGGGCCATGAACAGCTCGCGGGCAAATTCGACCGGACTGGCCTCACCGCTCTCGCTGGCATGACAGGCACGCGCCGAAGCAAGCACGTCGGGACACGTCGTTTCCGCTGCGGCGATCAACGCATCCGCACGGAAACAGAACATGCCCGAGTTCCAGACATAATCGCCAGCGAACAGATAGCCTTCCGCCGTGGCCTGATCGGGCTTTTCGACAAAGGCGGCAACTTTACGCCCCTCGCAGCCGGCGACCTGGTCACCCATGCGGATGTAGCCGAAGCCGGTTTCCGGCGCACTCGGCTGGATGCCGAAGGTGACCAGCCAGCCATCGGCAGCCAGCTTTTCGGCTCGACGCACGTCGGCGGCGAAGGCATCAAGATCACGAATCAGATGATCCGACGGCAGGATCAGCAAGGTCGCATCCGCACCACATTGATCGAGCGCGTAGAGCGCCGCAAGCACGACCGCTGGTGCGGTATTGCGCCCTGCCGGCTCGAGCAGGAATGGCAGCCGGTCAAGATCGGCAGCGGGATGGCTGGCGTACTCGTCACGGGTCAGAAAGTAATAGTCGCGCCCGGTCACGGTCAGCACAGTGCCGCCATCAGCGAGCCTGAGTGCGCGATCGAGAGTCTTGTACAGCAACGACTTGCCATCGCCCATGCGCATGAACGGCTTGGGATAGGCGCTGCGCGATACCGGCCACAGCCGTGTGCCGGCACCGCCGGAAAGGATTACCGGAACAATCATGAAACGTCTCCATGGGATCGGGTGGCGGCGAGTTCGCCGATCACCTCGTGCAGCCCTTCTTGCCAGGGCTGCTGTTGTTGTCCAAATACAAGGGTGAGCTTGGCGTTGTCGAGCACTGAAAACGCTGGCCGCGTTGCGCGTGTCGGGTAGTCGGCGCTGGTGATTGGAATCATTCGAGGGATTTTTTCATGCAAACCGGCATCATGTGCTTCGCGCATGATTTGATCGGCGAATCCGAACCAACTACAACGCAGAGACGCGGTCAGGTGATAAGTGCCAAGCGCCATTTCGCGTTCTTGCACGCCCATTGCCAGCCAACGCCGCAAGACATTCGCCGTCGTCCGCGCAATCCATCCCGCCGACGTCGGCGCGCCGACCTGGTCATCGACCACACGCAGTTCCTCGCGCTCGGCGGCGACACGCAGCATGGTGCGCAGGAAATTCTGCCCGCGAGCGGCATACACCCAGGCAGTGCGCAGGATCAGATGCTGTGCGCCACTGTCGCGCAAGGCCTGCTCACCCGCGAGTTTGCTGCGACCGTAGACGCCAAGCGGTGCCGTTGCATCGTTTTCGTGCCACGGCCGCTCGCTGTTTCCATCAAATACATAATCGGTTGAATAGTGGATGACGAGTGCCTCGTTGCGCGCCGCCCATTCACCCATTTCGGCGACAGCGCGATGATTGACTCGATCAGCCAGATCGGTCTCATCTTCCGCACGGTCGACCGCGGTGTAGGCTGCCGCGTTGACGATGATCTTCGCGCCACTGGCATCGAGCGCATTTGCCAGCGATCGGGAATCGGCAAGATCGACACTGACACATGGCCCGTCATCATCCAGCGCACCCGATCGGGTTGCACAGATCAGCCGACCCAGCTCAGCCAGCGGTTCACGCAGGGCGAAACCGACCTGGCCATTCGCTCCGAACAGAAGAATGTTCACGCGTAGACCGGCAGCTTCTCCGCTGCCACATCAGCAAGAAACTGTGCCTTTTCATCCTTGTCGGACAAGGAAGGCTTGGCCAGCGGCCAGTCGATGGCCAGTGCCGCATCGTTCCAGCGGATGCTGGCGTCACTTGCAGCGTCGTACACCGCGGTGCATTGGTAGACAAAAGTAGCCGGCCCGCTCAATACCGCGAAGCCGTGGGCAAAGCCCTCGGGCACCCAGAAATGACGCTTGTTTTCCGCACTCAGGATCGCCGCCGCCCACTGGCCGAAGGTCGGCGAACCGGTGCGGATATCGACAGCGACATCATAGACCTCGCCTTCGAGCACGCTGACCAGCTTGCCTTGCGGATTCGGCCATTGGTAATGCAAGCCGCGCAACACGCCCTGTTCCGAGCGCGACACATTGGTCTGCACGAATTTCAGATCCAGCCCGGCCTCGGCAAAGCGGTTGGCGTTGAAGCTCTCATAGAAAAAGCCGCGGGCATCGCCATGCACCTTCGGCTCGATGACAATGCAACCTTCGAGCGCAGTCTTGATCAATTTCATGCCGGACGGCCTTCGCGAACGAGTTCCTGCAGATACTGGCCATAGGCGTTCTTGGCCAGCGGAGCCGCCAGTTTCAACACCTGTTCGGCATTGATCCAGCCATTGACGAATGCGATCTCTTCGGGACAGCAGATCTTCAGGCCCTGGCGGTTCTCGATGGTTTGCACGTAGCTCGATGCTTCGACCAGGGATTCATGCGTGCCGGTATCGAGCCAGGCAAAGCCGCGGCCCATGCGTTCGAGCATCAGCGAATCGTCGTCGAGATAGCAGCGATTGAGGTCGGTGATTTCGAGTTCACCACGCGGCGAGGGTTTCAGGTCACGAGCGAAATCGGCGGCGCGCCCATCGTAGAAATACAGCCCGGTCACCGCCCAGTTGGATTTCGGCTCGGAAGGCTTTTCCTCAAGTCCGACAACACGGCTATCGGCATCGAATTCGGCAACGCCGTAGCGATGCGGATCGCGCACCCAGTAACCGAACACCGTCGCACCTTGTGCGCGTGCGTCCGCGGCATGCAGCAAGCGGGTCAGGCCATCGCCGTAAAAGATGTTGTCACCAAGGATCAGGCAACTCGGATCATTGCCAACAAAATCGCGGCCGATCAGATAGGCCTGGGCCAATCCATCCGGCGACTCCTGCACCGCATAGCGAATCGACAGGCCCCACTGCGAACCATCACCGAGCAAGCGCTGGAACAAGGCCTGCTCATGCGGCGTATTGATGATCAGCACATCGCGGATACCGGCCAGCATCAAGGTGCTGAGCGGGTAGTAGATCATCGGTTTGTCATAGACCGGCAACAGCTGTTTGCTGACTGACTGGGTCAGCGGATACAGCCGCGTGCCTGAGCCGCCGGCGAGAATGATGCCGCGTCGTGATGTCACCAGAGAACCTCGATCGCTGAATTCGGGCCGCATAGTGTAGTGGGCCGCGCCTGATCTCGCTCGCGCCACGCCAATTTCACACGCAAATCACTGATTTCAAAGGCTTGACGGATCAAACGGGATGTTTGATCCGCGGCGTCGCCAGGTCAGTGGGCGGCAAAGACCTCGGCAAGGAAATTGTCCATCATGCGGAAGGCGCGCTTCGCCGCACGCTCGTTGTAGAGGCAACCCGGCGGACTGTTTGCATCCGGCTCGGCGAAGCAATGCACCGCGCCGCTGAAATTGACAAACTGCCAATCTGCCCCGGCCGCATTCATTTCCTCCTCGAACTTGCCGATGTCTTCGAGCGACGTGCCACGATCATCAGCTCCATTGAGGACCAGGATCGGCGCCTTCACCGAACCCGCCGCTGCCGGCTTCGAAGTCGAAAGGCCACCATGGAAGCTGACCACGCCAGCAATATCCGATCCACTACGCGCCAGTTCAAGAACGGTTGTGCCACCAAAACAGAAACCAATCGCGGCGATTTTCCCAGGCTGCAATGGCGCTTTGCCAACTTGTCCGCGCAAGGTCGCAACGGCCTCATTGATACGTGCTCGAAGCACCTCGCGATCTGCGTAGAGTTTGCTGACCTGGGCGCGGGCTTCCTCGCCATTCTTCGGTCGCACGCCTTCGCCATACATGTCGGCAACCAGAATCACAAAATTGGTCGAGGCAATCGTTTTCGCCTTGTCGACGGCAGCGTCAGTCTCGCCCATCCAGTTCGGCACCATGACCAGACCCGGACGCAGCGCCTTGCTGCTGTCGTCATAGACCAGATGGCCGGCGAACACGGTCTTGTCCACCGTATAGCTGATCGGTTTGACGACCATCGCGGCATCGGCCGAGGTCGTAGCAATTAGCAGCAATGCAGATGCAATCAATGTGCGCATGGGAGTCTCCGCGGGAGGTTGTCTGTGCATGATAGCGCCTCGTCAGCCCTGTCTCCTGATCGCATTCTTCTTCATCGATTCGCAGTTTCTCAATACTTGATAACAGATTTCCGAGTACGGCGGAAAAGAGCTCATCATCACGGTGGCTTGATAGGCGCAAGACAGGCTCGGCTGCGCTGAGGCAAGGTCCCAACTCCTCGATTCATGTTGATCTTTACGCCGCTTCGCGGCGCGGCATCCCTGCCTTTTTTCACTCGCCTCAGGCGAGCGAGTCACTTTCTCTTGCGTGGCCAAGAGAAAGTAACCAAAGAGAAGGCCACCCCATTGCAGCGGTCTCCGGGCTCCTGCCCTGCGACTACGCAACGCGACT
>NZ_DASSYD010000043.1:0-10250 GCF_035703485.1 Dokdonella sp. | reverse complement strand
CTGGTCCTTGTTGAACAGGTTGCCTTGCTGGATATCGAGTTTGTAGAGCATGCCGCAACCACTCAGCGGGATCAGGGCAAGTAATGAAATCAGGGCAATCAGACGAAGCAGCATGCGTTCAGGCTCGGCGTTGTCGAAACGGCGGATGATACACTAGCGATCCTTATTGATCGTTATGGCGCGATAGTCTGCGCGCACGGAGAACAGCCATGGAATCGACTGAACTGCGTAAAGCCGGCCTCAAGGTGACCCATCCGCGATTGCGTATCCTGCAAATACTGGAAGGGCTCGAAGGCGATCATGTGACGGCAGAGGACATTTATCGTCAACTGCTGGATAACGAAGACGATATCGGTCTTGCGACGGTCTATCGCGTGCTTACCCAGTTTGAAGCCGCAGGTTTGGTGTTGAAGCACAATTTCGAAGGTGGCCAGGCCGTCTACGAGATGGATCGCGGCGAACATCACGACCACATGATTGATGTCGAATCGGGCAAGGTGATCGAGTTCACCAGCCCGGAGATCGAGCGCCTGCAACACGAAGTCGCCGCCGAGCACGGTTACCAGATCGAAGATCACAGCCTTGTGCTGTATGTTCGACCACGCAGGAAAACTTGAATTTTCGACGAGGGGAAAAGCGACCGAGCTTGCAGCAAAGAAGCAATCTTCGAGCACGAACAAGGGTGGCGATTGAAAATAAATGACCTCAGGTGTTGACGAAACGATCCCAGCACCGAATAATCCGCCCCCTCGTTGAACCCGGCCTGTTGCGTAGCGCAGCAAGTATCGGCAGCAACGATGATCAAAGCGCCCGTAGCTCAGCTGGATAGAGTACCAGGCTACGAACTTGGTGGTCGGGAGTTCGAATCTCTCCGGGCGCGCCATTGTAAAAGGATTAAGGATCAGTGAGTTAGCTCTCACTGGTCCTTTTTTCTTTGGGCGTTTTTCAAGCCAAAATTGGCCTCTGTGACGAAGCTGTGCGAATCAGTTTTTCCCTGGCCTGATGGCTTGTCAAAAGGTGCGCTTTCACAGAGCCTTGTGTTCAAATACGAATCATTAGCATTTAAACCTTCAGTCATGTAGGATTTGTCACATGCCATTCGCGCGCCTTCTCTGCCACGTCCTGAGCATCTGGTTGTTGTCGGGGATTCTGGCCTCGACGGCTCTTGCGACCAGTGCCGACCCCCCCAATCCCCGACAGACCTGGCAGTTGCTGGACTATGTCGCGGTGGACTACGCCGGGGCGATCCAGGATGGAAAGGTGATTTCGGAGGGCGAATACGCAGAGATGCGCGAGTTCGCCGCCACGATTCATGCACATCTGGCGGCGTTGCCGGCCAGCCCAGATCCGGCAGAATTGATTGTGGAGGCCGATCAGCTGGTCGCGGCGGTCGAGGCCAAGGCGGAGCCGAGCGTGGTGGCTGACCTGGCCCATCGTCTGGCGGATCGCTTGCTGGTGCTCTATCCGGTTGCTGCGGCGCCGACTTCGCCGCCAGACCTGGCCCGGGCATCTTCCCTGTACGCACAGCAATGTGCGGCCTGCCACGGCGCGAGTGGTCATGGTGACGGCCCCGCCGCCGCGAGTCTGGATCCGCCGCCGATCGCGTTTACTGATGCAGAACGTGCGGCTCAGCGGAGTCTGTTTGCGCTCTATCAGGCTATCTCGCAGGGCGTTCAGGGCACCTCGATGGTCGGCTACGCGGCGCTATCCGAAGCGGATCGCTGGGCCTTGTCCTTCTATGTCGGCGGCATGGCCTATTCGGCAGAATCCGATGCCAAGGGCAAAGCACTGTGGAACGACGATGCTGATCTGCGCCGTCATTTCAATTCCCCCGACATGCTGACACGCGCCAGCGAGATGGAGTTGGCCAAGTCTCTCGGCGATGCGCCGGCGAAGGCGATCACGGCCTTTCTGCGATCCAATCCGGATGCGATCAATCAACCTGCGCCGGGGAGTGCAGACAGTCCGTTCGCCCTGGCCAGGCAGCGCCTGGCGGACAGCATTCACGCCTACGGGGCGGGTGATGTGGCGCAGGCCAGATCGCTGGCACTGTCGTCATATCTGGATGGTATCGAGCCGATCGAGCCGACCTTGGCGACACGTGATCGTGCATTGATGCGCGAAATTGAAACCAGGATGAGCGAGCTCCGCTCGCAACTCGGGAACGCGGCATCGACTGCCGATGTCAGCGCAAAGGCGACCGAGATCGGCGCGCTCCTTGATCGCGCAGAAGGCGTCTTGCAAGACGGTCATACCGATGCGATGACGGCATTCGTTGGCAGCTTCACGATTCTCCTGCGCGAAGGACTCGAAGCGCTGCTGATCGTGATCGGCATGATCGCCTTCCTGCGCAAAGCCGAACGTCGCGAGGAGTTGCGCTATGTCCACGCCGGCTGGGTGAGTGCGTTGCTGGCCGGTGCAGTGACCTGGGCTGTGGCCACCTATTTTGTCAGCATCAGCGGCGCGAACCGCGAGGTGACTGAGGGACTGTCGGCGCTGTTTGCGGCGGCCGTGTTGTTGAGCGTGGGCATCTGGATGCACCAGAAGAGCCTGGCCGGGCGCTGGCAGCAATACCTGCACGAAAAGATGTCGGCGGCGTTGACTCGACGCTCCGCATGGTTCCTGTTTGTGCTGGCGTTTGTCGCGGTTTATCGAGAGGTGTTCGAGACCATCCTGTTCTTCATCGCCATGTGGAGCGAGCAGAACAGCCGAGCGATCCTCGGCGGACTGCTGGCTGGTAGCGTCGTGCTGGCACTTGTGGCGTACTGGATGCTGCGCGTCAGCAGACGATTGCCGATCAGTCAGTTTTTCTCGATCAGTTCCATCCTGATTGCGGTGCTCGCGGTGGTTCTCGTCGGCAAGGGCATCATCGCGTTGCAGGAAGCTGGCTGGGTAGCACAGACGCTGATTGCCGCTCCGCGTGTCGACTGGCTCGGAGTCTATCCATCCTGGCAATCCCTCACCGCCCAGCTCGGCGTCGCCATTGCCGCAGCGATTGGTTTCATCTTCAACGCGCGCTCGTCGCGGGCCTTGGTGAATGCCTCGAAAGCATGAGCCCCGGCAACGCTGATTGCGTGGCGGTTGTCCCTCGTAATCAACGTTGCCCTTTTCAGGCGCAGCTTGGTGGGCGGCTTTCGATCAGGCGCACGGGGTGAGGCTACGCGACGTCATCCTTGGGTCCGGACTCATAGACCGTCGACGCCGTCTGCGCGCATGCCAATGCCGTGCTGAAGTCCTTGCGCTGCTCAATCGGGACCGGCGATCGATTTGATTTGCGCTGGTTGAGGTAGCCGAACAGCAGCAGATGCACGGCGCCGCTGAATACGTAGAGTCCTTGCGGTCCCATTGCGCCCATCACCACGGATGCCAACACCGGTCCGATGACGGCACCGATGCCGAACAGCAGCAACAGGCCGCTGGAGACGCGCACGTTTTCGTCGCTTTCCGCGCGATCATTGGTGAGCGCCACCGCGACCGAATACAACGGGAATGACATGCCGCCCCAGAGTGCGCCGAGCAACATCAACGAGAGCTCGGGCAAGCGTGCGCCAAAGAGCACAATCACCGCGCTGACAACGGCTGCGCCAAGTGCTGCGGCAGACAATACCCGGCGCCGGTCCATGCGATCGGACAGAAGGCCGAGGGGCCATTGACAAATTGCACCGCCGATCACGCCGCTGGTCATGTACCACGCCGCCGAATCGATGTCGCCGGTGATCTGCGTAGCGAAGATGGCCGAGATCGCCCAGAACGAACCGTTGGTCATTCCGGCGGCAAAACAGCTGGTCGCACCCGATGGCGAAATCCTGAACAATCTGCGCAAATCAATGCGCACTTCCTTTGGTTTCTCCGGTGCCTCGGATCGCGAAAGAACGACCGGGATCGACGCCGAGGAGACGAGAATGGAAGCAACCACGAACAGCTCCAGATCGCGCGGGTCGTACATGAGCATCATCAACTGGCCCAGCGCCATCACGGTCAGCGTGATGAAGATGTAGACCGAGAAAACGCCGCCCCGGGACTCGTTGCTGGTGCATCCGTTCAGCCAGCTTTCGATGACGATAAAGAGCACGGCAAAACAAAAGCCGGTAATGAAGCGCAAGACGCCCCACAACAACGGATCAGCCCACAAGCCCAGCACCAGCGGCGCAGCGGATGCCGCAGCCGTCATCGCGGCAAAAACGCGGACATGGCCCACGGAGCGAAGCAGGACGCCACCACGCAGGCAGCCGATGGTGAAGCCGAGGAAGTAGCACGCGCCGATGATGCCAATCGTTACCGTGGAAAAATTCTCCAGCCCCGCGCGCGTCGGAATCAGCGTGCCCTGCAGACCCTGGCCGGTCAGCAGAATGGCCACACCAAACAACAGGGCGGCGACCTTGGTCAGCGTGTGCTTCATGGGGGATTCCGGGAATCGGTTGGCAGCTGCCCGGCGTGTCGAGCGCCTGTCATCGAGCGCAGCGCATCAGCGACCGGGCATTCGCGCTGAAAACACGAGCGTGCAGGCTGCCTGCCTGCGCTTGTCAGGAAGCCTTGCCCGGTGGTTTTCATGCGTCTGGAGGCCATTTCCTGAATTGCCCGACATCATCATTCAGCAGAGTGGATCAATGGCTCAGGATACTGCCAGCTTCCACGCTGGCCTGAAATTCGCCACGCTTCCTGCTCATGGTTGCACGCCGTTCGCATTGTCGGCATCGACCGGGGCGGTATCGGGTTTGTGCCTGCGCTGCACAAAGACCTTCTCGACCACCACGAAAAACAGTGGAATGAAGAACTGACCCAGCACGGTGCCGACGATCATGCCGCCGAGTACGCCGATGCCGATCGCGCGTTGTGCGCCGGAACCGGCACCGCTGGACAGTGCCAGCGGCAGCACGCCGAGACCGAAGGCCAGCGAGGTCATCAGGATCGGCCGCAAGCGATCGCGTACTGCGGTCATCGTCGCTTCGATCAGTTCCATGCCGCTCTCGAGGTTGGCCTTGGCGAACTCGACGATCAGGATCGCGTTCTTGCTGGTCAGGCCGACCGTGGTCAGCATCGCCACCTGGAAGTAGACGTCACGATTCATGTCGAACAGGGTACCGGCCAGGGCCGTGCCGAGGATGCCGAGTGGTGCCACCAGCAGGACCGCAGTCGGGATCGTCCAGCTCTCGTAGAGGGCGGCCAGACACAGGAATACGATCAGCAGCGACAGCGAGTACAACAATGGCGTCTGCGCGCCGGCCTGGCGCTCCTGGTAAGACAATCCGGTCCACTCGATGCCAAACCCTGTCGGCAGATCCGCGACCAGCGCTTCCACCGCATTCATGGCCGCGCCGGAGCTTTCGCCAGCCACGGCCTCGCCCTGGATCTGCATGGCCGGCACGCCGTTGTAGCGCTCCAGGCGCGGCGAGCCGTAGACCCAGCGCGTGGTGCCAAAGGCGGAGAAGGGCACCATTGCGCCGACGTTGTTGCGCACCGACCACTGGTTGAAATCTCCCGGCACCATGCGGAACGGCGCATCGGCCTGCAGCATCACTCGCTTGACGCGGCCGCGGTCGATGAAATCGTCGATGTAGGCGCCGCCCCAGCTCGATGACAGGGTGCTGTTGATCGCCGCAATGGACAGACCGAGCGCACCGGCTTTCTCCGAGTCGATGTCCAGGCGCAACTGCGGCGAGTCTTCCTGGCCGTTCGGGCGCACGTTGGCCAGCAGCTTGCTCTGTGCCGCAGCGCCAAGAAACTGGTTGCGCGCGGCGATCAGCGCTTCGTGGCCGTGGCCCGCATTGTCGGTGAGGTAGAACGTGAAACCGGACGAGGTGCCGAGTTCCGGCATCGCCGGCGGGGCGAAGGCAAAGGCCATGGCATCCTTGATCTGGGCAAGTGCACCCATGGCGCGGCCGGCCACGGCGCGCGCTTCGAGGCTCGCCTCCTTGCGCTCGGACCAGTCCCTGAGCTTGATGAACGAAATCGCGTTGTTCTGGCCGCTGCCGCCGAAGCTGAAGCCCTGCACGCTGAACACCGACTCGACGGCGTCCTTGTCGCCGAGGAAATGGTCCTCGACTTTCTTCACCGATTCCATCGTGCGCTGCTGGGTCGAGCCGACCGGGGCGAGCACCTGGGCGAACAGCGTGCCCTGGTCTTCGTCCGGCAGAAAGGAGCTGGGCAGTCGCACGAACAGCAGGCCCATGATCAGCACCAGGGCAACAAAGATCGCCATGAAGCGCTTGCCGCGTCCGAGGATGCCGCGCACGCCGCGCCGATACTTGCTGCTGCCGGCATCGAAGTTGCGGTTGAACCAGCCGAAGAATCCCTTTTCGCCGTGTTTCTCACCCTTCTTGATCGGTTTGAGCAGGGTCGCGCAGAGCGCCGGGGTGAGCACGATCGCGACCAGTACCGACAGCCCCATTGCCGAAACAATGGTCGCGGTAAATTGCCGGTAGATGACGCCCGTCGAGCCTCCGAGGAACGCCATCGGCACGAATACCGCCGACAGCACCACGCCAATGCCGACCAGGGCGCCGGTGATCTGGTCCATCGATTTTCGCGCGGCCTCAAGCGGTGACAGGCCTTCTTCGCTCATCAGGCGCTCGACGTTCTCGACCACGACGATGGCATCGTCGACGAGCAAGCCGATCGCCAGAACCATGGCAAACATGGTCAGCATGTTGATCGAAAAACCCATCGCGGCAAGGATGCCGAAGGTGCCGAGCAACACCACCGGCACCGCGATCGTCGGGATCAGCGTGGCGCGGAAATTCTGCAGGAACAGGTACATCACCAGGAACACCAGGGCGATAGCCTCGAGCAGGGTGATGATCACCCCGGTGATCGCCACGCGCACGAAGGGCGTGCTGTCAAACGGCACGACTGCCTTCAGGCCGGGCGGGAAGAAGGGCGCGAGTTGAGCCAGGGTTTCATTGACACCCTTGGCCGCATCGAGAGCATTGGCATTGGTTGCCAGCGAGATGGCCAGGCCGCTGGCAGGCTGGCGGTTGAAGCGGGTCAGGAACTCGTAGTTCTCCGATCCCAATTCGACGCGGGCAACATCGCCAAGCTTGAGCATCGAACCGTCGGCATTGCTGCGTACGACGATGTCACGAAACTGTTCGGGCGTCTGCAGGCGGTCCTGCGCGGTAATCGTGGCATTGATCTGCTGGCCCTCGATTGCCGGTGCGCCGCCGAGCGTGCCCACTGCCACCTGGGCGTTCTGCGCCTGCACCGCGGCAATGATGTCCGACGGTGCCAACTGATAGGTATTCAGCTTGTTCGGGTCGAGCCAGATGCGCATCGCGTACTGGCCGCCGAAATTCTGGATGTTGCCCACGCCGGGCACGCGACTGAGCGGGTCGAGGACGTTGGCGGTGACATAGTCGGCAATGTCGTCGCGCGCCATGCTGCCGTCGGTGGAGACGAAACCGATCACCTGCAGAAAGCCGGTGCTGGCCTTGCTCACGCTGACGCCCTGGCGCTGTACTTCCTGTGGCAGCAGCGGCATTGCCGATTGCAGCTTGTTCTGCACCTGCACCTGGGCGGTATCGGGATCGGTGCCGCTCTGGAAAGTCAGCGTGATCGAAGCGCGGCCATTGGCCTCGCTGGTCGATGAGAAGTACAACAGGCCGTCGAGGCCCTTCATGTTCTGCTCGACGATCTGCGTTACCGAGTTTTCCACGACCTTGGCCGAAGCGCCGGGGTAGGTCGCGGAGATGGTCACCGTGGGCGGTGCGATCGTCGGGTATTGCGAGATCGGCAAGGTGAAGATGGCCAGCCCGCCGGCGAGCATGATGATGATCGAGATGACCCAGGCGAATATCGGGCGATCGATGAAAAAGTGTGCCATGTGATGATCCCCTTACGGTTTGCTGGCGTCAGGGGAGGGCTCGGATGTGCCTGCATCGGGCTGGGTTGCCGCCTGCTGCTCAGTCACCTGCACAGGCATGCCGGGGCCGATCTTCTGCAACCCTTCGACAATCACCTGGTCACCGGCACCGAGGCCATCTTCGACCAGCCACTGGTCGCCGACGGTGCGGCTGACCTCGACCTCGCGGACCGCGACCTTGCCATCCTTGCCGACGACCATCGCCGAGGCATTGCCCTTGGGGTCGCGGGTGATGCCTTGTTGCGGCACCAGGATCGCGTTTTCGCGCACGCCGTTGCCGATCACGGCGCGCACGTACATGCCCGGCAGCAGGATGTTGTCGGGATTGTCCACCACCACGCGCAACGCGAAGCTGCCGGTGGAGGGATCGACGGTGACCTCGGAGAACGCCAGCGTACCGGGATGCGAAAACGGCGTGCCATCTTCGAGCAGGATCCGGACCGGAAGAGACTGGGTGCTTTCCAGCGTGCCGGCGGCCAGGCTCTGGCGCAGTTGCAGCAGTTCGCTGCTGGACTGGGTCAGGTCGACATAGATCGGATTCAGTTGCTGCACGGTGGCCAGCGCTGCAACCTGGTTGGCCGTAACCAGCGCACCCTGGGTGACCGACGACTTGCCGATGCGGCCACTGATCGGCGCGGTGATGCGGGCGTAATCCAGCGTCACCCTGCGCCCCTGGACCGCCGCGCGAGCCACGCCGACATCGGCCTCGGCCTGCTTCAAGGTGGCAATCGCGGTCTCGTTGTCCTGCTTGCTGACCGCGTGGGTTTTCGCCAATTCGGCGATGCGCGAGGCGGTCACCCGAGCCAGCGTCAAGGCCGCCTGGGCCCGTACGAGCTGCGCATTGGCAAGGCTGACATCGGCGCGCGCGGCGGCATCATCAAGCTGGTATAGCGGCTGTCCGGCGGTAACCAGGGCGCCCTCGTCAAACAGGCGTTTCTGGACGATGCCACTCACCTGCGGGCGCACCTCGGCGACCAGATACGGACTGGTGCGACCCGGTAGCTCGCGGGTGAGTGTCACTGAGGCGGTCTTGAGGGTTACCACAGTCACCGCTGCCGCCGTCTGCTGGCGCGGGTCTTCCTCATTGCCACAGGCGCTCAGAACGACGGCAAGTGCGAGTGACAGAAGGATCAGGCGGGGGGCGTGCTTCAACATGGCCGGAACTCGAAAAATGAGGAAAGGAAGTACAGTTGTCAGGCAACAGGCCGAGCTGTGGACGGCATCGCCGACAGAGTCTGTGATTTGTACTGTCGAGCTGCTTACCGATGAAACGTAGCAGTACGAGCCGCGAGGAGCAGGCCGTGGGCAAGCGAGGTAGATGGATTGAGCCTGGGCGCGATGGCGGCGGGCTGCAGGACGCCGGTGAATGAGGCGCCGGTAAACGATGAAGTGTAGCAGCAGGTGATCGACCGCGAACTGAACGCAGAGCTGGTTGCGTACCGGAGTCATTCGGAACGCCAAGGCGGCACGCCAGCAGGAGCATCAACAAACTCGACACGACCGACCACCAGTGCCACGTCAGCGGAATCAATACGGCAAGGCGCGGCACCGACTACGAAACGATCTGCAAACCCACGGCTCCACTGATGATGCAGGTCAGAAACAGCAGGCGAGGGCGGGTCATGGTTTCCTTGAAAAAGAGGACACCCATCAGCACCGCACCGACGGCACCCAGCCCGGTCCAGATCGCATATGCCGTTGCCAGCGGGATTTCGCGCATTGCCAGGGCGAGAAAATAGAACCCGAATGAAAATACCAGGATGACCACCAGCAACCACCACCACGATTTGCGCTTCAGGTACATGTTGATGCTGGCGACGCCGAGGATTTCGCCGAAGCTGGCAACAAGCAGATAGAGCCAGGCCATCTAGTTATCTCCGCCCTGGCTTGAGAGTGAATCTTGCGGTCGCATTTCTGTTTCTTTTGTGGAGAGCTGTACGCCGACAACGCCAACAATGATCAGAGAGATGAACAGGCCTTTGGGCCACGTAAATGGTTGCCCCAGCAAGGTGAAATCAATGAGCGCAATGGCCGCGGCACCTGCGCCGGTAAACGTTGCATAGACGGAGCCGCTCGGCAGTACCGCACAGGCCTTGATGATGAAATAGAAGCTGAATACTAGGGCGATAACCGTTCCGGCCCACATCCAGGGATTGACCGAATATTTCAAGCCGAGGACCCAGAAGATCTCCACGAACGCCGCCCAGAAGACATATTTCCATCCCATGAGCTCAGTTCCTTCTAGGTCGCGTTGTGAAAGCGGCGGTGCAAGTCGCGTACCTGCTCGGCCAGATCGTCCATCGGGCCCTCGACGACCGCGCCGGGAACCACCTCCTGGATGGACAATGCCCGTATCGGGCCGGGCGCCAGTCCCAACTCGGCATGCCACTGC
>NZ_DASSYD010000186.1:0-8443 GCF_035703485.1 Dokdonella sp. | reverse complement strand
GCGCCAGTACGACCTGTCCAGCGAGGAAGGCGTGTTGCTGATGTGTGTCGCCGAAGCTCTTTTGCGCGTGCCGGATTCGGAAACCGCCGACAAGCTGATCCGCGACAAGCTAGGCGAAGCCAACTGGAAAAAGCACGTCGGTGCCAGCGAGTCGCTGTTCGTCAACGCTTCTACCTGGGGCTTGATGCTGACCGGCGAGCTGGTCGAACTGGCCGAAGAAACACGGACCAATTTCGTCGGTGCGTTGCGCCGCCTGGTCGGCCGCGCCGGCGAACCGGTAATCCGCCTCGCCGTGCGTCAGGCCATGCGCATCATGGGTCACCAGTTCGTCATGGGACGCACGCTCAAGGAAGCACTCGATCGCTCGTCACAAAAGGCCAATGCGGCCTATCGCTACTCCTACGACATGCTTGGCGAAGCCGCCCTCACCGAGGCCGATGCCGCGCGCTACCTGCAAGCCTATCGCGATGCGATCACCGCGCTCGGCAAGCGTGGACCATGGAAGGATGTGCTCGAAGCGCCATCCATCTCAGTCAAACTCTCGGCAATCCACCCGCGCTACGACGTCGCCAACCGCGCCCGCGTCCACGCCGAGCTGACTCCGCGTGTGCTCGAGCTGGCGCAAATGTCGATGGCTCTCGGCATCGGCATGACTGTCGATGCCGAGGAAGCCGATCGACTCGAACTTTCGCTCGATGTGATCGGTGCGGTATTTGTCGACCCGTCCCTGGAGGGCTGGAATGGATTCGGACTCGCCGTGCAGGCCTATCAGAAGCGCGCACCGTTCGTCATCGACTGGCTCGCCGATGTGGCACGCAAGTCCGGGCGTCGCTGGTGCGTGCGCCTGGTCAAGGGTGCCTATTGGGATTCCGAGATCAAGCACGCCCAGGAACTCGGCCTCGGCGGCTATCCGGTGTTCACGCGCAAGGCGAATACCGATGTCTCCTATCTCGCTTGCGCCAAGCAGATGCTCGAAGTCGGTGCGGATCTGATTTATTCGCAGTTCGCCACCCACAACGCGCACACGATTGCCGCGATTCACCACTACGCGCACGGTCGTCCGTTCGAGTTCCAGCGCCTGCATGGCATGGGCGGTGATCTGTATGCCGAAGTCATCGGCAAGAAGAACCTCAATGTTCCATGCCGGGTCTACGCGCCGGTCGGCAGCCACGAAGATCTGTTGCCGTACCTGGTCCGCCGCCTGCTCGAAAACGGTGCCAATACGAGTTTCGTCAATCGTATCGTCGATGAGGATTTGCCCATTCGCGATCTGGTTGCCGACCCCTGCGAACTGGTTCGCCAACTCGACTCCAAACCACACCCCCGCATCCCCCAGCCGATCGCTCTGTTCGGCGAACAACGGAAGAATTCCATGGGCGTCAATCTATCCAACGACAATGAACTCAAGGCCCTGGCCGAAAGCGTCAACGCTGCGCGCAAGCCGTGGACGGCCGAGCCATTGGTGCCAGGCTGCAAGGCCAGCGGCGATGTTCGTGAAGTCACCGATCCGGCCGACCGCCGCCGCGTCATCGGCCACACCCGTGGTGCCGGTGTCGATGTCCTAGAAAAAGCCCTGGGCAATGCGGTTGCGGCTTATCCCGGCTGGGACGGCTTGCCGGCCGTCAGTCGTGCCAAGATTCTCGAACATACGGCCGATCTGCTCGAAGCGCGACGCGGCGAATTTATCGCCCTGTGCGTGCGCGAAGCCGGCAAGACCATGTCGGCGGCGATTGCCGAGGTACGTGAGGCGGCCGACTTCCTGCGCTACTACGCGGCAATGGCCCGCAAGCTGTTTGCCCACCCGGAGATCCTGCCCGGCCCGACTGGCGAATCGAACGAGTTGTTCCTGCACGGCCGCGGCGTCTTCGTCTGCATCAGTCCTTGGAATTTCCCGCTGGCCATCTTCATCGGCCAGGTGGCCGCCGCGCTCGCCGCCGGCAACAGCGTAATCGCCAAGCCAGCCGACCAGACCACCCTGGTCGGCTACGCCGCGGTCAAACTGATGCATGAAGCCGGCATTCCCGAGGACGTTCTGCAGTTCGTGCCGTGCAAGGGTTCGGTGCTCGGCAATTCGCTGCTGACCCAGGCTGACGTGGCCGGAGTCTGCTTCACAGGCTCGACCGAAACCGCATGGACGATCAACCGTACCCTGGCCGCACGCGATTCCTCGATCGCCGCCCTGATCGCCGAAACCGGTGGCCAGAACGCGATGATCGCCGACTCTTCCGCCCTGCCCGAGCAACTGGTCAAGGATCTGTGCACATCCGCATTCGATTCAGCCGGTCAGCGCTGCTCGGCCGCGCGCGTGCTGTTCATCCAGGAAGACATCGCCGACAAGGTCATCACCATGCTCAAGGGTGCGATGAACGAGCTGGTCATGGGCGACCCCGGCCTGCTCTCGACCGACGTCGGCCCGGTCATCGACGAAGCCTCGCACCGGGTGCTCAGCGAGCACGCCGAACGCATGGATCGCGAGGCCAAGCTGATCAACCAGGTTGAAGCTGCTGAAGGCACCGCCCATGGCACCTTCTTCGCCCCGCGCGCCTATGAGATCCCGCGCCTCGACATTCTGCACAAGGAGATCTTCGGCCCGGTTCTGCATGTGCTGCGCTGGAAGGCCGAGCGTCTCGATGACGTGATCGATCAGATCAACGCGACCAACTACGGCCTCACCCTTGGCATCCACAGCCGCATCGACGACACCGTCGACCATATCGTCAAGCGCTCGAGAGTCGGCAACTGCTACGTCAACCGCAATCAGGTCGGTGCCGTGGTCGGCGTACAACCGTTTGGCGGCGAAAACCTCTCCGGTACCGGCCCGAAGGCTGGCGGCCCACACTACCTGCTGCGCTTCGCCACCGAACGCACGGTCACCATCAACACCACCGCAGCGGGCGGCAATGCTTCGTTGTTGACGTTGGCGGATTAAGGCAACGCTGATCAACCGACGCTTGCGCCATTTGATCAGCGTTGCCTGAGCCGCGCCGTATCAAACACGGCGTGGCTTGGTTTGCATGCGTCGCACAAATGGTCATACCCAAGCCTGCAAGATCGATAGTGGCGACTTGGGTTGAATGTACGCTGGTCATCGGCGACTGGTTCGTGCAACGCTGAAATCGCGCGAAACTGCTTGAAAATCTCAGCTTCCGCGGTGTCCACGGACGAGCTTCACTGTCCGTAATTGTGTCCGTTTGCGCATCCATGACTTTTGTCCTAGCAACCGAAGTCATTGATTCTGCATCTCATTCCCTGCAGGCGATCGCAACTTCACGAGTGGCATGGTGCTTGCTCTGTGAAGTATGCAAGACCCGCTTGCAGGAGAATCCCCATGAATGCTCGTAAATCCACCAATCGCAATGTGACAACTGCCTTCGCGGCCGGCGCTTTGCTCGCTGCGCTTTCGTTCAACGCAGTAGCCGAGACGACCGTCACGCTCGATCCACGCGCTCCCCTGGCCGCAACTCTGTTACCCAGCGTCAGGGTGAGCGCCAGCATCTCGAATCCATCGGCGGAGGTGCGCTGGAGCATTGCACCGGGCCGGCCGATTCCGGTAACTCTGATGCCGACGATGACGATCACGGCAGATGTCGCCGACTTCGCGGTTACGACCTTGCCGACAGTGACCGTGTTTGCGCAGATTGAAACACCGCCAACGCAACGGTCGCCGTCACTTGCCCAGAATGATGCACTCGAACCGGCAATGCTCGGAATCGCGGACTGATATCAAATCGTCGATTCAACCCGGTCTGGCAGATGTCGAAAGCGCGGAGTTTCTTGCGGCCAGGCGCGCTGCCTTGCGCTCACGTCGACGCTGCGAGATCCGGGCAAACACCAGATACAGCGCCGGCGTCGAAAACAAGGTCAGACTCTGCGACACGAGCAGACCCCCGATCATCGCGATGCCAAGCGGCTGACGCATTTCCGAGCCGACACCGAAACCGATTGCGAGCGGGAACGCGCCGAGAATGGCGACCATCGAGGTCATCATGATCGGCCGGAAACGCACCAGGCAGGCTTCGCGAATCGCCTCGATTGGTGCCTTTCCGCCTTCGCGTTCCGCACTGAGGGCAAAATCGATCATCATGATCGCGTTCTTCTTGACGATACCGATCAGCAAGACAATCGCGATGACCGATACCACTGACAATTCGGTATTGGTCACCAGCATTGCCAGCAATGCGCCGACACCGGCCGCAGGCAGGGTCGACAGAATCGTCACCGGATGGATCAGGCTTTCATAGAGAATGCCGAGAACAAGATAGACGGCCAGAATCGCGAACAGGATCAGCAATCCCTGGCTATCCTGCTGGTCCGAGAAGCGCCGGAAATTTCCGCCGCCCTCGGCCTTGATTCCACCTGGCATGCGCATGTTGAGCACGGTCTGATCGATCAGTGAACTGGCCTCGCCCATGCTGACGTTTTCGGCGAGATTGAAATTGACATCGAACACCGGGAACTGAAAATCATGGCCCACCGACAGCGGAGCAATGCCCGCTTCGATACGCGTCAATGTCGACAGCGGCACCATCGCCCCGTTGTTGGCACGCACATGCAGACTGCTCAGGGTATCCAGTCCCGGGGTCGACCCGGTCACCGCGTTGAGGACTACTCGATACTGGTTGAGATCCGAATAGATCGTCGAAATCTGACGCTCACCAAAAGCGTTGTACAGGGTACTGTCGATGGCACCGATCGAAACGCCGAGACGCGACGCGGTATCCCGATCAATGATCAGATTTTGCGCAATGCCGCCTTCGTCGAGTTCGGTGCTGACATTGGTGAATTGCGGCAATTTGCGCAATTCCGCAGCGAGTTTTGGTCCCCAGGTGATCAGATCATCGTAGTTGCTGCCCTTCAGCGAATAGCTGTAGGAGGAATCACCGCCACGCGGACCGCCGCCACCGAGATCCTGGACAGGACGCAGGCGCAACTGCACGCCAGCCAGATTCTCGGCCTTCTTGGCAATGCGACGCATGACCTGCGCGGTGGCAAGATCTCTGCCCTCGCCGAGCGGCTTGAGATTGATGTAGAGGCTGCCGCGATTGCTGCCGGCACGGAATCCACCGCCGCCGAGTGACGAGCCCAGGCTATCCACGGCCGGGTCTGCGGCGACGATATCGGCCACCTTGCGCTGCAGCTCAACCATCGACTCGTAGGAAATCGAGGCGCTGGCCACCGTCGTGCCCTGAATCATGCCGGTGTCCTGCTCGGGGACGAAACCGAACTTGAGGAAACCGGTCAGCCAGATGGTCAGCAAGACCAGCACAAGCGGCTGCAGACTCATCGTCTTTGGATGGTGCAGCGACCAGTCGAGCAACCGCGTGTAGGCTCTCAGCATCCATGCATGACCGACATCGATACGCTGCACCAGGCGCGATGGATTTTCCTCCTTGTGCGACTGCAGGTAGGTGCCGCACAGCGAGGCGGTCAAGGTCAGCGAGACCACCGCCGACATCACGATTGCCGCAGCAATCGTCACCGCGAATGAATGCAGCATCATGCCCATGAAACCGCCCATGAAAAGCAGTGGCAGGAACACGGCGACCAGTGAGGCGGTAATCGAGACAATGGTGAAACCGATCTCGCGCGCGCCATCGAGCGCAGCCTGCAAGCGCGTCTTGCCCATATCAAGATGGCGCACGACATTCTCGATGACCACGATCGCATCATCGACGACGAAACCGATCGAGATAATCAGCGCCATCAAAGTCAGGTTGTCGAGGGTGAAGTCGAACATGTACATGACGATGAAGGCACTCGACAACGACAGCGGCACAGACAGGCCCGCAATCACGGTCGGCGCGATCCGGCGCAAAAACAGCAGCATGGTCAGAATGACCAGGGTCACGCTGATCGCCATGGTGATCTGCACTTCGTGGATCGAGGAGCGGATCGTTGCCGTGCGATCGAAGAACGGGGTCAGTTCGACGCCCTCGGGCAACCAGCTGCGCATCAAGGGCAATTGCGCATAGATGCTGTCGACCGTTTCGATCACGTTCGCCGTCGATTGCTTGGTAATCGCCATCAGAATCGAACGTTTGCCATTGAACCAGGCCGCCTGATCCTTGCTCTCGGAACCGTCTCCAACGGTGGCGATGTCACGCAGATGGATTGGCACGCCGTTCTTGATCGCAACGATCAGATCGGCAAACTGGCTGCCTTCGGTCAGCGCACCATTTGCCGCAATCGTCATCATGCGCTTGCCGTCACTCAGGAATCCTTGCGGCGACGTGACATTGGCTGCCGCGATCGCATTGCGCACCTGATCGGTCGACAGACCCATCGAAGTCAGTTTGCCGAGATCGACATCAACCCGCACCGCCGGCGTCGCACCACCGGCAAGGGTCACATCGGCAACCCCAGGCAACTGCCGCACGCGCTGCGAAAGCAGCGAATCGGCCATGTTGTAGAGCTCGGCCGCCGTGTGCGATTTCGAGGTCAGCGACAGCAGCAGTACCGGATCGTTGTTCGGATTGGCCTTTCGGTAGATCGGAGCCGTATTCAGTCCACTCGGCAAATCGGGCAATGCCGCATTGATCGCCGCCTGCACATCCCGCGCTGCGCCATCGATTTCCTTGTCGAAATCAAAGAACAGGATCACCGACGACCGGCCCTCCTTGCTGTGCGAACCCATCGAATTGACACCGGCAATCTGGCCCATGTGCCGCTCCAGCGGAGCCGCCACCGTGGTCGCCATGTTTTCGGCGCTCGCCCCGGGCTGATTGGCAACAACGAAGATGACCGGAAACTCGAGATTCGGCAGCGACGCCACACCGAGCTGGAAATAGGCGATCACGCCACAGACGAAGACGCCGAGCGCAAGCAGGATGGTGCCGATCGGACGGCGAATGAAGGGGCCGGACAGGTTCATCCCGGATGACCTGCGCGGTGTGCGATTGGGCTTCGTCCGTGAGCTTTTCTCGGGCACATTTCACCCAACCTTGCCGTCGCCCCTGCGCAGGCAGGGGCCCAGTGCCCCTTCTTTTCGCTCCTTCGGAGCGCGGCATCCATGCCTTTTTTCACCCGCCTCCCGCCCCTCGTCGCCCCTGCGAAAGCAGGAGCCCAGCGACCCTTGTCTTCAAAAGCACGCCGCTTCGCGGCGTGGCATCCATGCCGCCTTTTCACTCGCCTCCCACGAAACAATGAGCTCGCGCCTGAAGCCTGTCCTGAGCCCAGCCGAAGGGGCGCTCCTGCAAAATAATGAGAATCGGCGCGGGCGGTCACGCCAACCTCCCCTCATGCGCAAGCGCCCGCCGCTCGCGGCGCGCCGCGACCCAGTCGGAAAACCGTTCCATGTAGAGATACAAGACCGGCGTCGTGTACAAGGTAATCAACTGCGAAAGCAGCAAGCCACCGACGATGGCAACACCCAGCGGCTGGCGCAACTCGGATCCGATTCCGGCACCCAGGGCCAGCGGCAAGGCGCCGAACATTGCGGCGAATGTCGTCATCAGAATCGGACGAAATCTCAATAACGCAGCCCGCCGAATTGCAGCGTGTGCGGGCATGCCTTCGCGCTGCGCGTCGATGGCGAAATCGATCATCATGATCGCGTTCTTCTTGACGATACCAATCAGCAGGATGATGCCGACGATGCCGTCGATGGACAGGTCGAAACCGAACAGGGTCAATGCGAGCAGGGCGCCAACGCCGGCCGGTGGCAGGGTCGAGATGATCGTGATCGGGTGGATGTAGCTCTCGTAAAGCACGCCGAGGACGATATAGATGACCACCAGCGAGGCCAGGATCAGCAGTACCTCGTTGCTGAGCGAAGCGGAGAATTCGGCAGCCTTGCCGACGTAGTTGCCACGGATCTGGCTCGGCATGTCGATGCCGCCTTCGACTTCCGATATCGCCTTGACCGCATCGGAAAGCGAATAACCCGGCGCGACGTTGAACGAAATGGTTACCGCCGGAAGTTGATTCTGGTGACTGATCACCAGCGGCGCATTGATCACCTCGGCGTGCACGAGCGAGGCCATCGTGATGGTTCCTCCGCTGCCGATGGCGATGCCGGTGTTGCCTTGCGAACCTATGCCGCTCGGCGTCGCCGAGTTGCTCGATGTGGCTTGTCCGAGCGTGGTCGCGTTGCTGCCGGTCAGTGCGCCATTGCCACTGCCGCGCACGCTCAGAAGATTGAGCAGATCGCTGCTGGTGCGAAATTTCGGGTCGACTTCGAGGACCACGCGATACTGGTTCAACTGGGTGAAGATCGTCGAGATCTGACGCTGGCCAAAGGCCGAATAAAGGGTGTCGTTGATGGTCTGGATCGGCACGCCGAGACGACTGGCCTGGTCGCGGTCGATGGTCAGATTCAGCTGCAAGCCGTTGGCCGCCAGATTGTTGGCGACATCGGCCAGTTCCGGACGTTGCTGCAGGGCCGTGGTCATGCGCCCGGCAAAGCGGCTGAGTTCTTTCTCATCAACCTCGGTCAGTGCGTACT
>NZ_DASSYD010000055.1:0-37495 GCF_035703485.1 Dokdonella sp. | reverse complement strand
AGATCCCTGTCGGTCCACCATGAGCGGTAGTCCATGAATCAGATCCTGCTGGCTGATACATCGCAAACACGGCGCCGTGCACTTTCGGCTGTTCTCAGTCAGAGCGGCTATGTCGTCACCGCCGTGCCCACGCTTGCCGAGGCCTACGAAACCTTGCGCCGAACCCAGATCGGCTACGCCAATCTCGATGCAGTCGTACTGGGTTGGCCGGAGTATTCGGAGGGCGTTGTCGAGGATGTGTTCGGTTTGCTGCATGGCGAACGTTTCGAGCATCTGCCGGTCCTGATCATGGCTGATTCGAGCAACGCCAATGCCGTCAACTGGCGCATGTCACGACCACGTACCGCCCTGACCTTGTGGTCGGAGTATCTCGAAGCGCCGAACGCGGTCAGTCAGTTGTTGCGACCGAACGAAGAAATCAAGCCGGTTCTGAGCGCCCATGACGAGCAGATCCGGATTCTGCTGGTCGATGATTCGGCCACCGTGCGCCTCGGCTATTCAAGATTGCTGCAGAAGCACGGCTACCACGTGGATACCGCCGAAAGCGTTGCCGATGGCTGGAGCAAGGTTTCCGCGCAGACTTACGACATCGCCATCATCGATTATCTGATGCCGGAGAAAAATGGCACCGCGCTGATCACGATGATTCGCAACAACCCGGAAACCCAGCACATCCTTACGGCGACCATTACCGGAACCTACTCCGATGCGGTGATTGCCGAGTCGCTGGCCTGCGGCGCGCTGGAATGTCTGTTCAAGAGTGAATCACGCGACCTGTTGCTTGCGCGTATCGCATCGTTGGCGCGAACCATCAATGATCGCAAGGCGATCGACAATGAGCGCCGTCGCCTGCAAGGCATTCTGTCCTCGGTTGGCGAAGGTGTTTATGGCGTCGACAGCGAGGGCATCATCCAGTTCATCAATCCCGCGGCACTCGATCTGCTTGGCTATACGGAAGCCGATGAGCTGATCGGACACTCGGCTTTCGAGGCATTTCACTATGCCGACGAACACGGCATGCCGATGCAACGCGCCGCATCGCAGCTCAGTCAGTGCTATGCCAATGCCAGCCAGCTTTCCGCATTGCAGACCCAGTTCTGGACTTTGGCCAAGCGTGGCATTCCGGTCGAATGCAATGTGCATCCGCTGCGCATGGATGCCGAGCAGAATGGTTCGGTTGTGGCTTTCCGTGATATTTCGGCTCGCCGCTTGCTTGAGGATGAGCTGCGCTGGCAGGCCGAGCATGACAGCCTGACCAAGCTGTACAACCGCGCCTGGTTCGAAGCCCAACTGGAACAGGAATGCAATCGGGTCCGGCGCACCGGACAATCGGCGATGTTGTTGTTCATTGATCTTGATCGGTTCAAGTACATCAATGACACCGCAGGCCATGCTGCCGGCGACCGTCTGCTCGTCGAAGTCAGTCAGCGCCTGAAATCGCGTCTGCGCGGCAGCGACTACCTCGCCCGCATGGGTGGCGACGAATTCGCCGTGCTCTTGACCAATGTCGGATCCAGCGACTTGATGAGCCTTGCAGACGGCTTCCGCAAGGTGCTGACGGCGATGCCGTTTACCTATGGCTCGAAGAGCTATCGCATCACGATGTCGATTGGCTGCGTGAAGATTGACGACAGCATGTACTCACCGGGCGATGCCATGGCGTTCGCCGATATCGCCTGCCACATGGCCAAGCGCAGCGGTCGCAACCAGTGCCAGATGTATTCACCGGAAACGGGCCGCCTGGCTGCGCTTGATGTTGATCTCGGCTGGTCGGTACGCCTCGAAGAAGCCTTGCGCACCAATCGCTTTGTGCTCTGCTATCAGCCGATCGTGCCGCTCAATGGCATCGAAAACGATTCCGTCGGCAGCAAGAACAGCAAGGACATCTGGCTGCGCCAACTTGAACGCAACCCCTACGAGGAAGCGTTGTTCGAGGTGCTCGTTCGGCTCCGGGGCAACCAGGGCGAGCTGATTTCACCCAATGCATTCCTGCCTGCGGCCGAGCGCTTCGGCCTGATGCAGGAAATCGATTTCTGGGTGATCGATCACGCGCTGATGGCATTGCGCGAAACACGTGACAGCCCGCGCCCGATCGCGCTGACCATCAACATCTCGGCGCAGACCCTGGAGAAGGCCGGGATCATCGATTACGTGACCGCGAAGATCGTCGAGTACGACGTCAATCCGGCGGCGATCGTCATCGAGATCATCGAGTCGCACTCGATCAGCGACATCCAGAATGCACAGGCTCAATTGACGGCGCTGCGTGCATTGGGCTGCCGCATCGCGGTCGATGATTTCGGAACAGGTTTCTCGACATTTGCTTATCTCAAGCAGATCGAGGCCGATATTCTCAAAATCGACGGTTCGCTGATCCAGGGCTTGCCCGATGACGATCTGGATCGCACGATTATCGCGGCGTTGACCTCGATTGCCGAAACCGCCGGCAAGAAAACCATTGCCGAATGTGTTGAAGATGTGGCCATGCTGCGCACGCTGTACGAGTGCGGCGTCGACATGGCGCAGGGCTTCGTAGTCGGCATGCCGCGCCTGCACTTGCCGAAATCACTGCCAACGTTTGGTACGACGATGTTCGAGCCGAAGACACAGATCGCGGCAGTCTGATTCGAGGATTTCTGTCCGCGCCCCGCGGCTCGCTGCTTACCAGCGACGGTCGACGCTCAGGCGTGGCCGGCCATTTTCGAAGTGCAAGCGCAACTGTCGGTGCCTGACCAGATAGCGGATGGCCACCAGGGCGGCGGCGATTCCTGATGCGGCACCAATCGCCATGGCCCAACGCGGGCCGAACGTATCGGCGACCCAGCCGACGATCGGTGCACCGATCGGTGTGCCGCCGAGGGCCAGAGCCAGCATGATGGCGAGGACGCGGCCGCGCATGACCGGGTCGGTTGAAAGCTGGATCACGCTGTTGGCTGTGGTGGTAAAGGTTTGCGCAGCGATACCGACAACCATCAAGGCCACACCGAACAACCATTCATTTGGCATCAGTGCCGCGATGGCGAGACCCATTCCAAACGTCGCCGCACCGGCCAGCAGCATCGAAATTCGCGGCTGTGCGCGAGCGGCTGAAAGCAGTGCGCCGGTGACCGATCCAATCGCCATGGTCGACGTCAGTACGCCGTATTGTCCTGCGCCGCCATGGAACACCGTGACCGACATGGTCGAGATGTAGATCGCAAAGTTCATGCCGAAGGTTCCGATCAGGAAGAACATCAGCAGGATCGCCTTCAGATCGGGTCGGTTCCAGACATAGCGGAAGCCTTCGATCAGATCGCCACGGGCGCGCACGGCGCGCGCCTGGCGCTGCAACTCGGTGCCGCGCAACAACAGCAATGATGCAATCACCGCCAGATACGATGCCGCATTGATCAGGAACACCCAGCCCGAGCCAATTGCGGCGATCAACAGACCGGCAACGGCCGGACCAATCAGACGCGCCGCGTTGAACGAGGTCGAATTGAGTGCCACGGCATTCGACAGTTCCGACTCGGCAACCAGATCGGAAACGAAAGTCTGTCTGGCCGGCGCATCGAACGCGGTCACGCAACCGAGCAGCAAGGCAAACACGTAGACGTGCCAGAGCAGGGCGTGGCCGCTGATGGTGAGCACGCCGAGGCCGAGCGCGAGCAGGCCCATGCAAGTCTGGGTGACGATCAGAACCTTGCGCCGATTGAAATGGTCGGCGGTAAATCCGGTCAACGGCAGCAGCACAACCTGCGGTCCGAACTGCAAGGCCATGACGATACCGACCGCGGTCGCATTCTTGTCGGTCAGCTCTGCGAGTACCAGCCAATCCTGTGCCGTGCGCTGCATCCAGGTGCCGATATTGGACACGAAGGCACCACCGGCCCAGAGCCGGAAATTGAAGCCACGAAGCGAGCGGAAGGTGCCGGACATGAAGGCTCGATCAGGTGGATGGGATAAATGCTGGCTGCCATGAGGCGCTACACTCGGGCTGCCATCAACAACCCTTGTCGCGGAAAGCACGATGCAGAAAATTGACGACCTGCTCACCATCATGGCGCGCCTGCGCGATCCCGACAACGGCTGCCCGTGGGATGTGAAGCAGAGTTTCGAGACGATTGTTCCTTACACCATCGAGGAAGCCTACGAAGTCGCCGATGCGGTGGATCGCCGCGACTATGCCGATCTCTGCGACGAGCTGGGTGATCTGCTCCTGCAGGTCGTGTTCCATGCGCGCATGGCCGAGGAGGCCGGGCACTTCAAGTTTGATGACGTCGTCGCTGCGATTTGCAACAAGATGATCACGCGTCACCCGCATGTGTTCGCTGAAGCCAGGGCCGATACCGCCGATGAAGTGCTGACCAACTGGGAGGCGATCAAGCGCCGCGAACGAGCGGCCGATGGTGATCAGGACAGCAGTGCCCTGGCTGGCATCGCCCGTGGACTTCCCGAGTGGCAGCGCGCGGTCAAACTGCAGAAGCGCGCGGCAACCGTCGGTTTCGACTGGCCCGACGTGAACCCGGTTCTCGACAAGCTGCATGAGGAACTTGAAGAGGTTCGCGAGGAATTCGCAAGCGGCGCGGATCCGGCACGCCTGACTGACGAGATTGGTGATGTGTTGTTTGTCTGCGCCAACCTCGCGCGCCATGCGAAGGTCGAGGTATCGACCGCCATGCGCTCGGCCAATGCCAAGTTCGAGCGGCGTTTCCGCAGCATGGAAGCGATCGCCGTCGAAGCGGGCGAGCAGCTTGAAGGCAAATCACTGGATGAGCAGGAAGCCTTGTGGCAACGGACGAAACTTCAGGAGCGCAACGGGAACATCTGATCAGCTTCCGTTCGTGGTGAGCTGAATACTCATGGCACTTGGCGAAGGAAACCATGAGTGGAAGTTCGCCTCAGTCGTCTCGCGAGGTGAGTTCATCCTTCGACAGGCTCGGGACAAACGGCTGAGGGAATTTGGCTTCATCTTTCGACGGGGGTTTAAGGCAACGCTGGCCAGGTTTCAGCTCGTCATCCCAGCGCATGCTGGAAGCGCTACACAATCGCGAAGCTGGTCAATGACGGCTTGTTCAGCGTTGCCTTAAACCCTTTTCCCACTCAGCGTATCCAATCAAGTCCAACCCTTCATTGGAGCTCCAACATGCGCTCGCTAGTCGCCCTGTCCCTGCTGTTCGTCTCGGCATCGGCATTTGCCACCGATTGTGTCAACCACGCCGATCGCTCCTTCAATGTCGATCGCGCCGATATCAAGACGCTGGTCGCAAAGCTTGGGTCGACCGATCTGAAGTTGCGCGGCGTGAGCGGGCTCTCGCGAATCGAAGTCCAGGCTCGTGCCTGTGCATCGAATGCGGACGATCTGGGTCGCCTCGTCGTCAATCAGCGTCGCGATGGTGATCGCCTTGTTGTCGAAACCGAACGCAACAGGGGCTCGTATTCGTTTTCGCTGTTCGGCTCGAGCTACGCCTATCTGGAGCTTGAGATTCGCGTGCCGTCGGATTTGGCTGTGGAAGTCGATACCGGTTCCGGTGATGTCGACGCGCGCGACCTGGCCAGCCTCAAGTACGACGCTGGTTCAGGCGATCTCAACGTCGACAACATCGTCGGTAAGCTCACCGCCGAGGTCGGCTCCGGTGACGTCGAAGGCTCGACAATCGGGCGATTTCATTTGATTTCGACCGGCTCGGGTGACATCAGCTTGCGTGACATCCGTGGCGATGTCGAAATTGGCAGGGGCGGATCGGGTGATCTGAGCCTTCGCAAGGTCACCGGCAGCATCCGTGTGGGTCGCATCGGATCCGGTGATCTCGATTTCTCCGATGTCGGCGGCGACGTGGCCGTCGACTCGATCGGCTCGGGCGACATTGATGCCGACGATGTGCGTGGAAATCTGACCGTGAAATCACGCGGCAGCAGCGATATCAGCTACCGCAATATCGGCGGCAAGATCGACGTGCCGTCCGAGGATTGATTGTTGCTGATCACGCACAGCTGACGCACGGCGTCAGCTCGTCTTGTATTCACCGTATCGGCGCAGGCGCTGATAGCGCTGCTCAAGCAGGGTCGAGGGTTCCAGCACATCGAGTTCTTCGAGCTGGTTGAGCAGGACTGCCTTGAGGCGCACGGCCATCGAATGCGGGTTGCGATGGGCGCCGCCCAATGGTTCGCGGACGACTTTGTCGACCAGGCCGAGTTCGAGCAGCCGGGCGGCGGTGATGCCGAGTTCGGCGGCGGCATCCTTGGCCTTTTCGGCGGTTTTCCAGAGAATCGACGCACAGCCTTCCGGCGAGATCACCGAATAGGTCGAATACTGCAACATGTTGATGCGATCGCCGACGCCGATTGCCAGCGCGCCGCCGGAGCCGCCTTCGCCGATCACCGTGCACAGAATCGGCACTTTCAGTTCGGACATTTCGATCAGGTTGCGCGCAATTGCCTCGGACTGGCCGCGTTCTTCGGCACCGACGCCGGGATAGGCACCCGGCGTATCGATGAAAGTCAGCAGCGGCAGCTTGAAGCGTTCGGCCAGCTTCATCAGGCGCAAGGCCTTCCGATAGCCTTCCGGGCGCGGCATGCCGAAATTGCGCCGGATCTTGGTTTTGGTGTCACGGCCTTTCTGGTGGCCAATGATGACCACGCTACGACCGTCGATGCGACCGAGGCCGCCAACGATGGCCTCATCCTCGGCATAGGCTCGGTCACCGGCCAGTTCGTGGAATTCCTCGCACATGACCTTGATGTAGTCGAGGGTGAATGGACGTGCCGGATGCCGCGCAAGCTGGGCCACCTGCCAAGGTGTCAGATTGCGGAAGATTTCCGCGGTGCGGGTCTTCAGTTTGCTTTGCAGCTTGCCGATTTCGTCTTCGATATTGAAAGCCTGACCGTGGCTGGCATGACGCAGCTCCTGGATCTTGGCTTCGAGTTCGCCGATCGGTGCTTCGAATTCGAGGAAGTTAGGGTTCATTCAACGCTGTTTGAATCGGAAGGGGGCCAGTATAGCGTTTCAGGACAACTCGTCGCGGCAGCATCAATGGCCGTAGACGAATTCTGCATCGATAACGCCTTCAAGTGTCGCAATGATCCGGACCAATTCGGGGCTGGCGCGAACCTTCCATTCCGGGCCGAGTTCAACTTCGCCGCGGCCGCTCTGATTGCTGAACAAGATGCGCACCGTGGTGCCGCCACCGCGCCAGGCTTCGAGCGCGTCGTACAGGCGCGTGGCGAAGTCGCCGCCAATGCCGTTGACGCGCAGGCGCAACACGCGTGCACGCAGCTCACAGGCTGATTCAATCGTGCTGACCCGTTGCGTGCGTAGCTGGTAGTTGCCGGAAAAATCGTCGATCGACAACGAACCTTCAAAAACGAGAATGGCATCACGGCTCAGCAAGGGACCGAATTCGGCCCAGGCCTCGCGGTAGAGCACGGCCTCGAAACGGCCCGAGTAGTCCTCAACCTGGACGAATGCGCGCGACTCGCCTTGCTTGCGTATGCCGAGCACCGCGCCGGCCAGAGTGAACGAAGGGCCGCCGGCGTAGCGGCTGCGACCTTCTTGCGGCTTGTGATGCTTTTCCAGCTCACCAATCGGGCAAGTCACGACCCGAGCGAACAATTCGCGCCAGGCATCAGTCGGGTGGCCGGAAAGATAATGACCCAGGGTGTCGCGCTCGCCGGCCAGTCGCCGCTCAGCCGGCCAGTCCTCGACTTCGGCCAGTTCAATGGAAACCGCGGCCGGGCTGGCTGCACCGAACATGTCATTCTGGCCAGCCAGCGCGTTGCGTGCCTGCTGATCGGCGGCGCGCATGGCTTCAGGCAGTTGTGCCATCAGGCTGGCGCGGTTGCTGGCCAGCGCATCCATCGAACCGGACAGGATCAGGGCTTCGAGCGTGCGCTTGTTGATCTTGTGCGCATCGACGCGCACGCAGAAATCGCCGAGATCCCTGAATGCGCCGCCGCTCTCTCGCGCAGCGACCACATTCTCGATGGCGCCTTCGCCGACGCCCTTGAGCGCACCGAGGCCGTAACGAATGGTTTTCGAGACACCACGAGCCGAGTCGGCATCCATCGCGTGGAACTTGTAACCCGAGGCGTTGATGTCGGGCGGCAATACTTCCAGGCCGAGCGTACGCGCCTCGCCGAGCAGATTGACGACCTTGTCGGTGTTGTCCATGTCGGCGGAAAGCACCGCAGCCATGAATTCGGCCGGGTAGTGGGTTTTCAGCCAGGCAGTCTGATACGAAACCAGCGCATAGGCCGCCGCATGCGACTTGTTGAAACCGTAGCCGGCGAATTTTTCCATCGTGTCGAAAACGGTATCGGCCATGTGTTCGTCGACACCGTTCTTGGCCGCCCCTTCGCGGAAAATCGCGCGGTGCCTGGCCATCTCCTCGACTTTCTTCTTGCCCATCGCGCGACGCAGCAAGTCGGCGCCGCCAAGCGAATAGCCGCCGACGATCTGGGCCATCTGCATGACCTGTTCCTGGTAGACCATGATGCCGTAGGTCTCGCGCAGAACCGGCTCGACGCGCTGATCCGGATATTCGATCGGCTCGGTGCCGTGCTTGCGCTTGCAATAACTCGGAATCAGGTCCATCGGTCCGGGTCGATACAGCGCACCGAGCGCGATCAGATCTTCGAAACGATCCGGTTTGGCATCCTTGAGCATGCCTTGCATGCCGCGAGATTCAAACTGGAATACGGCGATCGTCTGGGCGCGCTTGAACAAGGTGTAGACGGCCGCGTCATCGAGCGCCAACTGGCTGATGTCGAGCATCGCTTCACCGGTTTTCGCGCGGCGCACATTGATCGCCTTGACCGCCCAATCGATGATGGTCAGCGTACGCAGGCCGAGGAAATCGAACTTGACCAGGCCGACTTTTTCCACATCGTCCTTGTCGAACTGGGTGACAGCACCTTCGCCACCCGCTTCGCTGTAGACCGGCGCGTAGTCGGTCAGCGGTCCCGGTGCAATGACCACGCCACCGGCATGCTTGCCGGCGTTGCGAGTCAGGTTTTCGAGTTTGAGGGCGAGATCGACCAGTTCACGGATGGCGTCGTCATTTTCATACTCGCTGCAGAATTCCGCGATGACCCGGTCAGGTTCCTTTTTTGATTTTTCGCTGCGACCGAGAGCATCGCTGAGACTCATGTCCAGCGGTCGCATCGGAATCAGCTTGGCGATTCGGTCAACCTGTCCATAAGGCATGCTGAGCACGCGGCCGCTGTCGCGCAGCACGGCCTTGGCCGCCATGGTGCCGAAGGTGATGATCTGGCTGACATGATCGCGGCCATATTTCGCGGCCACGTACTCGATCACCTGGTCGCGCTTGTCCATGCAGAAGTCGATATCGAAATCGGGCATCGACACGCGTTCGGGATTGAGAAAGCGCTCGAACAGCAAGCCGTAGCGGAGTGGATCGATATCGGTAATGCCGAGCGCCCAGGCGACCACCGAACCGGCACCCGAGCCACGACCGGGACCGACCGGGATATCGTGATCCTTGGCCCAGTTGATGAAGTCGGCGACGATCAGAAAGTAGCCTGGAAAACCCATTTCGACGATGACGTCGACTTCGGTTTCGAGGCGGCTCTCGTAATCGGACGTGCTGAAGCCCTCAGCGGGAGACTGGCTGGCGAGACGTCGGGCCAGGCCCTCGCGTGATTGCGTGCGAATCCACGAATCGAGTGTGAAGCCCTCGGGAATCGGAAATTCCGGCAGGTAGTAGGTGCCAAACGAGAGTTCGAGATTGCAACGCCTGGCCAGTTCGACGGTGTTCTCGATGGCCTGCGGCAGATCGGCGAACAGTTCGATCATCTGCGCCGGTGTCTTGAGGTATTGCTCGGCCGAGTACGAGCGCGGCCGCTTCGGATCAGCGAGCACGCGGCCATCGTGGATGCACACACGTGCCTCATGCGCCTCGAAGTCATCGCGGGCAATAAAGCGCACATCGTTGCTGGCCACGGCCGGCAGGTCGAGGGCGATGGCCAGCTTTACAGCGGCGGCAATGAACAATTCCTCATCGGCGCGCTGGGTTCGCACGAGCTCGAAGTAGTAGCGATCAGGAAAATGCCGGCCCCACAGCGTGGCGTACTCTCGGGCCGCGTCTTCACGGCCGCCGAGCAGACACTTGCCGACATCGCTTTCACGTCCGGCAAGGACAACCAGGCCGCGATTCGCCTCGAACAACCATTCGGCTTCGATCAGGGCAAAGTCACCGTGGCGGCCATCCGACCAGGCCCGTGAAACCAGTCGCGAGAGGTTCCGGTAGCCTTCCATATTCTGGCAAAGCAGGGTCAGCCGATGCGGCTTGCCGCGATCGGTCGGATCGGCAATCCAGACATCCGCGCCGGCGATGGGCTTGATTCCGGATTTTTCAGCCGCCGCGTAGAACTTGACCAGGGCAAACAGATTGACCTGATCGGTCAGGGCCACGGCTGGCGTACCGTTCGCCGCACATGCGTCGACCAATCGATCGATGCGAATCGTCGAGTCGACCAGCGAATACTCGCTGTGAACGTGCAGATGAACAAATTCCGCAGGCATGGCGGCAACAAACGTGAGGAGCCGACAGGGTAGCCGGGCGGCCGGTGGCGGACAAGCTTGCGCGGGAGCGTGGGATGTGGGTGCGGCAGGCTTCGCTGCTGTGGCCGCTATTTGTCAGCTCGCCGAAACTCCATGCCGCCAGAACTCTGCTGGCGCCGCATACCTGGCACCACTGCTCGTCGCCCCGGCCTGCGCTGGGCGAGGAGAATTTGGCAGGCGCTTGAAAAGCGGCTGCGGCGCCGCGCTCCGAAGAAGCGCAAAAAAATGAAAAGTAGATCCGCGGTGTGGAACCGATGCAGGTGATTCCGCCGTATGCCCGGAATCGCGAAAGCTTCCCAGTCCGATCAACTATCCGAGAGACAAGCACGCACCGGGGCGAAGCTGCGCCGATGTTGTGGACTCGGTCCAAGCCGGGTCAGGGCTTCGATATGGGCGGCGGTCGGGTAGCCCTTGTGCCTGGCGAAGCCGTAGCCGGGATGGAGTGCATCGAGCGCACACATGATGCGGTCGCGTTCGGTCTTGGCCAGGATGGAAGCCGCGCTGATCGCGGCTTCGGTGGCATCGCCACGCACGATGGCCTGTCCGCGGCAGGGAAGGTCTCCGGGCAGGCGGTTGCCGTCAATCAGGGCGAGAGTCGGCTGGATGGATAGCGCGGCTACGGCACGCGACATACCGGCCATGGTTGCGGCCAGAATATTCAGGCGATCGATTTCCTCAGCTTCGACCGAGCATATGGCGAATGCCAGCGCGTGCTTGCGCACTTCGAGCGCCAACTGATCACGGCGATTTGGACCAAGTGCCTTGGAGTCAGTCAGCCCACTGATCGGCCTGGCCGGGTCGAGAATGACCGCAGCGACCACAACCGGACCGGCCAAGGGACCACGACCAGCTTCATCGACACCCGCGACCCGCTCGTTATCGCATTGTCCAGGATTGCGGCCAAACAGATCGGTCGTCATTGCGCACAGCCTTGATCGACAACCGCAGCAGCGGCGCTTCGATCACCGTCACCGCGCAAGGTCTCGTGAAGACGCGTGTACTCGGCAAGCAATGTCGAATTGATCTGTCGCTCTATCAATGGCTGTCGCAAAGCCTCGGCCAGCGCCTGCGGCGTGCAGCGATCCTGCATGAATTCAGGAACCAGTTCTCGTCCAGCCAGATGATTCGGCAGCGAATAGCGCTCGACCTTGAGCAGGCCGAAGGTCTTGACGATCCGGTAGGTCAGCGCGGCGAGACGGTAAGCGACGACCATGGGTCGCTTGGCCAGCATCGCTTCGAGTGCCGCCGTTCCGGAAGCAAGCAGAACCGCGTCGGCCGCGATCATGGCGGGGTGGGATTGACCGTTTGTTACGAGAATGGGGAATGGGGAATCGGTGGAAGCAAAAGAGCCAGGAGCCGCTTCGCTCCTGTCCACTCCCCACTCCCCACTTCCTGCTCCCGCTTTCGCGAGCTCGTTCGCGAAAGCATCCCGGCAATTCGCATTAGCCATCGGTGCAATCACGTGAAGATTTGGAATTTCTTTCGCGAGCAGCATCGCGGCAGTGATGAAATCGGCACCGAGGCGACGGATCTCGCCGAGACGGCTGCCGGGGAGTATGGCGAGAACAGGCACGTCGAGAGGAATGCCGAGGGCGGCGCGTGCGCCGGCCTGGTCGGGTTCGAGGGCAAATTGGTCGGCCAGCGGATGGCCGACGAAGCGCGCATCGACGCCATGCTTCGCGTAGACCGCGGGTTCCATCGGAAACAGGCAGAGCACACGATCCGCGCTCTGGCCGATCTTCTGCGCGCGCTTTTCGCGCCAGGCCCAGATCGACGGGCTGACATAGTGGATCGTGCGGATCCCCGCCTGCTTGAGCTTGCGCTCGAGGGCGAGATTGAAATCCGGCGCGTCGATACCGATAAACGCTTCAGGTCGCAGTGCCAGCGTACGCTTTCGTACCTCACGGCGAATCCGCAGCAAACCCGGTAAATGCCGCAATACCTCGGTCAATCCCATCACCGCCAGACGCTCCGCGGGAAACCACGCATCCAGCCCCGCCGCAATCATCCGCGGTCCACCAATTCCGGCAAATCGCGCATCGGGAAAGCGTTCGCGCAGCGCGTCGATCAACCCCGCACCCAGCAGATCACCCGAGGCTTCGCCAGCGACAAGGACGAAGAGCGGGGAGTGGGGAGTAGGGAGTGAGGGGTGGGGCTGAAGCACGTTAGCGGAAAGCCGATGGCGGGATGTTTGTTGGCGAAGAAGCGGTGAGCCGGCGATGGAAAAAGCAGTTCAGAAAAACTGGATCAAGCTGCAGAAACCGGGAACGTCGTGAAGGGCCTGCTGAATCCTCGATGCACTTCCCGCATTCTGCAGAAGCCCGTTCACGGGCGAGCGAACTGTTGTTCGCTCCTCCCACTCCCGACTTCCCACTCCCGACTCCACACTTCCGGCTCCCCACTCCCGGCTCTCAACGCACCAGCGAACGCTGCGAGCGTTCAATGAAATCGAGCATCAACCTCACGTCCGGTGCGTCTTCGGCAGCGCGAGCTAGTTCGACGCGGGCTTCGGAGAGAGGGAGGCTGGAATTATATAAAGTTCGATAAGCACGCTTGATTGACATGATGCGGTCGGATGAATATCCGCGCCGACGCAGGCCTTCCGAGTTGATGCCCTTGGGTTCGGCAAAGCTTCCGGCGACGGTGACATACGGCGGTACATCTCGATTGATGATCGCGCCCATCGCGGTGAAGGCGTGCGCGCCGATCTGACAGAACTGATGGACCAGGGTGAAGCCGCCGAGGATGACCCAGTCGTCGACGCTGACATGGCCGGCCAGCGATGAGGCGTTCGAGAAAATCGTGTTGTTGCCGACTGTGCAGTCATGCGCAATGTGCACATAAGCCATCAACCAGTTGTCGTTGCCGATACGAGTCAGGCCGCCGCCATCAGCAGTGCCGCGGTTGAAAGAGACGAACTCGCGGATGACGTTGCGATCGCCAATTTCCAGACGAGAGTCCTCGCCATGGAATTTCTTGTCCTGGGGAGCGGCGCCCAGTGAGGCAAATTGCCAGATCTGGTTGTCCTTGCCGATGCGTGTGTGGCTATCGATGACCACATGTGGACCAATTGTGGTGCCGTCGCCAATCTCGACATTGGGCCCAATGATGCTGTAAGCACCGACGCTGACGTTTTTGCCGATTTTTGCACCAGGGTCGATTAGGGCGGTCGGGTGAATCATCCTTGGCCCCGCTCTGCGCAGAGCAGTTCGGCTTCGGCGACCACTTCGCCATCAACCTTGGCCTGGCCCCAGAACAAACCCATGCGTCGCAACATGCGCTTCTGCTGGACTTCGAGAACCAGCTGATCACCCGGTACGACGACCCGGCTGAACCGCGCCTTGTCGATCTTGACCAGATAGAACAGGGCTGGCTGGTTGGGATCCTTGCTCACCGACAGTTGCACGAGTGCGCCGGAAGCCTGGGCGAGCGCCTCGATGACGAGCACGCCGGGCATGATTGGAGTTCCCGGGAAATGGCCCTGGAAGAACGGTTCATTGATGGTCACGTTCTTGATCGCGGTCAGCGATTTTCCCGACTCCCACGACAACACGCGATCAATCAGTAGAAATGGAAAACGATGCGGCAGCAACTGGGCGATGCGGCGGACGTCGATCGGGCCTTGCTCAGGCGTCGCATTCGGTTCATTCATTGGGAGTTCCCTTTTCTATGTCCGCAACCTGCCGTGCCAGTCGGTCAAGATGTTTGAAGCGCGCTGCATTGCGCCGCCACAACTTGCCCTCCTGAATCGGTGTTCCGGACGAATATTCACCGGGGTTGCGAATTGAGTGGGTGACCAGGCTCATCGCCGTGATCGTGACTCGATCCGCAATCGTCAAATGACCAATTATGCCAGCCCCGCCGCCGATCAGGCAGTTTTTGCCAACCTGCGTGCTTCCGGCAATCGCTGCGCATCCGGCTATTGCAGTGTGCGCACCGATGATCACGTTGTGGGCGATCTGGATCTGGTTGTCGAGGCGAACATCGTTTTCGAGCACCGTATCCTCGAGCGCGCCGCGATCAATCGTCGTATTGGCACCAATTTCGCAGTCATCGCCAATGCGCACGCCGCCGAGTTGGGGGACCTTGATCCAGTGATCGTGCTCGAAGGCCAGGCCGAAGCCATCGGCACCGAGGACTGCGCCAGAATGGATCGTCGCGCGTTGGCCGATACGGACCCGGCAAACCAGGGTGACGTGTGGCATCAGGCGTGAACCTGCGCCGACCTCACAATCCGGACCGATATGGCATTGTGCGCCGATGATCGCGTTGTCGCCGATCAGCGCATTGGCTTCGACCACGCAAAACGCACCGACTGAGGCGGAACCGGCGATCCGGGCCGATTCGTCGACAACGGCGCTGGGGTGAATGCCGCCCGGGATGTCCATGCGCGTTTCGAACAAGGCTGCAATTTTTGCAAAGACGACATAGGGATCAGCGGCCACGAGCAGCGCCTGATCGCATACGCCGATACTCTCGACATCGACAGCGCGTACGATGACCGCCGCCGCCGAACTGCTTGCCAACTGGGAGCGGTAGCGCGGATTGGCGAGGAATCCGAGTTGTTCCGGGCTCGCCTGGGCCAAGGTTCCGACGCCGCGAACAAGCGTGTCCGGATCACCGTGGAGTTCGAGTCCGAATCGCTCCGCGATGTCGCCAAGGCGAAATGCGCTGCTCATGGTTGGGCCTGCTTGTCGAGTTTGCGCTTCAGGCGCTCAAGTACCTGGTCGGTGACGTCGATGCGTGGACTCGCGTAGACCACGGGACTCGGTACGATCAGGTCGATGTTCTGCTCGCGGGCAAATTCTACGACGGCGTTGTTGATCTCGCGCCAGCTGCGATCAAGTTCTTGGTCGCTGCGTGACTTGAGCTCGCTGCGCAAGCTGTCGCGCTTGCGCTTGATTGAGCGGTCCAGCGCATCGATCTCGCGGCGCAGGTTTTCAGCATCTGATGCCGTCATGTCCTGGTGCTCGCGTTGGTAGCGGGCACGCAAGGTCTGCAACTGGGCTTCTTCGGCTTTCAAGGCATCGTCACGCGGGGCAAACTCCTGCTGGAGTTTCTGGCGCCCTGCTATGACCTGCGGCGCATTGTCGAGCAGTCGCTTCATGTCGACATAGCCGATGCGCATGGCTGGCGCTTGCGCCGACAGCGGCAGTGACGCGAGCATCAGCAGCGCCGAGAGCAGCACTCCCGGAATCGACATCATTGCTGCGCGCTTGGCCTTGCTCACCTATCCGATCCAATCAGGGTCATGCTCTTGGGCAACCATCGAGACAGGCCATGACGCAAATCGCGATCCGGCTTCAGGCCTGGGCCAGAATGAGCGCGATAGATTCGTGACGCCGTCAAGCGGGTTCTGAATGATCAGGATAGGGTGGAGCCGCCAACTAGCCAAGCCTGTTCTCCCCAAAAGCACCAGTTTCGTTCGCGTGACTCTGCTCGGGTCTCCGGTGCTCGGTTCAGAACTGTGGGCCAAATGAGAACTGGATGGTTTCGGTATCGTCACCCTTCTTGTGACGGAGTGGCTTGGCGATGCTGATAACGATCGGGCCAACCGGTGCGCGCCAGCGGAACGACAAGCCCGTCGAGGCACGCAGTTCCTTGGCACTCCAGGAATTGTAATCCTTGAACACGTTGCCGACATCGATGAACCAGGACAAGCGTGTCGTGTTGTCGCTTTCCTTGGCGAACGGTGTTGGAAAGATCAGTTCAGCCGTGGCCACGGTCTTGAACGCGCCACCGGTCGGTTGCCGGAAGCCGGAACTGAAATCCGTCGGGCCCAGCGTGTTGTCGCGGAAGCCGCGGACATCCGAACTACCACCCGCGAAGAAGTTTTCGTAGAACGGCAGGCCGCTGGCGACGTACTCATTGGTTACCGGCGGATCCTGGCCGTTGTCCACCGTTGTCCGACGGATGTCCTTGTAGCTGTCGCCATAACCGAGTGAGGCACTGCCGAACAGAATGAACTTGTCAGTCAATGGAATGTACTTCGAGTAAAGATAACGGAACTTGAAGTACTCGACCGTGGAGCCGGGCAAGGTGGTTTCGAAGGAGGCTGTCTGAAATGAGCCGCGAGTCGGGTTGTAGAACTTGTTGCGGGTGTCGTGCGACCACGAGAACTCGAGGCTTCCGGTATGGAAGGTTCGGTGGTTGAGCGCAAACAGATAATCGATGAACTCCTGCGGTGTGGTGCCGGCGAACGTCCGGATCGACGTCTGGCTCAGACCGATGCGAGTATTCAAGGTATCGCTTTCAGTCAGCGGCAGGCCGATATAGGTGCTGAAGTTGTCTGAATTGGTCAGATAGTTGGCGATGTTCGCCTGCCCGGAATCAAGTTCCCGGTGGCTGATGTCGTAGCCAAGACCGATGCCGGAATCGGTCAGATACGGTTCAAAGTAGGAGATCCCGTAGGTCTTCAGGAAGGCGCTGCGCTGCAAGGTCAGTGCGACCCGATCGCCGGTGCCGAAGAAGTTGTTCTGTTGCAGGGCGATGCTGGTGATGATGCCCTGCACCTGCGAGTAGCCAACACCGAAGGTGAAGCTGCCGGAAGGTTGCTCTTCGACCGCAACGGTGATGTCGATCTGGTCTTCCTGGCCCGGAACGCGCGGGGTGTCGATCTCGACAGTCTTGAAATAGCCGAGGCGCTGCAGGCGGATCTTCGAGCGATCAATGGCTGCCTGCGAATACCAGGCGCCTTCCAACTGGCGCATTTCACGCCGCAGGACCTGATCCTCGGTGTGCTGGTTGCCCTTGAAGGTGATCTTGTGGACGTAGATGCGCTTGCCCGGAGTGATCTGGAAATTGAGTGAGACCTGACGCTTGTCGCGATTGATCTCGGGAACCGGATTGACCTCGGCAAACGCGTAGCCGATGTTTGCCAGCGCCGAGGTGATTGCATCGGCCGACTGTTCGACCAGACGACGCGAGAAGGTCTCGCCGGATTTGATCGTCAGAAGCTTGCGCAGGTCATCATCGGTGAGGATAAGGTCGCCGGTCAGCTGAATATCGGTGACCGAATAGACTTCGCCTTCCTTGATGTTGGCGACGACGTACATCTTGCGTTTGTCAGGGCTAATCGTGACCTGGGTGGAATCCAGCGCGAAATCCACATAGCCGCGGTCAAGGTAAAACGACGACAGACGTTCCAGATCGCCAGACATTTTCTCGCGCGAATACTGGTCGTCCTTCGAGTACCAGGAAGTCCAGTTGGTCGTATCGGACTGGAAGTCCTCGCGGATTTTCTTGGCTTTGAAGGTCTCGTTGCCGACGATGTTCAGATGCTTGATCGTCGCCGGTTTGCCCTCGGCGATATTGATTGCCACCTCGACGCGGTTGCGATCAAGGTTGACCACGGCGGTCTTGACCGAAACGTTGTATTTGCCGCGGTTGTAGTACTGACGGGTCAGTTCCTGCTGGATCGAGTCAAGCTTGAGGCGATCGAAGGTCTCGCCCTCTGCCAGGCCGATGCCCTTGAGGCCGCGGCGCAAATCCTCGTCCTTGAGATCCTTGTTGCCGCGCAACGACACCTTGGAAATCGACGGACGCTCGACCAGGGTGACGACAAGAATGTCGCCCTGGCGACTCAGGGTGACGTCGTTGAAGAAGCCGGTTCGGTACAGCGCCCGAATCGCCTGCTCTGCGCTGGCCGAGGTGAGCACGTCACCTTTTTCGACCGGCAGATAGGTGAACACGGTGCCGGACGCGATTCGCGACAGACCATCGATGCGGATATCCGACACGGTGAAGCTGTCGAAGGCGAAGGCATTCTGGGTGCTGAGCCAGGCAAGCAAGAGCAGGGCGGCGATACGCTTCATCGTCACTTCCATTGAGACAAGATCGGCTGGCGGCGAGGGCACACCGCTTCCGTTGTTATTGGGCAGAACCGACTCAGGGTATGAGCCGAAGAATATCGTTGTAAAACGCCAGCCCCATCAGTGCCACCAACATCATCAGACCGACATATTGGCCCGCGATTTGACTGCGTTCACTCACCGGACTGCCCTTGATCAGTTCGATAAGGTAATACAGCAGGTGCCCGCCGTCCAAGATCGGGATTGGCAACAGGTTGATTATCGCCAACGACAACGATATCAGGGCGAGAAAATTGAGGAACCAGGCAAAGCCCATCTGGGCCGAACCATTGGCGAACCGGGCGATGGTGATCGGACCGGACAGATTATCGAGGCTGGCGCGGCCGACGACCAGCATCTTGATCATGCCGAGCGAGCTTTTGGTGACATCCCAGGTTTTCGAAAATGCCTGCGGAATCGCTTCCAGTGGACCGTATTTCAGCGTTGCATCGTGACTGTCGCCGCTGGCGATGCCGATGACAAAGCGGGATTTTCCGTCGGCAGCCGCGATTTCGGTGGCTTTGAGGCGCAGATCGAGCTGTTCGTCGCCACGCTTGATGGTCAGGGCGAGCTCAGGATTCCTGGCCGCTTCTTGAGGAATCAGGGTTTCGATATCGGAGAAATGTGCGACATCGTGTCCATTGATGCGCAAAATGCGGTCACCTGCCTGCAGGCCCGCCGCCGCCGCCGGCATGCCGTCGCTGACCCGGCCAATCACCGCATCACGCTCGCGTGGCTGCAGGCTCAGGCCGATACGGTCGAACAGCTCGTTTTCACCGACTTCGGCAGGCAGCTTGCTGAAAGCCAGGGTGCGCGAGGTGCTGTCACCGGCAGCCGTGGTCACATCAAGCCGGGTGTCATAGCGGCCGACAGCGTTTTCGCCGAGTTTCTGCAGCGCACTGCTCCACGAATCCACCGCATCGCCATTGATTGCGGTGATGCGGTCGCCGGCTTCGATACCGGCCTCGGCGGCGATACCGGTGGGTGCTGCGACGATCGGAATGTAGTCGGGTTTGCCGACCACGAACATCAGCCAGAACGCAGCGATGGTGAAGATCAGGTTGAACGCCGGACCGGCTGCGGCGATGGCCATGCGCTGGCCAACCGGCTTGCGATTGTGCGTCTGATCGAGTTCCTCGGGTGCCACCTCGCCTTCGCGCTCATCCAGCATCTTGACGTAGCCACCGAGTGGAATTGCGGCTATCGCGAATTCGGTGCCGCGACGGTCGCGGCGCATCCACAACGGCTTGCCGAAGCCGACTGAAAAGCGCAACACCTTGACCCCGCACCAGCGTGCGACGATGAAATGGCCAAACTCGTGAAAGGTGACCAGCAGGCCGAGGGTGACTATCAGCCACCACACGGATCCGAAAAACTCGTTCATTCCAACATCTCGATGATCATGCGACCAGACTGCCAATGATACGTTGTGCTTCGCGTCTTGCCGTTAAATCACTGTCAATCAAGTCGGAAAGTTGGCTGATCGGGTTGCTGGGCAAACGCGCCAGGCACTCCTCGATGACGGCTTCGATGGCCAAAAACGGCAAGCGCCCACCAAGAAAGGCGGCGACGGCCTCCTCATTGGCGGCATTCAGCAAGGTTGGTGCGATACCGCCGACGGCCAGGGCCTGATAGGCGAGATCGAGACAGCGGAAGGTTCTGCGATCAACGGCTTCAAAGCCGAGCTGGGCAATCCTGACCAGATCCAGCGGCGCAACCCCGGCATCAATGCGCTCGGGCCAGGCCAGCGCATAGGCAATCGCGGTTCGCATGTCCGGGTTGCCAAGCTGGGCCAGGACCGAGCCGTCGCAATACTCGACCATCGAATGCACGATGCTCTGCGGGTGCACGACGACTTCAATGTCGCTGGCTGCCGCATCGAACAGGAAATGCGCCTCGATTACTTCCAGGCCCTTGTTCATCAAGGTTGCCGAATCCACCGATATCTTGCGGCCCATGCTCCAGTTCGGATGCGCACAGGCCATGTCGGGAGTCACCTCGACCAGTTCTTCGCGGGAGCGGCCACGAAACGGTCCGCCCGAGGCAGTCAGCAGGAGTCGGCGCACGCCAGCATCGGCCAGGCTGTTGCGGCCATGGGGCAGGCACTGGAAAACGGCATTGTGTTCGGAATCGATCGGCAGCAATTCGCCACCGCCGGCATCGAGCGCCGCGCGCAGCAAGGCGCCGGCCATGACCACCGACTCCTTGTTGGCCAGGAGCAGGCGCTTGCCGGCATGGGCGGCAGCCAGGGTCGATTCAAGACCCGCTGCACCGACGATTGCCGCGACCACGCAATCGGCATGACCGCCCTGAGCGGCCTCGATCAGGCCCTGTGGTCCGGACAGCACGCGCGCATCGACATCAATCGATTTCAGGCGGCGAACCAGATCGGCTTCGCAGGCGGGATCGGCGATCACCGCGATTTGCGGACGGAATCGCTGACAAAGGGTGACCAGATCTTCGACGTTGCGGTGCGCTGAAAGTGCGGTAATGCGGAATTGATCAGCATGACGGGCGACCACATCGAGCGTGCTTGCGCCGATCGAGCCGGTCGCGCCGAGGAGGGCAATGCGCATCATGACGGGAAATACAGGTCGATCAGGGTCTTGCCGACGACGAAGATCGGCATCGCGGCAACAACGCCATCAAGCCGGTCAAGCAGGCCACCGTGACCTGGGAACAAGGTTCCTGAATCCTTCACGTTGGCCTGACGTTTCATTAGGCTCTCGAACAGATCGCCAATGATCGACCAGACCACGCAGACCAGGCCGAGACCGACCAGCAAGACCAGCGGCATGTCGCGCTGGCCCAGCCACCAACCGCCAATGAAGGCGATCAGGCCACTGCCGACCAGAGCGCCCCAGACCCCTTCGAGGGTCTTGCCGGGACTGATCCGTGGAGCCAGCTTGTTGCGGCCGAAGCGGCTGCCAGCGAAATAGGCAAAGGTATCGGCAGCCCAGACAATGAACAGAGCGAAAAGCGTCCATGCCGGGCCGAGATTGGCTTGATCGTGAATTTCGACGACGGCGGTCCACGCCGGGACCAGCACGAACAGGCCGGCGATCAGCTTGATCAGGCGGTTGCCTGATGTCGGCGAGGCGGCGAACGAAAAGCTGCGCATCCAGCGCAAGGCGATCAGCCACCAGACCACACCCGCACCGATGCATAGCCACCACCATGTTTGCCCACGAACCAGCCACAAACCGACCATCAGCAATACGGTGAGAACGACCGAGGCAATGCGGGGAGCCGTTCCCTGCATGCCGATCAAACGGGTCCATTCCCACATCGATGCTGCCCAGACCAGCAGCAGCACGCCCGCGAACAGTGGTGTCGACGACAACAGAATGAAGGCGATCGCGACTGGCGCGAGGATCAGGGCGGTGATGATGCGTTGTTTCATTCGACTCCCAGACCGGATGGTGCGGCAACTTGTGCCGAGGTCTTGCCAAAGCGACGTTCACGCCGGGCAAATTCTTCGACACAGGCATCAAGGACGTCCGCCGTCACATCAGGCCACAGGGTGTCGATGAAAACCAGTTCCGCATAGGCAATTTGCCAGAGCAGAAAGTTGCTGATGCGCAATTCGCCGCCGGTGCGCACGAAGAGATCGACCGCTGGCTGCCCGGCGAGCGCGAAAAAACGGGCCAGCGATTGCTCATCGATGGCATCGGGCGCCAATTCGCCGCGGACAACGGCTTCGGCGGCGCGACGCGCGGCGTGGGCGATATCCCAGCGCCCGCCGTAGTTGACCGCCACATTGGCCGACAGCGCGCGATTCTCGCGTGTCTTGGCCATGGCCCTTTGCATGCGCTCGCGCAACTCCGGTGAAAACGCCGACAGGTCACCAATGAATTCGATACGCACGCCGTGGCCATGCAATTCATCAACTTCGCGGTCCAGCGCTTTCAGGAACAATTGCATCAATGCGCCGACTTCATCCTGCGGGCGCTTCCAGTTCTCGCTGGAAAACGCGAAAAGGGTCAGCGAGCCGATTCCGCGTCGCAGGCAGTACTCCACCGTCGCGCGCAGCGCCTTCTGGCCTTCACGATGGCCGAAACTGCGCGGTCGATGGCGACGTTCCGCCCAACGCCCATTGCCATCCATGACGATGGCAAGATGCTGCGGCGGGCGTACCGCGGACACGCTCGCTGGGATGTCATTCATGGCGGGAGGAGTCGCAGTTGGATGGCTCAGATGGCCATCAACTCGTCTTCCTTGTTCTTGACCACGGCATCGACTTCCTTGACGAACTTGTCGGTCACCTTCTGGATATCATCCTCGCCGCGATGCGCCTCATCCTCGCTGATCTGCTTGTCCTTGAGCAGTTCCTTGACCTGATGAATGGAATCACGGCGGATATTGCGAATTGCGACCTTGGCATTCTCGCCTTCGCCGGCGACCTGCTTGGACAGCTCCTTGCGGCGCTCCTCGGTCAGGGCCGGAAGATTGATGCGGATGACCGCGCCGACCGTGGTTGGAGTGAGGCCGAGATTGGAGCCAAGAATGGCTTTTTCGACAACGGCCACCATCGGCTTCTCGAACGGCGTGATGGTCAGTGAGCGCGCATCGGCCACGGCCACGTTGGCAACCTGGGTCAGCGGCACGTCGGAGCCGTAATACGGGACGATCAGTTGATCAACAAGCGCGACACTGGCACGTCCGGTGCGCAGATGGGTCAGGTCGTGGCGCAGCGATTCGACACTCTTGGCCATACGTGTCTGCGCGTTTTTATTGATTTCTTCAAGCATGGTGCGGTCACCCGTGATGCAATGCGATTGGCCGCGAAGTATAGCAGCGGTGCCTCAGCCGACGTTGCCGACCAGGGTGCCGATCTGCTCGCCCTGCATGATCCGCATCAAATCCCCTTCGCGGGACATGTTGTAAATGCGCAGCGGGATGCTGTGATCGCGGCACAGAGCGATGGCGCTGGTATCCATGACCTGCAGGTTGCGCTGGATGACATCCTCGTAACTGAGCGTCTCGTAGCGCGTGGCTGCGGGATCGGTGGCTGGATCGGCGGAATAGACGCCATCAACCTTGGTCGCCTTGAGCAGCAGATCCGCACCGATCTCGATCGCACGCAGTGCGGCGGCCGAATCCGTGGTGAAGAAAGGATTGCCGGTGCCGGCGGCAAACAGGACAACGCGATCCTTTTCGAGGTGGCGAATTGCGCGACGGCGGATGAAATCCTCACAGACCTCGTTGATCTTGATTGCACTCATCGTGCGTGCAGTGCCACCTGCGCGTTCAATCGCATCCTGCATGGCCAGCGCGTTCATCACCGTGGCCAGCATGCCCATGTGGTCGCCGGTTACCCGATCCATGCCCGATGCGGCCAGGCCCGCGCCGCGGAAGATGTTGCCACCGCCGATGACCACGCCGACCTGAACCCCGGCATTGCGCACTTCGATGATCTCGCGTGCGAGGCGCCCAATCACCTTCGGGTCGATGCCGTAGTCGGACTCGCCCATCAAGGCCTCGCCGGAAAGCTTCAGGAGGATACGTTGGTGCTTGATCGCTGACATGAGGCGCTCCGGGGAAATGGCAAAACGAACCCATTGTAAGGGAGTCGGGCAAATCTGCCACGGGTTGCGACGTCGAAGCGGTGGCTGGTGAATCCCGAAACCCGGATCCACATGCTCCCTGGAGACAGACGCAACCGGCCGGCTGAACTCACCAGGCGCGACCGTTATCACCCGGAAATCTCTGCGCTCCGGCGAGCGTTGCGTCAGCGTGGTTGATCGAGCCCTCCCCGGCTGGCCTTGGCCCTCCTGAGCTGGTACAATACGCGCAGGTAAGTTGTTGTAATGGCTGAATATTTAAGGAGGAAAATAAAATCAGGAACGCTATCATGTCTTTGTTCGCCGGGCGCCGAAATCGTCGCCATCGGCGTATGAGTTCAACCAGTCTGGCGCTCCCTGTATCCCTGCCGATCGGCAACGGGAAAATCGACATTTCCGGTTCTCCCGGTTCACTCCGCCGCACGGCCAGGCGTCATGGGGGCTATACCAGTCCCATTCACTCACCCTACCGGCGAATCTCTGCCATCGCCGCAAGGACGCCGCGATTCCGCGTCATCTGACTCATGGATGCAATCAACCGGCCCGCAACTCATCGCGGGCCATGCCGGCAAGAATGGGCGGGAAGCATTTTGCAGCATGTGCAGCAAGACCTTGGCAGGCTGTTGAAATTCGCTCAGGCAAGAGCGAGACAAGGCAAAACAGACGATACGATTCGCTGCCATATCGCGCCGACCGACTGGAATTTCAACAGTCTGTCGAGTGTTGCTACGCCTTCTCGGCCGTGGTGTCAGCCACGGCCAGCATCGTCAACGCTTCAGCGAAATCATCGGCATAACGCAAGGTCGTGCCATCGGGATTGATGCCCATGTCGGCGAGGATGCGAGCCGGTTGGGTTTGCAGGCCGGTAAAGATCAGGGCGACGCCGTCGCGGCGGCAACGGGCGACCAGGTTGCCGATGGCCGTGGCGCCGGAGGCGTCGATCATTGGGACCTGGCGCAAGCGCAGAATGAACACCCGAGGCGGACGTCCGAACGCACGCAGCACATCTTCGATGCGGTTGGCGACGGCGAAAAACAGCGGTCCGGAAACCCGGTAGGCCTCGACATCGGCGGGCAAGGTGGCGCGCTCGTCGACGCCCTTCACGTCGTTGAAGTCGTCCTCGTCGTGCTCGACCAGATCGACACTCGACTCCAGTGCGACGATCTCGCTCATGCGATGCATGAACAGAAAGGCTGCCAGGACCACGCCGACCTGCACGGCCACGGTGAGGTCAACCGTCACGGTCAGCACGAAGGTCACGATCAGAACCATGCGATCACCGATCGGCGAGCGCATCAACTGACGGATGCGTTCGATCTCGCTCATGTTCCAGGCGACGATCAGCAGCAGGGCGGCCATTGCCGGCAGTGGCACCTGATTGGCCAGCGGCGCGGCGATCACCACGAACAGCAGAATGAACACGGCATGTGCCATGCCGGCGACCGGTGAGCGCGCGCCGGCGCGCACATTGGTCGCCGTGCGCACGATTGCGCCGGTGGCCGGCAGACCGCCAACCATCGCCGAGGCGGTGTTGGCGACGCCCTGGGCGACCAGTTCGCAATTGGAGCGGTGACGGCCATCAATCATGCCGTCGGATACCACCGCCGAGAGCAGCGATTCGACGCCACCGAGAAAGGCGATGGTAAACGCACTCGGCAGCAGCTCGTGCATGCGCGCGAGCTCGAAGTTGGGCAGGTGCGGCATCGGAAATTCGCGCGGGATTGGGCCGAAATGCGAAACGATGGTTTCCACCGGCAGCTTGAACAGCATCGTGGCCAGCGAGGCGACGACCACGGCGATCAGGAATGCCGGCCAGTTGGGCCGATAGCGACGCATTACGATCAGCAGCGCGAGGGTGCCGAAGGCGAGCCCGGTGGCGGCCAGATTGATGCTGCCGATATTGGCGTAATAGCTTTGCCAGCGCTCGAAGAATTCCGCCGGCAGGGTGGTGATATCAAGGCCGAGCAGGTCCTTGATCTGGCTGCTGAAAATGCTCACCGCGATGCCCGCGGTGAATCCGGTGATGACCGGCTGCGGCATGTAGCGGACCAGCGTGCCCAGGCGCAACAGCCCGGCGAGGATGAGCATGATGCCGGCCATCAGGGTGGCCATGATCAGGCCGTCGTAACCGTAGTTCGCGATGACCCCGAAAACGACCGGGATGAAGGCGGCGGTCGGTCCGCCCACCTGCACGCGTGAGCCGCCGAGCAGCGAGATCAGGAAACCGGCCACGATGGCCGTATGCAGCCCCACCGCCGGCGGCGCCCCCGAGGCAATCGCCAGGGCCATCGACAAGGGCAGGGCGACGATTGCCACGGTCAAGCCGGCAATCAGGTCGCGACGCAGATCCGCAACGCCATAGCCGTGGCGCAAGGTGGTGACAAACTTGGGCACATACAGGTGCCAGACGGGAGCCCGCTCAGCCACGCCGCAGTGTCCAGGAAACGAAGAGGTCGCAATTATATCAGTGCGGATGCGTGGCTTCGACGTGGTGGGATGATGTACCCCGAAATCTTTTGCTTGTTTCAACGAGTGGGAATGAGGTTGGAATTCGCAGCAACGCCGTGAGTCGTCATCGTCTGACAGTCAGCTCTCGGACGTTGATAGCGGTGTCGGCCTTGTCTTGCAGGTTCAGCCGTGGCCAACCAATCAGCCCATTGAAAGTCGATTTCCTGTGGCAAAGAATGGCTGCTTTTTTCGGGGCGCAGGGAGAGCTGAGCGATGCATCAAAGCAGCATGATGCCCCCGATGTTTCCTCCATGTCCTGGTCTGATTTGGACAACTTGCTGACAACAGGTAAATCGGTAATGTAATATTGCCGCAGTACATAAGCATTCGTTTAATCGCAACGAAAACCGCAAATTAACCAGTCTTCCATTTCGAAGGCGCGGGCGATCAGTCTTGTTCTGAATTTGCTGGCAAGACAGATGCGTCTGTTTCTGCGCGCACTTGGTTGGCTGCATGCCAGATGATTTATCCTCAAGGTACCCATCATGTTGAAAAAGTCCCAGCTCGCCGCAAGTCTCATCGTCGCGATTGCGATACCCTCTTTTGCGCTCGCGCAAGATGTGTCCTGGCATGTTGTTCTCGGCTCCAATGCGAACATTAGCGCGCCGGGATTGCCTGCTGCAAATCGCTATTTTACTGACAGCCAAATCGCCGATGTAGGCAAAGACTACATCGGTGCGCGACTGACAAGCCCCGACGCAGCGGCGGGCTACTGGGCGTTGAATCAAGGCACCTGGGTTCAATACAGCAAAATCGGTGTAACGGGTGCCGGCATGGGCCCGGCTCGCTCCGGTGCTGAAGCGGAGCATGTTTTTCTGGCCGTCAACAGCGGGGGGAGTGATGCTGGATCCGACGGTCAACGCGCGCTCATCGGCCGTGCCGGTGATCCGGCCGACGCGACGACAACAACCTGGGGAGTCTGGCGCTGGAACGCCGTCCAAAACATTGAAGTCGCCCGCGGATTGACCGATGGCATCCTCGGCCCGAATCTCGGCTCCAACTGGGTCTACCAAAACAATGGCTCCGCGTTCCAGAGCGCACGGGTGATGAACAATGGACAGACGCTCATCAGCGCGTATGTGACGTCACCATCCGCCCAGTCGAGAAAATATATAGCCAGGAGTGCTCCCGGTCAGGCCGTGACACCGTGCGTGATGAGCAACTCGACCGACGTAGCCTTGGCGCCGGGATTGGATCCCGGCGACTATTTCGACCCGAGTTGGGGTCTCAACGCCATTTCGCATACAGCCGACGGACGCGTCTATGGTGTGCTCTATACAAACCAGTCGCGAGATGGCATCTGGAGGCTATGTGATGGCGCTCCCACGGCGCTGGTCGTTGACAATGAGACTGGTCTGCGTGGCCCCGATATCGGCGTTGCGACCGCAACATTTCAGAGCTTCAATCCAGTCCACCCCGGTATTGGCAACGCATTTTATTTCTTCGCCAGCTACCGTCCGCTTTCGAACGATGTTTCCCGCGCGGGCTTGTTCTGGCATGACGGGGCGAGTAATCGTCCGCTTGCCCTGAATGACGTCACCAACTTCTACGGACCGGGCTGGAATGATGCAATCTGGCGATCATTCGACAAAAGCTCGTTGGTTTCGGCGGGTGAATGGACCGCATTCCAGGGTTCCGTTGAGGCCACCGATGGCGGCACTCCCTCAGGGCTTTGGCGTGTGCGCGCAGGCGGGACGCCGGAATTGGTCGCGCTGATTGGCCTGACAGGCCAGTATGGTCCGGAACCGAATCGAACCTGGGACACGTTTTACGCAACGGCGATCCTCGCCAACGGGGATATCATTGCGCAGGCGCGCACTCAGCCCGGATCGGAAGTAGCGCTTTGGCGGTTGAAGAAGGATGGCACGAAGCAGCGCATTCTCAAGGTCGGCCAGGTCGTCACGGTTCCGACCAATAGTGGCGTTATTCAAGGGTCGATCAGTTCTTACGAGGTGCCGAACGGCCCGGCCGCGTACAGCCGTGGCGGCGACTCCTGGATAGGAGCGGATGGATCGTTGTTGATTCGTGCCAATTTGACGACTTACGGTTCTGCGCTGATTGCCGCGACGCTGGTGAATCCGATAGACAAAATCTACAGTAACGGTTTCGACGAATAGTTTGCTCGGATCTTGAAATCCCGCAAACAAACTTTTTCCGATGACATTGCGGCCGCCGATTCAGGCGGCCGCAATGTCAGTGGACTCGGATCGAGGCTGATTCGCGTTGGTTCGACGAGTTGCCCAGAAATGACGACCAACGTTGTACTGCGCACTTCAAATCGAAGACAAGCTACCGCATCCCGAATCGATGCAATGATTGTCAGGTTCGAATTTTCGGAACGCGTTAGTGGCGGTCGCGTGCCCGCTGTTTGCGCATGGCGAAGAATGCGAGGCCCGCAAGGAGCAAGCCCAAGGCAGCTAGCATCGACGGCGATGAAATGGGGAGTACCTGAGCAGGCGCGAGCGGAGTACCACCACCACCGCCTACGGCCGAAACCACGACGTCGTCGACCTGGGCATACCAGTCATAATCGCCCGTGTTCGGATCGAAGTAGTGGAAGCGGAACATCACGTTGGCCTGACCAACATACGGGGCGATATCGAGATTGACCGCCTCGCCGGGCGTCGCACGGAACGCCCCGTGATCTTCATTCCAACTGAGCAGGTTGGTCCATGGACCGGCCGCGCCATTGGTCGATACATCAACCTCGAAGAAGTCGAGGGTGGCAAAGTTCTGGTAATTCACATTGAAGGTCAGTGCAGCGGGCGTGGTATAGGTGCTCAGGTCGATGACCGGAGTGCGCAGTTCGGTGTCAAACTCCGCCCCTCCGAACACATCGCTGCTGACGCAGGCTACGTCGCCGGATCCATTGGTATAGTTGGCAGCTTCGCCACATCCCGCCAGATTGGTCCATACCGGGCCGACGCCGCCGGAATTGTCGACAACGCTCCAGGTTCCCGGGATTCCGCTGTCAAAAGATTCAGTCAGAACCGCAGCACTACCCAGTGGCGCATTCGGACTGGATGCCACCTGGTAATCGTGGCTGTAATCCTTCGGCTGTAACGGCTCGCTTGCACGATCCGCATACGCCGATACTGAAGCGAACGCCCCCAGTGCTGCAATCAAGAAGGTTTTCTTGAACATGATTTCGATCCCCGGACTGATGATGTCGCTGGAGGATACACCAGTCTTTGTGTACCGCATAACGCGGAATGATGGTTGAAGAGTTTCAGCAAGCGCTTGACTTGATTGGGTTCGTGAAACTTTTTCTGTTCGTGGAGTAGGTAACAACCAGGGCTGGAAGCCTGTCGAATTCGCCACAACTGGAGGCTTGCAGGCGGTCTCCCCTCTGCTGATCAGGCGCTGACCGCCACCAGATTTTGATCGATCGATACGCGATTGCGGCCATCGGATTTGGCACGGTAAAGCGCAGCGTCGGCACGTTCCAGCAGGGTGTCCGTGTTGTCGCGACCGTCAGTGATTCCGGCAACGCCTACGCTGACCGTCATGCGCACGGTTTCGCCATCAACCAGGATCGGGTGCGACTCGATGCCGGCCCGCACGCGCTCTCCGATTGCACGGGCGCTCTCTGCGTTGGCGTCGGGCAGCACGACAACAAACTCCTCGCCACCGTAGCGCCCGATCCAGTCGCCGCTGCGCAATTCGCGGCTCGCCGCCTTGACGATTCCTTGCAGGCAGCGATCGCCGACCGCATGGCCGTGACTATCGTTGATCAACTTGAAATGATCGACGTCAACAAACAACAGTGCCAATGGGCGCTCATTGCGATGGGCTTCGGCGACGGCTTCATCGAGTCGACTGATGATGGCGCGTCGATTGAATATTCCCGTCAGTTGATCATGGTTGGCAAGCTTGTCGGCGATATCACGCTCGCGTCGCGCGCGCAGGGTCTGGTCGGCCAGGCCAAAGGTAATGACCAGTGTGGCAAATGCCATGCTCGCCTGAAATCCATAATCGGCCCAGGCCGGCAAATCCGAGCCTGTCTGCAACTGAAGGACGCGAAAAATCGTGAATCCAAGTTCGGGCAACCAGGCCACGAAAAAGTAGCGCGCCTGACGATTGCCCTTGATCAGTGCCACCAGCACGCAGCCGATGGCGACTACGCAAGCCAGCAGGATCAGCCAGTTGAGCAGCGGGAAAATCAGCCAGTCCTGCTCACTCGATGCAAAGAGGATAAACGGTGTCAGCGCGAGCAACGGCCAGCGGATCGCGCCAAATAGTGCGGCTGCGCGTGGAATACTCCGGCGCAGATCGCAGAATTCGGTCACGAAGGTGATCGCGAGCACCGTAGTCAACATCGCGAATGGCGCACTCACGCGTCGAAGCGCGGAAAATGCCCAGCCGCCAGGCAATTGAAAGATCTCACCGCTGATCAACATCGCGTACAGCAGTTGCGCACCGATATAGGCAAAGAAGTACAGGAACAGCCGGTCCCGCAGCAGCAGCCAAAGAAACAAGCCGATCAACAGCATCGCCGCCTGCACGCTCTCGAATGCGGTGACCAGACGGATATCGTTGCGATCCTTTGCCAGGAACCCGGAAAGGTCGTCAAGCGTTGCGATCACCTCCGCTCGCGACAGGTGTTTTCCGAGACGGATATAAACGCCCTGGCTGGCGCGCAGATCGGCAGGCAGCATCACGGTCGGCACGCTTCTGGAAAATCCCGCATTGCTGCCTGCGCCCAGCCGAATGGGGCGGTAGTCAGGCGGCGCGTAGATCCAGATCGGTAAGCGGGTGTAGATCCCCCGAGCATCCGGAAAGCTGACAACAGGCAACTCTGCGGCGCGCCAATCGGCACTCAATGTGAGCCGGTACCAGTGATCGCTGTCTTGTGACGCCAACAAGCGCTGCGTGGCTTGGGCGAGGAATGCACTATCCAGCGAACCATCCATCATCGCCGCAGGATCGAGGGTTGTCTGCGTGTCCTGGAGCTTGGCCACGTGCAGCACAGGCAGATCTCCGGCGTCCACTACAACCGCCATCGATGCGATCAGCGCGAAGAGAAACCAGACAATGAGTCTTTTGAGGACTCCGCTGTTTTCGGTCACTCCGGCAATTTCCCCTTTGATGGTTGTTCGACTCGTTGTCGCATCGAACAACGCGAATCAAATCATTGTCAACGAGCTACATGTTCTTGTCGAGGGCAAGGGCATTGGATCGAGAAAGCGGGACCGTAGTACTTCGATCGCCCGGCGAGGCGCCTGCCGGAGGGTGGCGCCATGTTGCTCAGAAGCTGGTGCTTACGCGCATCATCAGGCTGCGTGGTGTGCCAGGCATGATTTCGTTGTCACTGCTGGCGGTCGGGAAATAATGCTTGTCGGTGACATTGTTGAGGTTCAACTGTATGCGAACATTGTCGGTCTGGTAGTACGCCATGAGGTCGCCCACCACATACTTCGGCAGCACTACATTGTTGTCATAGGAGGTGAATTTTTTTGATTCGCCACGAACGCCCGCAGCAATTCCCCAATGCGAGTTCAGCGCATAGCGCGTCCAAAGCGAGAACTGTTTTTCCGGGACCAGTCCGACCCGGGCACCCGCATCGGCATCCTTGGTGGTTTCGGTAATCTCGGCGTTGAGGTGGGTGTAATTCGCGAAGATGCTGAGCTTCGGCGTCAAGGCACCTTCGGTCGACAGCACGAAACCGCGATTGCGCTGCTTGCCGGTGCTGACCAGATCGCCCGAGCCATCCGCAGCCTTGCTGACCACATCGTCGAGATCGAGTTGAAACAAGGCGGCTGAAATGGACAACTTGCCATCCAGCAGGTCGAGCTTGTTGCCAATCTCGACATTGGTTGCTTGCTCCGGATCGAGGTTTGCGCCCTTGGGATCCTTGCGTGACAGCGCGATGTTTGCACCTTGCGGGGTGTAGGTCTGGGTCACGCTGACATAGATTGAATCATTTTCGACGGGCTTGTAGATCAGGCCTGCGCGTGGCGACCACTCCGTATCGAGGTTGTAAGTATGATTCGGACTGACCTCGGGATTGTAGTAGTCGGCACTGACCGAAAAGCGATCCCACCGGATGCCGATCAGCGCCTTCCAGTGTTCGCCGAAGTCCATCTGATCCTGCACGAAAACGCCGAACTCTTTGCCGACGACGTGATTGTCGCGATCAAGGTAGATGAACGACACCGGTGCGATCTCCGGATTCGCGAGTGGAATTCGACCGCCGGGAACCGTCTTCGAGTCCGGACTTGGAAGAAGCTGGAAATCATTGTCACGCTGCCAGCTAAAATCGCCACCCACCATCAGGGTGTGATTCACCGATCCGGTATTGAAAGTATTGATCAGTTCAAGACGGTCGAGATAGCTCAATCGATTGTTCGGATGGTAATAGCCCTTCATCTTGAACGTGCCCTCATCATTCACGGAGCTGCCAGGATAGGTATTGAGATAAACCCGGTCTGCATCGGAGATGCGAAATGTATTGGACAAGCTCAGATCATCGCTGTACGCATGCGAGAAGCGTGTGCTGAAAGCCTTGACTACTCCTGTTGACAGGTTCTGGTCTGGCGCTCCGAAGAAGGTCTCGCGTGGCACATCGACCGGCACTCCATCGCGTGAGGGGATTCCGCGGTCGACGAATCGACGATCCTTGAGATAGCTGACGCTGAAATCGATCCGCGTGCGCTCGCTGGGTTCAATGCTGTACTGGGGGTTGAGTGCGTAGCGATGCAAGTAGTAGTGATCGCGAAAACTCTCCGAATCCTCCGCCATTGCGAGGAGTCGAAACGCGCCCGATTGACCTACCGCGTCACCCATATCGATAGTGCTGCGGAGATGCTGCCAGGACCCCACTTCGAGGGAGATATCCAGAACGTGCGAGCGCTCGGGCTGTTTGCTGACGAGGTTGATGAGTCCGCCGGCACCGCCACGACCGAACAGGAGTGCTGACGGACCCTGCAGGACATCAACATGTGAAATGTTGTAGAGGTCGCGAACGTACTCCGTGTCATCGCGCAGGCCATCGACAAAGAAATCTGATTTGGTCTTTACGCCGCGAATATAGAACTCGTCACGCATGCCCTCACCCATGTTGACCGAAATACCAGGTGAGTTGCGCACGGCGTCAGCCAACGTCTGCGCTGCTTGATCGCGCAAGACTACATCGGGAATGACCTGGATCGACAGCGGGATATCGATGAGCGGTGTATTGGTCCCCGTTGCTGTTTTAGTCTCGGGGATTCGGTAGGCACTTGTATTCAACCAACCAGTTACCCGGATCGACTGAAGCAAAGCTTCGCCTTCATCTTGTCCCGAGGAAGCCTCGCTGGCTGTCGACGTCTCGCTGGTTGCGGGAGGGATGGCGCTTTGCAGCCGATTGGCCCGGACTGGTCTGCGTGCTGTCGGGCTCTGGGCAACCGCTGAAAAGGCGATGCATGGTGATGCAATACAGAAAAAGCCGGCAGCCAGTCGACTCTGGATTCGAGATCTGATGAGCATCACTTTCCCCTTATGGATGATTCTTGCGACCAATCACCCATAGTAGGATCCGTCGCAATGCATGAAAATCCATCTTTTGGCGGATATCTGGCTACGCCTGAAGTCTTTTCAGGACCAAGTTTCTACTTCCATACCGCCCAAATGGGCGACTATAAGTGCCGCTGAGCTGACCTGCATTAAATGTATCCGATGATGCCAATTTCTGATCCAAAATTGATTGCCCTCTGTCGCGTCTGCGAAAAAAACTGATGTTGCTCTCAAAAATTCTTACCCAGCTGATCTACCCGTTGCCGCTTTGCCTGCTGCTGGTGCCGATGGGCCTTTTGATGCGTGGACGCTGGCCGCGACTGGGCGTGATGCTATGCGTCTTCGGCTTGGGCTGGTTGCTGCTCTGGTCGCTGCCGGTGCCTTCGTCGGCGCTCGGCAGGACGCTTGAGCAGACCTTCCCGCAGCAGGCGGAAGCGGACTTGCCTGAAGCTGATGCGATCGTCGTACTCGGTGGAGGCGTGAGCAGAAATAGCTGGGGTATTGATCTGAAACCCGCTGCCGACCGGGTCTGGTTTGGCGCTCGTCTGTATCGGGCAGGGCGCGCGCCGCTGGTTCTGCTCTCCGGTGGCTGCCTCGAAGAGCTTGGATATGACTGGCCGGAAGCGCCCGCCATGGCGACATTTCTGCATGATCTCGGCGTGCCGGAGTCGGCAATGCTGCTGGAATCCGAGAGTCGGACCACGCGCGAAAATGCGCTCTACTCGGAAAAGCTGCTGCGTGCGCGCGGCATCAATCGGGTTTTGCTGGTGACCTCGGCCTTGCATATGCCACGTGCGCTGGCGACCTTCCGCAAGCTCGGTATTGATGCCATTCCCGCGCCGACGGATTTCGAGGCCGAAGCGCCTTCGGGCAACTGGTTGATGCGCTGGCTGCCCGATACCGATTCGCTGGATTTCAGTTCGCGGGCGATGAAGGAGTATCTGGGTATGTGGGTCTATCGTATTCGTGGCTGGGCTTGATTGAGCGGAACTCCCCCGGAGTCATGCGCCGGATGAGCGGCGAGAAAGTGGCCCGCGGTCGCCGCTTGCGACCGAGGCGTTTTGACCGAAACTTCTCGCGAGCGAGCGAGCCTGACGCAACGCTGATCAATCATTCTTCGCCGGGGTAGGCTTCCGATCGAAGCGCACCGGTTCACCCCAGTCGATCTCCAGTGATCCGATGGAGCCGTCACTCGCTGTTACAAACTGCGTACCCAGCTCGCCGTAGCGTCCATCACCGGGGCGCCAGCGGAACGCGTCGTACTGCCAATGCTTGAGTGATCCGCTGTTTTCGGGCATGGGACCGAATCGCAGGGTCATGGTTTTTCCGGTCACACTGACTTCGACGTCAGCAAAAGCCGGATGCGTGTAGGTGCCGGCGTAGGCGGCAAGCGGATGTGAGGGTTTGGTTCTTTTTACTCTTTTCGCATCGCGCTCGGCCTTGTTCTTGTCGCCTTCGGCCTTCAGGCCGGCATACATCGCAAGAAACTCGGTGCTCCAGTCACGTTCGGGTGCGTTTGTGTAGAGGTCCATGACCTTCCAGAGCAGCGCATGATGCAACTCGACATGATCGGCATTGCCGAAAACATAGACGCCAAGATTTTCTTCCGGCATCAAGCCAATGATCGAGATGCGGCCATCAAGACTGCCGGTGTGCATGGCCACAAAATGCCCGCGGTAGTCCTGCAGGAACCAGCCCAGGCCATATGCCTTCCAGTGGGGCTTGGTCAGCTTTGCGGTGGGATACTACTGATCCTCTGGAATCAGCACCTGTGGTCGGAACATCTCGTGGAAGTTTTTCTCACTGAGCAGGCGCTTGCCGTCGATCTGGCCATCGGCCAAAAGGAAGGCCAGCCACCGGCTCATGTCGTTTGCACTTGACCATGCGGCGCCTGCGGCCGGAACTCCGTCGACGGCACCATCGCGGACGCGCTGAAGCGTCCCGTCGATCTCGAAATACGGGATCGATACATTGTCGTCGTGCTGGGCCAGCATGCCTGCATACGTGGCGCTGGATTCGGTCATGCCCAACGGCACCATGATCCGGCGTTCGACAAATTCGTCCCAGGGCATGCCGGATGCTGCGGCGATCATTTCGCCAGCAACCTGGTACATCACGTTCGCGTAGATGAAGTTCGAATAGGGCAAGTAGGCGGGTTTCAATTCGCGCACGCGCTCGAGGATCTGGCGCGAGTCCAGATCACCGCGCACCCAGAGCAGATCAGCGTTCGGGCCGAGCCCAGCGTTGTGGGTAAGCGTGTCGCGCACGGTGAGCTTGCGGCTGAATTCGGCGTCAGACATTTCGAACCACGGCAGCACTTTCTGCACCGGCTCATCCCAGGCCAGTTTGCCTTCATCGACCAGCATCGCCACGGCCAGCGCGACCATGGCCTTGGTCGTCGACATCATGCCGAAGCGGGTATGCGCATCGACGCGCCCGGGCTGTTCCAGATCGCGCACGCCAAAGCCTTTCACATAAACCGGATGGCCTTCACGGACGATCGCAATGGACAGGCCGGGCAGATTCCAGTCGACCATGGCCTTGCCGATATAGGCATCGAGTTCGGCGGTTTGTGATTCGTTTACGGCGACCGGTTCATCGGGTAACGCGTGCGCGAAACCAATGAGCAAACAGGACAACAGACACGATGCCAGCCATGGTGTGCGCATTCTGGAATTCTCCCGGTTGGAGCCGCTTGATCAGGGTTGCCTCAACGTTCGATTGGATAATAGCAGCCGGTCGGAGTTGGTCGGCGAGAGCAGCGAGCGCAAGTAATCATGCGCTACGTATTCGGTCCCTCATCAATCCCGATGTCTGGCGAGGCTGCTATTCTTGGTCTCTGATCGAGCCTTGCCCCTGTCTCAGACCAAACCACCACCCACAAAAAAGCCGCGATTGATCGCGGCTTTTCTGCTTTGGCGCTGGAGCGAGTGAATCAGGCGAGACCGGCCTGCTTCATGACTTCGGCGGCGTAGTCTTCGACCACTTTCTCGATGCCTTCGCCGACGACCAGACGGTGGAAGCTGATCACTTCGGCGCCTTCCTTCTTGAGCACATTGCCGACGGTCTCGTTGGTGTCGAGCACGTAGGGCTGGCCGGTCAGGGTGACGTCGTTGACGATCTTGTTGATCTTGCCGCTGATGATCTTTTCGAGGATTTCCGGTGGCTTGGATTTGTCCTTCTCGGACATCTTGGCCAGCTCGATTTCCTTTTCCTTGGCGATGAATTCGGCCGGCACGTCCTTCTCGGAAATGTGCGGCGGGTTCATCGCGGCGATATGCATGGCCAGGCCGCGAGCCAGATCCGCCGATCCGCCCTTGACCTCGACGAGCACGCCGATACGGCCGCCGTGCAGATAGCCGGCCACTTCGTTCTGGCTGTCGATGTGGACCATGCGGCGGATCTGCACGTTCTCGCCGATCTTGGCGATCACCGCCGCACGCGCTTCCTCGACCGTGCCGCCACCCGGGAACGGGGCAGCCTTGAGCGCATCGATGTTCGCCGCCTCGAGCGCAGCG
>NZ_DASSYD010000042.1:0-6962 GCF_035703485.1 Dokdonella sp. | reverse complement strand
GACTCGCGAGGCCTGCGATGCCGCAGACACTTCGCGGCCTGATTCGGTGACCAGATCGACCTGCCAGTTGCTGTCGCTGGGCTCGAACACGAGAAAGCGCAGTTTGCCGTTCTCGACCGGCAGCGTGCTTTGCCAGCTGCGTTCAGTGGAACCGTTGTTGTCGAAATGTACCGGCAGCAGGGCGGACCGGGAAACAATCGCGGCATCCACTGGCGACGGCGTACGCATGCTCTCGATCTCGGAGGCCGGGCCGGATAGCTGCTTGGCGAACGAAGACACATCGGCGGGGGATTCCCCGGCCATCAAAGGTGCAGAAATAAACAACGTGAGCACGGATAGTGCAAGTTGGGTTCGATTCACAGCATTCCCTCCCAGGAAAGCATTGGCTGGATGACGGGGTTGGGCCCCGGACAGAAAAACCACGCTGATCCCGGTATCGCGCTGCGTGTCGACTCTCCCCGGTCGACAACGAAGCTCCCCACGATAATGGGTTCGGCGCGGAGTCTGTACGCGGCCGTATGGGCGCACAAGACGCACTGCAGCATTCTGCGACTGGCGCTATCTCGTCGCCGAGCTTCAGGTGGAGTTGGCAATGACGGGAACCAGCCGTGGCCCGCGTGTATCTTCCTGCTTTCTTCCTTGCATCTTGTCGTCGCAATATTTTGAGTGTCAGACTCGCGTCCCTCTGCAAGGCAATCCCATGCTCCTATTACGCGCCGCTCTGCTCCTCATTCTTCCCGTCTCCGCCTCGGTTGCCGCCGCAGCACCCGACCGCCAGGCGATCGCACATTACGCCGACACGATGCTGGCGACGAATTTTGCCGCGGACGGGCCGGGCGCTGTGGTTCTGATCGCTCGCGGAGACGAGATTGTCTATCGTGGCGCGCGCGGTATGGCGAGTCTCGAACTGGGTGTCGCGCTGTCGCCCGATCAGGTTTTCCGGCTCGGTTCAGTGACCAAGCAGTTCGCCGCGGCGGGTGTTCTGAAGCTCGTCGAGCAGGGCAAGGTCTCGCTTGATGATCCGCTGACGAAGTTCGTCCCAGGCTATCCGAATGGCGACAACGTTACCGTTCGCATGTTGCTCAACCATACCTCGGGCATCCGCAGTTACACCGACATCCCGGGGCGCATGGACTTGTTGATCGGCAAGGACATGACGACGAAGCAACTGATCGACAGTTTCAAGGATGAGAAAGCCGACTTCGCGCCTGGTGCGCAATGGAATTACAACAACTCCGGCTACGTACTGGTCGGCGCAGTGATCGAGTCGGCCAGTGGCAAGCCGTGGTACGACTATCTGGATCAGGTCTTTTTTCAGCCTCTGCGGCTGAAACACACGGAATACGGCGACGAGGCGATTGCGGTGATTCCCGGTCACGTCGGCGGCTACACCCGGGTTGGTGATCACTGGGCGCTCGCCAGATACCTCAGCATGTCGCAACCGCATGCGGCCGGCGCGCTGGTCTCGACCGTCGATGATCTGCTGCGCTGGAACCGCGCGCTGCACGGCGGCGCGGTACTTTCGAAAGCCAGCTATGAACAGATGATCACGCCGATCGGCAAGGCCAAAAGCGCCCACTACGGCTTTGGCATCGAGCATGCGACTCTGCGCGGCAAGCCGGTACTCAAGCACAGCGGTGGCATTTTCGGCTTCAACACCGAGTTGATTTACCTGCCCGAGAGCGCGACGACGGTGGCCGTGCTGGAGAATTTCGACGCCGGCAAAAAGGGCATGGCCGGTGCCTCCGAGCTTGGCCATCGCCTCGCCGCCTTCGCCATCGGCAAGCCGTATCCGGATCGGAACGCAATTCCTGTCGATAGCGAGACCCTGAAAAGTTATGAAGGCGTGTACCGCATCGACAAGGATTCAGCACGCGCGGTGCGTGTCGTCGACGGAACATTGACTTCGCAGCGAACAGGAGGCGGGAAGTTCGTGCTGATTCCAATTGCCCGCGACAACTTTGTCTTTGAGGAAGGCCTGTCGCGCGTGCAGTTCGAGCGCAACCGCAAAGGCAATGTTGTCGCCATGCGTTTCTTCGAGAACGACGAAAGCAAGGGCCAGCGTGTCGCGCGAACCGCGGAGCCACTGCCCGCAGAACGCGTGTCGACAACCTTGCCGGAAGCGGCAATGAAACGTGTCGCCGGCGTCTACCGGCACGATGGCAATGACCTGACGATCGCCTTAAGCGATTCCGGCATGACCGCACAGATGGCTGGCCAACCCGCATTTGAACTGTTTGCTGAATCCGCGACCCGGTTCTTCATCAAGGAGTTCGACGTGACCCTCGAATTTCCGCCAGGCAGCAAACCTGCCGCATCGCTGATTTCGCACCAGGGCGGACGAGCCACGACCTTCACGCGGATAGCCGAGTAGGCGAAGGGAGCGACACCGGATGATCTTGGCCTGTGCTCGTTGCCATTGCGCAGGCAGGTTGTGGGCGGCGATGATCGAATCGCCGGTTTCCGGGGATCGTTGTACTTCTAAAGAACCTTGTGTTGCGGCGCGGTTTCCCTGCGGCTTTTCACTCGCCCCCGGCGGGCGAAGAGCACAGCGCAAGCCAAAGCCAAAGCCCCTCATCCGCCCTGCGGGCACCTCCTCCCACTTTGCGGGAGAAGGGAAAGCAGGCGCGAAGAGAGAGGCGCTTGATCTGGCTTCGCTGCGCACGATGCGTAGCAGCCGCGCGGGATGTCCGCGGATCACTGAATCGGATGACGACTCTCTTGGATGCTTCTGATTACGTCGGCCTCGGGCTCGACTGTGTCGTTCGCATTGCACTTGCAGGGTAGTGGCCATTCAATGTGACGTGACGCGCTCGTCTGAGGCGAGTGAAATCCCGGCAGGGATGCCGCGTCGCGTAGCGGCGTAAGGATCAACATGAATCGAGGAGTTGGGCGTCTCACTTCGGCGCGACTGAGCACTGACGTGCGCTTTTCGCGCTGGTTGGCGAGCCAATTTTTTTCGCCGCCTCAAGAGGTCTGCTGCCAGATCTTTCGAATCCGACCGGGAGCTGATGTCGAAACTTGAGGCCAGCAGACAGTAGGGCACGGAATCATGGAAGATGCGGCCGGTTGAGATTGGTCGACGGTTGCCTATCCCGGGATACCACCGACTGAGTCCGGGATTCGTCTGGCAGAGCTACCGCAGGGGCCTCCATCGATCGATCGCGCGGGATGCTCCGGGCATGGTGGGCGAGCGCGGCGAAGCTCGCGATTTGGACTCTGCCCTAAGGCGCTACCTCGGTTTCCGTTTTACCGAGATAGCGCTGAAAATGATCGATCAATTTGCGGAAGGCGTAGCGGGTCTGGGCAAGGCCTTCGGTATCCCAGCCGTGCGGTGCGTTTGGCAGGGTGACCAGATCGACGCTCTTGCCTTGCAGGATCAGGCGCTCGGTGAGGGTCAACGTATCCTTGTACAGAACGATCCAGTCGCGCATGCCGTGGATCAGCATGAGATGACCCTTGAGGTCGCCCGAGCGCAGGTAGGGCGATGATTTCGCGTACTCCTCGGCGTGATCTTGCGGCGCCATCATCGTCTGCATCTCGCCGGTCATCGCGTGGAATACATTGGAAGCCGGCGCGCCGGCCACACCCGCGGCGTACGCATCCGGATAGCGGAACATCGACATCGTCGTAAGCAGACCGCCATAGCTGCTGCCCCAGATGCCGATCCGTTTCGGATCGACCTGGAACTCTTCGATCAGATAGCGCGTCGCACTGTACAGGTCATCGACATCGACACCGCCGTAATCCATGCCGATGCGCTGGCGAAACTTCTTGCCATGGCCCGAGCTGCCGCTGATGTCGACATTCATGACCAGGTAGCCCTGCTGGGCGAGGATTTGATCGAGTCCCCAGGTCGGGTGATAGACGCGCCCACCCCATTCGTTGTGTACCGAATTGCTGTAGACCGAGCCGAGAATGGCCGGATGTTTCTGCGCCGGATCGAAGTCCGGCGGCAGGGTCAGGCGTGCATGCACCGGGGTGTTGTCGTTGATGTTGTGGAAGACCACGTACTTCGGCGCGATCCAGCGATAGTCGCTGAATTCCGCCAGCGGCGAATGGGTGACCTGGCGGCGCATTGCCTTCGCAGCGACAGTCGATTGCAGATACAGATCGGGTGGCGTCAGATCATTCGAGTAGAGATCGGCGATATGTTTGCCGTCTGGTGAAATCGATGGATGATGCGCGCCTTCGGCCGGTGTCAACGCCTGCGCCTTGTCTCCGTCAAGCGGGACACGATAGAGCCGACGCGATTCGGCATTGCCTTGGTTGCTGACGACGAACAGCGCATCCGCTGGAGCTAAGATGCTTGCCGAAAACACGGCCCAGTCGCCCGCCGTGATCGCCTTCGGTTCGCCGCCTGCCAGGGCCTGATAGTAGACGTGGTAATCGTTGTCACGGTCTGAGATGAAATAGACGCCGTTGCCATCGGGTGACCAATCGGCCCACCATTCTGCAGTGACATTGTTCGGGTCGGTTTCCTGCAGCAGCAGTCGCGATTTGCCATTGGCCGGATCGAGGATCAGCAGGCGTCGATCCTTGATGTAGAGATCACTCTTGTCGACCAGCAGGTGCTGGTTGTCGGGCGACCAGCGCACATCGAAAATCTGATCGAGCGGGTTGTCGCCAAGATCCATCCAGGTGACCTCGCCGCCACTGGCGGCGATGACACCGAGCCGGCGCGTTGGCGATGGCTCACCGGGAAACGGTCGCTTGACCTCGATCAGTCGGGTCTCTTCGCCGAGGTAGTCGGGAATTCCGCGTGTCGGCACTTTCGACAGATCGGCTTCGATGAAAGCCAGCCGCTTGCCATCGCCAGACCAGACATGGGACTCGACGCGCACATCCTTGCGACCCGGCGAAAAGATCTTGTGCGGTACAACGTTGCCGGTCTTGAAATCGGCAACCCACAAGTCAGTTGCCGATCGGTATGCGATGGCCTTGGCCGATGTCGAGGTGCCGAGATCCCAGCCGGAGACGCCACCTTCGATCAGCGCTTGCGCGGGCCTCCCCGGCAATACCTGATAGAGCGAACCGTGCAAGGCGAAGATCAGATGCCGGCCATCGGGCGCCCAGACCAGCTCGGAAATGCCGTGATCGGATTCGACTTGCGCCGCCTGTTCGAGCTTGGCGATATCGGTGCCCGGCTGCGCGGGAACCTCGGCGCGCGGCATGCGCGTGATCCGAACCGGCTTGCCGCCCTGGCTATCGGTCATCCAGATATCGCGAAACGGCATGCCCTGGTCATTCCACAGAAACGCCAGCCGGCGGCTGTCTGGCGACCAGGTCGGACTTTGCGGCGCAGTGCCGATGATCGACGGCAGGCTGTAGAGCCGTTCGATCGTCATCCGTCGCGGCGTTGTTTCATTGTCAACCGCAATGGCGGTGATCGGCGTGACAAGGATGGCGATGAGCACGCCGACGCCGATCAGCAATATTCGCAAATTCATGGATTGGAAATCCTTTGTTGCTTGGGCGGTCACAAGCGAACGCCGGAAGCCGTCAACGACGTCGCTCCGACACGCGTATCACGCGCCCCAGGCGGGAGGCGGCGTGGCAATCGGCTGGCTCAGATCAAACTCGACCCGGAACAAGCGCCCCTCGCGGCGAAGCTCATAGGCGAATCGCTCGGCATTGATTTCCACCGCCCAGATATTGGTGTTCGAGACTTGCATGTCGTTGGCCGTGAACAAGGCGATGGACTCCGCGTCGACTGGAAATTCCTGGCGTGTCGCGCTGCCTTCGCTGGCGGTGTCGCCGCCGTATTGGGTGATCGCGTCTTCACTGCCGTCCTCGTGGCGGTGATCGTGCTTCAGGCGCAAGCCTTGTTCGGTTCGCGTCAGCACCCAGGTGCGCGAACGGTTCTCGCCGACATTGAACGGGATGCGGATCTCGTTTGCCGAACAACTGCTGACGTGCATGGTCATGGCTTCATTCGCCATGTCCGCATCAGCCGCATCGGTGGACACCAATCTTCCGGCGAATGATTCACCGCAATGACTGGCGATGGCATCGAAGAATTGCTGTTGCGCGCTTTGCGGCGTCGGCGCAGCAGTCGGCTCGCCAACGGAAGGCGTCGGCGCTTGCTGTGAACAGGCGGCGAGAAGTGCCACGAGGGCAAGCGTTGCGCCGAAGCGCACGGCATGAGCTTTCATGTCGGGATCCTTGAATGAACGCGACCCCTTGGACTTTCGTCCCGGCGCTCGCTGGACTCCCTACTCTAGCCCGAACCATTCAAAAAGGGGACGGAGGCATTATTTGTTTGAAACGCGCCGTTTTCTCACAAGATTTCGCGGCAATTGCCGACTGACGAAGCAGAAAGTACGGGGCACGCTGTCGGCTCATTTGAAAACTGGAGTGCCAACATGCCGCGCCGACCCCGGCTTGTCGTCCCTGGTGTCCCCATGCATATCACCCAGCGCGGAGTGAATCGCGCCGCGATTTTTGCTGACGATAGCGATCGCATGCGCTATCGGGATCTGCTCATCGACGTTGCGGGCTCGCATGAGCTGGCCGTTCACGCCTATGCCCTGATGGGCAATCACGTCCATCTGCTGATGACGACGAATGAGGCCGATCATCTGGCCCACGCCATGCGCCTGCTCAATCAGCGCTATGTGGCGGGCTTCAATCGACGCCATGAGCGAACCGGGACCCTGTGGGAAGGCCGTTTTCGATCCTGTCTTGTCCAGAACGAGAATTATCTGCTGATGGTGTATCGGTATATCGACCTCAACCCGGTTCGAGCGGCAATGGTTGACTCGGCGGAGGCCTATTCCTGGTCGAGCGCGAAGGCGAATCTGGGGCTCGCCAGCGACCGCTGCATAACGAGAAAGGTTAGATCGTGCGAGCGAAGCGAGCCGCGATCTGAACCGTTTGTTGGACAAGCCCGGTCCCCGTAGCGACGCTATGCAGATAGCTATTTCCCGATCAGCGGTGGCGGTCGGTGATCAAGCGGCAAT
>NZ_DASSYD010000059.1:0-24883 GCF_035703485.1 Dokdonella sp. | reverse complement strand
TGCGTTGCTCTACCTCCTGCATCCATGCAGTCGCTTCAAGCCAGCGCAACAAAGAGCTGCGCGCAGACAGGTGTCGCCTAACCGATTGTTTTTGTTGAAACAGGTGGCATCCAGAAGGTCCGCCAGCCGCACCGCGCGGCTCATCAAGGCAACCAGCCTTCACTTCGTCACGCAGCACGACCGGCGAACCTTCTGAATGCCATGACGGTTGGGCCACTTGATCAGCGTTGCCCTAGCCGTTCGCCAGCAACTCCACGATCAGATCTTCAGAGACGCCGCTGACCATTTCGGCCTGACCGATGCCGCGCCAGAGGATCAGGCGCATGGCGCCACTGACTGATTTCTTGTCGAGGCGCATGCGTTCGAGCAAGCGACCGGCGTCGTGTCCATCGGGAATCCGCGTTGGCAGGCCGAAGCGTTTCAGCAAGATTTGCAGACGCTCCGAATCGGCGACCTCGGCAAGACCGAGCTGGCTCGACAGGCGCGCACCGAGGAGCATGCCGATGGCAACGGCTTCTCCGTGCAGGATCTCTCCGTAGCCAGCCTCGACTTCGAGGGCGTGGCCGAACGTATGCCCGAAATTGAGCAGGGCACGCTCACCGAGTTCGCGCTCATCGCGGGCGACAACGCCGGCCTTGTGTCGGCAACTGCTGGCGATGGCCTGATCCAGTGCGTCGGGATCGCGTGCGAGCAAATCCGTGGCATGCGTTTCTAGCCAGTTGAAAAACTCCTTGTCGCCAATCGCACCGTATTTGACGACTTCGGCCAAACCGGCGACAAACTCGCGTTCTGGCAGGGTCGCCAGGGTTGATGTGTCGATGAAGACGGCGCGTGGCTGGTGGAAGGCGCCGACCAGATTCTTGCCGGCCGCCAGGTTGACGCCGGTCTTGCCGCCGACCGAGGAATCAACCATGGCCAGCAAGGTCGTCGGCATCTGCACGAAATCAATGCCGCGCATCCAGCAGGCGGCGGCGAATCCGCCGAGATCGCCGATAACGCCTCCGCCGAGTGCGATCAGGGTTGCATCTCTGCTCGCACCGAGGCGGGCCAGTGCGTCGAGAACGCGGACGACGTTGTCGAATGTCTTGTATTGCTCGCCGTCTTCAATAATCAGCGTCGCGTGATCGATGCCTTGCAGGCCGGCAATTACCGGCTCCAGATACAGCGGTGCGACTGTCGTATTGCTGAGCACGAGCGCGTGGCGACCGCGGATCGCCGTGCGCCAAAGCGGAGATTGCAACAACAGTCCGGCGCCGACATGAATCGGGTAGCTGCGCTCGGCAAGGGCAACATCAAGTTCAATCATGGCTTGTTTCCGATTTCAGATAATCCCAGCTGTCGGCGATCTGTTCCCCAACCTGGCGGGCCATGAAGTTGCTGCTGCCATGGCCGCAGGCGCTGATTCGAAGATCGGCAGTCTGTGCATAAAGTGGATTGCGCAGCTTGGCCATGTTCAGCAGCCGTTCGTGGCGGTCAGCACCCTGCAGAAGCGGGCGCTGGCGATCCGCATGCAGTCGGTCCAGTTGCGTATCGACATCGGTATCCAGCCAGACAACGAAACCGTGCTCGCGCAGCAGTTTCCGGTTGGCCGGATCAAGGACCGCGCCTCCGCCGGTCGCCAGGACGATACCGCATTGGCGAACCAGTTCGCCCAGAAGAGCGCTCTCACGCTTGCGGAATCCGGCCTCGCCTTCGATCTCGAAGGTCAGCGCGACGCTTGCGCCAATGCGCGCCTCAAGTTCCAGGTCGAGGTCAATGAAGCGCAGGCCAAGCTGGCGTGCCAGGTGGCGGCCGATTGATGTCTTGCCGGCACCCATCGGGCCAATCAGGAACAGGTTGGGAGCGGGATTCATGCGCGCGTGACGATGGATTCGGGTAAATGAGCAACAACAGTCTGTCGGACTTTGCCTGGCCGGTCTGCGAATCCGTCTGTCGGTCCCGGATTCCGGCCCTTGATCAGCGTTGCCTGCAGTCCTGACAGCATGCGGAAGTGACAAGATTGCAAGGTCGCAGCATCTGCGGGTTGAAGCAAGTCTCGTTCGTCCGCAATGTCGCGGACGATGATCAAATCATTGGCGTGGTCTACACTGGGCCTTTTGCGCCCGACGGTTGATGCATATGGTTCGTTTCATCCTCATCTTTCTTGTCTTGCTGGTGGCCTTGTTCGTGGCTGAACTGACCGGCCCGGTCGAGCATTATGTCATTGTCCCGTTCACCTCGGTGCTGGCTGACGTGAGTGCCTGGGTCATCCATCTGTTCGATGGCAGTACGGTGTCGCACGGCAAATTGATCCAGAACGCCAGCGGCACGTTTGTCGTCTCGATCGAACGAGGCTGCAACGGGGTCGAGGCGGTGATCATCCTGGTTTCGGCGATTCTTGCTTTCCCGGCTCCCTGGAAGCACAAGATATTCGGTCTGGTGTTCGGCTTCCTGGCCATCCAGATTCTGAATGTCGTGCGTATCGTCAGCCTGTTCTATCTGGGCATGTGGAGTGAAGTCTGGTTCAAGTGGTTTCACGAATACCTGTGGCAAGCACTGATCGTGCTTGATGCCTTGATCGTTTTTCTGGTCTGGTTGCGTTATGTGCCAACGAAAGCGCGGCCTGCTCCGGTTCCGGCTCACCAACCCCGGGAGTCAGGGCCGGCTTTGCTATAGTCGTTCCGTACTTTATTGAATAGGAGATTGCCCCATGTCGATTGCCAAGGTCATCGAGTTCAGCAGTTCATCCACAAAGGGTGTCGAGGATGCGGTCCAGGCTGGCTTGACAAAGGTTGCTGAAACGGTCAAGAACATTCAGGGTGCCTGGGTCAGCGAGACCAAGGTCATCACTGACGGCGCGGGACAGATCAAGGAATGGCGCGTCAATCTCCGCGTTACGTTCGTCGTCGAATAGGTTTTCCTGACAGGAAAGTTCGAGCCACGGATCAGCGCGAAGGTGTTTGACGAATGAGTAATTCCGATCTGGTGATTGGATTTCTTGAAGATGATCCGGATCAGTCCGATCTGATCCTGCTCTGGCTGGAACAGGCCGGTTACAAAACCCGGCTTTTCCAGTCAGCGGCAGAATTCCGTCGCGGCCTCGGCTCAGAGGCGGTCGATCTGTTGCTGCTCGACTGGATGTTGCCGGATTCGAGCGGGCCCGAAGTCATCGAATGGATCCGTTCATCGGCAAACGCCGAGCTGCCGGTGATCTTCCTGACCGCACGCAACAGCGAAGCGGACATGGTCCGCGGTCTCAATGCTGGTGGCGACGACTACGTGGTCAAACCGGCCAAGCAGCATGAGCTGGTTGCCCGGGTAGCCGCCGTGTTGCGCCGGATCGGTATCGAGAACGTGGATCGGGGCCAGTTTGAATTGCCTCCCTACAGCATTGATACGCGGCGTCGACGGATTTCCTGGGATGGCCAGGATGTCGAGTTGACCCCGCGTGAATTCGAGTTGGCGGCATTCCTGTTCCGCCGCCATGGACGCATCGTCAGCCGCGATTCCCTGCTCGAAAACGTCTGGAACATGAATGCTTCGGTTTCGACGCGGACGGTTGATACCCATGTCAGCCGCTTGCGCAAGAAACTCGACCTTAATGGCGAGTATGGTTGGCGACTGGCTGCCGTCTATCAGCACGGCTATCGTCTCGAGCAAACCTGAAAAGCAGATTTTCGATCGGGCAAGAAAGGAGTGCAGACTCGTGGCAGGCACAGGCAAAACCAGTGGCAAGGTGTCCGGATCGCGATCAAGTTCGCATAAACTGGCCGCAGCGGCCGGAAAATCTCCGGTCAAAGCAAGGAAAAGCACGATGACCGAGCCGAAGAAGCCCGCACCCGATGCGGACGCTGATCGCAATGTTGATCAGATTCGCGACATACTTTTTGGCGGCCAGATGCGTGAATACGAGCGCCGCTTCAGCGAGATGGGGCAGCGACTCGAAGGCGAGATGGCGCGCTTGCGCGATAGCCAGGACAAGCGCCTGGCGCAGATCGACAAGCGCCTCGACGAGCAGTTCGAAAAGCTTTCGCGACTGTTGCGACAGGAAGTCAGCGATCGCAATCAGGCCGTTGATGATCTCGAATCGCGGATGCAGCAGGCCGCACGCACGGCACGCACCGAGATCAACAGTGCGCTGGATGGCCTCGGAACCGAGCTCAGCGCTGTCGATGAACGCCTGCGCGAATCACTCGCCGAACTTTCCTCGGCACTCAACGAGCGTGCCAGTGAAGCGGCCAGCTCGGTGGCCAGGGCGAGCACCGAATTGCGTGCGGAAAAAGTCGGCCGCGAAGATCTCTCTGCGTTGCTCACCGAACTCGCGCTGCGCCTGAAGGGCGATTTCGACCTGCCATCGCGCTGAGCTTCGGCGCCCCTCGGCCATGAGTGACCTCGACCGACTCAGGCATCTATTGCTCCACGAGGAGCACGACATGCTTGCGCGTGCCGAACAGCGCATCGCCGAGCTGGAAAAAACCAATCAGGAACTTGCTGCCTTGTTGCCGGGCCTGGTCACAGCCGCGCCACGGGAACCAATGAGTCGCGCCCTGGCGACGCCGGTGGCGGCAGCACTCGGCAATGCCGTACACAAAAATCGGGCGAGCATTGTCGATGCTTTGTTCCCGGTGATCGGTCCGATCATTCGCAAGGCCATTGCCGAAGCCTTGCGCGGTTTGATGCGCGATCTCAATCAAGTCCTTGAGCACGGCTTCAGCCCGCGAGGTATTCGCTGGCGCATCGAAGCCTGGCGCAGCGGTGTACCGTTTGCCCAGATCGTGCTCAAGCACAGCTTGCGCTACCAGGTTGATCATGTATTCCTGATCGAGCGCGATTCCGGTCTGGTCCTGCATCGCGAGTCGTCTCCGGGGCTGGCGGATCTCGATGCCGATGCGATTGCCGGCATGCTGACCGCGATCGGCCAGTTCGTGCGTGATTCGGTCGGCCGCGATGGTGGTGATTCGCTGGAAGCCGCGCGGGTCGGAGAGCATCTGCTCTGGGTGCTCGATGGACCACGCGCTTCGCTGGCCTGCTTTATCCAGGGCGTGCCGCCTGATTCGTTGCGTACCGTGCTCGGCGATCGCCTTGAGCTGATTCACGCACAAATGTCTGATGCATCAGGATCACAATCGGATGATGTGATCGGGGCAGAGACAGACCTCGGCGCGAGTCTCGATCCGGTCGATCTGGTCGCCGCCAGTGCCGCGCTCGATGACGGCGATGGCCAACCGCATCAGCGACCTTCACGCTGGCCGATGCTGATCATCCTGCTATTGTTGATGCTGGGTATCGGCTGGTACCACTGGCACAACGAACGCTGGCATGAGCGCGTCGATGGATTGCGCGCCGAATTGATTGCCCACCCCGGATTCCTGCTTACCGGTATTGATTCCAAACCCTGGAGTCGCCTGACCGTGCATGGCCTGATCGATGCCGATGCCGAGCCCGTCCAGCCACTGCTGGAGCGTGCCGATTTCGGGGAGATCAAGGCGGCACTTGATACGCAAGGCTATGTTTCGACCGATGATGCAATCCTGCGCAAACGCGCGCATCGACTTCTGCAGGCACCGACCGACGTGCAACTGGCGGTTGACGATGGCGTGCTTGAAGTCAGCGGTCAGGCACGTGCCGACTGGATTGCCGGGCATCAGCAACAGGCGCGCTGGATTGCCGGCATTCGCCGCGTCGACTGGAAAGTGACTGAAACGACTGATGAAGCCGCTGCCGCGCGCACCGCTCTGGATGCGCTGGCCAATGATCTTGCTGCTGAAACCGTTGTCTTCGCCAAGGATATCGAGCCGGGTGGCGATACCGAGGCGCAATTGCAGCGCATGGCCGAATGGCTCAATCGAGCGCAAGCCCTGGCAACCCGGGCGGGTGTCGATCTGCGTTTGCGGATTGATGGATACAACGATGCCTCAGGCAGCGACAGTTTGAATGCGAAACTGCGTCTGGCGCGCGCCAGCTGGCTGCGCGATAGACTACGCGAGGCCGGCGCGGCTCCCGCACTGCTGGCTTCTGCCGCGCTGCATACGGAGACTGATGCGAGTGCGGATATCAGGGGCGCCAAAGTGCAATTGCAAGTTGCAAGGAAGAAGCCATGACGGTAGCAGCACGCAAGGTTTGCATGCTTGGAGATTTCGGTGTTGGCAAGACCAGTCTTGTCACGCGTTTCATGCGCAACACGTTCTCTGACAAATACCTGACCACGGTCGGCGTCAAGGTCGACAGCAAACTGGTTGATTGTGCTGATCAGGGCAGTTTGAAGCTGGTGCTCTGGGATATTGCAGGCAACAGCGCGCTCGATGCACTCAACATGAGTTATCTGCGCGGTGCCAGCGGCCTGTTGCTGGTTGCCGACGGAACCCGGGAGGCATCGTTGCGTACCGCCATCGATCTCTTGCTGCAGTCACGCAGTCTGCTTGCGGATGCGCAAGCCGTCCTGATCATCAACAAACTTGATCTCGTCGAGCGCTGGGAAGTCTTGCCGAGCACGCTGGTCGAGCTGCGCCAGAGCATGCCGGTGATCGAAACCAGCGCACTCTCCGGCGACGGCGTCGAGCAGGCGTTTACCGAACTTGCGAAAAGGCTGTTGCCATGAACAGCACATCAGATTCCATGGATTTTTCCAGCGACAGGTATCAACGGATTGCGCGTGCCCTGTTTGAGCGTGCCCAGCCGTTGCTTCTCGAGTTCGACAACCACTGGCGGTTGATCGATTTGCATGGCGATGCCGCTCGCTTCGGCTTTGATGTGGACAATGCCGAGGTTGCTGCGCGGCAACTGCAGGATCTGTTTCTCGGCATGCCGTTGGATCAGTCAATCGATCTGCCGTTTGTCGAAATGCCGAACGGGCGCAGCACGCATGTGCAGCTGCTCGGCGCGGATGACGGCTTCCAGGTCTTGTTGCTCGATGCCCAGGCTGAACATGAGCGCCAGCAAACTCAGCAGCAGACCGGCAACGAGGCAGCCCTGGTCAGCTATCAGAAGACCAAGGCGATCAACCAGCTGCGCCAGATTCGCAGCGAGCTTGAGCAGCAGCGCGTGCGTCTTCAGGAGGCAAACGCACTGAAGAATGCCTTGATCGCGACCCTGAGCCATGATTTTCGTACGCCGCTGACATCGATCTTCGGCTACGTGCATTTGCTGGAGGAGGAGTCCGGACAGTCGGTATCCACACAGCACGGCTTGCGTGCCTTGCGCCGCAACGCCAACTACCTGTTCACGCTGGCCGAGAACCTGCTTGAGTATGCGCGCGCCGATACGCGCTCGAGCCTGCTTGCACCGGTAGCCATCGACCTCGCTGACGTGGTCGAGGATCTGCAAGGCATGTTCGAGCCAATGGCCAGGGATCAAGGCCTGGAGTTCAGCATCGAGCTGAAGATGATTGATGCAACGCCTGCGTTGCTCGATGAGCTGCGGTTGCGCCAGATTCTCGTCAACCTGATCTCGAACGCGATTCGCTACACGGCCAAGGGTTGGGTCAAGGTGCACCTGCTCTGGAACGACAAGACGTTGAGCATCGAGGTCAGCGACAGCGGAATCGGAATCGCCGAGGAGTTTCAGGAAAAAATATTTGTCGCCTTCAGCCGGATTGCCCAGGCTCCCGGCAGTGGTGCCGGATTGGGTCTGAGCATCGTCAAGCGTCTGGTCAAACAGATGCTCGGCACGCTCGAACTGCAATCCACGCTCGGACAAGGTTCCAGTTTCAGGATTGTGCTGCCGAATCTGGACAAATCAGTCGCGGGCGAACTTGAAAAGCCCGCAGAACCTCTTTTCCCCAATTCCGGACGTGGTCGCAGCGTGCTTGTCGTCGATGACGACCCGGACATCACCTTCCTGCTTGAGGCCTTGTTGACCGACATGGAATTTCAGGTCCGCGTGGTCGGCGATGCCGGCGCGGCTGTCGAAAACGCACTGGCGAATCCCCCGGATATCTTGCTGGTCGATGTCGAATTGCCCGGGTTGTCCGGCAATACGGCAGTCTTCCGACTGCGCGCCAAGGGGTATCAGGGCTATGTGCTGACCCTGTCGGCGACACCGACCGAGGAGGCGCGCAAGGTCGCCATGAACGCCGGCGCCGATGCGTATCTGACCAAGCCGCTCAATATCGAGCAGTTCACCCAGGCAATGTTGCGTGCGGCGCTTGGGAGCCGTGAGCGGTAGAGCGGATAGCGGTTAGCGGGAAGAGCCGCCAGGGGAGATCTGACTTTATCGCGAAAATCCAACTAAAAACTTGACAACATTCCGCCAACTGCTAACCGTCTCCCCACTCCCCACTCCCCACTCCCTTCCAGCATGACAACCTCAGCCACCCATTCACATCCGCTCTACACCGAGGCCATCGAAACCTTGCGCAAGCTGCTGGCCGAGGCCAGGGCGGCTGGTGACCCCGAGCCCACGGCGATGAATCTGGCGACGGTCTCTGCGGACGGTCGCGTGTCCTCGCGAATCGTCCTGCTCAAACATCTTGATCAGGATGGCCTGCAATTCTTCACCAACTACGAAAGTGACAAGGCCGAACAGCTCGCCGCGCACGCCCAGGTTGCGGTGGCGTTTCACTGGAAAACCCTGCGAGATCAGGTCCAGGTGCGGGTCGAAGGCCGTGTCGAAAAGCTCGATACAGCCAGTTCTGATGCCTATTTTTCCTCGCGCCCGCGCATGAGCCAGATCGGCGCCTGGGCTTCACTCCAATCAAGAGAACTGCCTGCTCGCGAAGTTTTCGATGCCCGCGTTGCCGAGTTCGAGCAGCGCTTCGAGGGCGCTGATGTGCCGCGCCCACCCAACTGGGGTGGATACCGGCTGCGTCCCGATCTGTTCGAGTTCTGGTATGGCGCGAACTTTCGCCTGCATGATCGACAGCGCTACGAATTGGATGATGGCGTCTGGAATCGACGGCTGCTGTTTCCCTGATGGCGCTCCCGGATCCGTTTCCGCAGCGCATCGTCTGTCTGACCGAAGAGCCGACCGAGGTGCTCTACGCGCTCGGCGAAGAGCGGCGCATTGTCGGCATATCGGGCTTCACCGTGCGGCCGCCGCGAGCGCGCAAGGAAAAGCCGAAAGTGTCCGCCTTCACCAGCGCGAAGATCGGTGCGATTCTTGATCTCGAGCCGGATCTGGTCATCGGTTTTTCCGATATCCAGGCCGACATCGCGCGCGACCTGATCCGCGCCGGTGTCGAGGTCTGGATCAGCAATCATCGCTCGGTCGAAGGCATCGTCGCCTATATACGCCGTTTGGGCGCCATGGTCGGAGCTGCGGACAAGGCCGACCGCTATGCCGCCGAGGCACAAGCGCACATCGCGGCCATCGAGAGGGCGGCAGCGGCGCTGCCGCGCCGACCGCGCGTGTATTTCGAGGAGTGGGACGAACCGCCGATCAGTGGCATTCGCTGGGTCGCCGAACTGATCCGCATCGCTGGAGGTGATGATGTGTTTCCGGAGCTGGCAGAAAAATCCCTGGCCCGCGACCGCATCATTGCCGATGCCGGTGAGATCGTGCGCCGTCAGCCGGATTTGATCCTTGGCTCGTGGTGCGGCAAGAAATTCCGTCCCGGATCGGTCGCGGCAAGACCGGGCTGGGAGACGATACCTGCGGTTCGCAATGGTCACCTCTACGAGATCAAGTCACCGATCATTCTGCAACCCGGGCCGGCCGCGCTGTTTGATGGCCTCGATGCCCTGCATCAACGCATCGCCGAGGTCGCGCGGACGCTGTGAGCTTGTCGTCAAATTCTGCTCGTGGTGAGCCAGTCGATCCTTGATCGGCGTTGCCCTAGATCGGCAATCGGAACTGCCCTTCAATAGACGTTGGAGCCTGCCCTGATCCCGTTCCCGATCCGTGGCCTGAGCGGATCAGACCTTTTTCCATCTCTCATTCGGCGACGAAATTCTTGCTGAACTTCAGTGTGAAGGATTCCTTCGAATCCTTGGGTGTGATCTTTAAGGTAAAGGTGTAGGTATCCGGTGCGGTCACGTTGAACAAACCGATGTAGGACACGTACTGGTCAGGAATCTCACGGATCGTGACCGGGGTCTTCTGTCCGGTCAGATTGGTCGCTTCTCCCGAAACCACGGCCGCGACGGCTTGCGCAGTTTCATCGGCGGCGACTTTCTGCACTGAAATATTGATCAGGCCGCGATTCGCCGAACGCTCGATCGAGTACTGCTTGGCCATCCCGGCGTTGAGAAACTGGGTCGACAAGGCGCTGTAGTGCACAAGGTAGTTGCCGAATTTCTGGGTGCCACCCGAATCGGCGATGGCAGAAATGCTGGAGACAAGCAGGGCAGCGACGGCAAAACAGCGAATCAGGGATTTCATGGCAATTCTCTCAACGACAATGAATCGGTATGTCCTGGGCTCTTCGTTCGACAATCAAGCCGCCTGACCGATACGCAGACCCAGATCGAACAATGGCGCGACCAGCAATGCCTGCAGCAGCATGATCGCGAGCAGAATGACCATCGGCGACAAATCGAGGCCGCCGAGTGCCGACAGGCGCTTGCGCACCGGCTTCATCACCGGTTCGGTCAGCTGGTAGATCAGCGGCACCACCGGATGATAACTGTCGTTGGCGACGAAACTCAGGATCACACGGACGATGATCAGGATCAGCAGCAACATCAGCACGAATCCGATCAGGTCGGCGAATGCGATCACGGCCAGTCCGGCCAGCGACGGCATCATGCCGAACATGGCAAAGATCAGCGCGCGTTTGAGTAGCAGCAGCAACCAGGCCAGCACCACGCCGGCAATATCGAGACGACGCCAGGCCGGAATGATCCGACGCAGCGGCATCAACACCGGATTGCTGATCTTGTACAGAAACTGACAGATCGGGTTATGGAAATTGGCGCGTACCAATTGCAGAAGCACACGCAGTACGATCAGGCCGACCAGAATACTGAAGGTGAACTCAATCAGGATCTGTGCGGCATTGGCGAGGTAAGGCATTGTGGCGGGCCTCAGCCGAGCTCGCGCGACATTTCGCCACCACGAGCCTTGGCGGCGGCAACGGCCTTGGCCACGATTTCACGAAATCCGCCTTCGGCCAGAGCGTTCAGGGCTGCCGCGGTGGTTCCGTTCGGCGAGGTCACGCGCTCACGCAGTCGCGACGGTGGTTCGGCATCTTCGCTGGCCATGCGTGCGGCGCCGAGACAGGTCTGGATAGCCAGCGCTCGCGCCGTTTCACGCGGCAGGCCCTGATCCACGCCAGCGTCTTCCAGGGCCTCGATCATGAGAAAGAAATAAGCCGGCGCCGAGCCGGATACGCCGGTGACGGTATCGATCAGTTCCTCGCGATCGATCCACACCGCGAGGCCGGTCGCGCCGAGGATGCTTTCGGCCAGCGCGCGGGCCGCGGCGTCGACTGCCGGGTTGGCGATCATGCCGGTCGCACCGGCACCTATCAGTGACGGTGTATTCGGCATGCAGCGCACGATCGGGAACCCGCCGCCGAGCCATTGATCGATCTGCTCGATGCGCAAACCGGCAGCAATCGAGATCATCAGTGGGCGGCGCTCAGCCAGCGTCGGGGCGAGACTGGTACAAACCGCACGCATGATCTGTGGCTTGATCGCCAGCAGGACAATATCCGCCCCGTCCACCGCATCGACGCCATCGGCAAACACGCTGACGCCAAAGTCAGCGGCAAGTTGCTGGCGCGCGACCTCGAATGGCTCAGCGACACGGATACGGCTGGCTGCCATGCCGCCACGGATCAGTGCGCCGATCAAGCTGCGCGCCATATTGCCGCCACCGATGAAAGCCAGTGAAACAGAATCGGGAAGTGGAGATTTGGGGGAGGAAGACATTGCAGGCCTGAATTGAATAGCGGTCGCCAAGGATAGCAAGGAGCGGGAGTCGGGAGTGGGGAGTCGGGAGTCGGGAGTCGGGAGTGGGGAGTGGGGAGTGGGGAGTGGGGAGTGGGGAGTGGGGAGTGGGGAGTGGGGAGTGGGGAGTGGGGAGTGGGGAGTGGGAACGGCGATTCAGGCACTTTTCAGGCCCACTTCACGGCCAAACATTGCTATGTGCCATGCGAAGCGTTCTCGCCTGATGGCGATCCTCCACTCCCGACTCCCGCTCCTCGCATCACCCCGCTATACTCCAGCACATCGCAGCCATGCGCGGAATCGCGCCAATTGGGGAGACCACATGGATATTGCCGAGCTGCTCGCGTTTTCGGTCAAGAACAAGGCATCCGATCTTCATCTTTCGGCAGGGCTGCCGCCGATGATCCGCGTCGATGGCGATGTGCGACGGATCAATATTCCTGCACTCGACCACAAGCAGATCCATTCGCTGATCTACGACATCATGTCGGACAAGCAGCGACGCGATTTCGAGGAATTTCTCGAAGTCGACTTCTCCTTCGAGATTCCCGGCCTGGCCCGCTTTCGCGTCAACGCATTCAACCAGAATCGTGGCGCTGCTTCGGTATTCCGGACCATCCCTTCGGAGGTGCTGTCACTCGAAGATCTCGGTTGTCCGAAAATCTTCCGAGAGCTCATCGAGCAGCCCCAGGGGTTGATCCTCGTCACCGGGCCAACCGGATCGGGCAAATCGACGACGCTGGCGGCGATGATCGATCACGTCAACAAGAATGAATATGCACATATCCTCAGCGTCGAGGATCCGATCGAGTTCGTGCACACCTCGCAGAAGTGCCTGATCAACCAGCGCGAGGTGCATCGCGACACTCACGGCTTCACCGAAGCATTGCGCTCGGCGCTGCGTGAAGACCCCGACTATATCCTCGTCGGCGAGTTGCGCGATCTGGAAACCATTCGCCTCGCCCTGACCGCTGCGGAAACCGGCCATCTGGTATTTGCCACCCTGCATACCAGTTCGGCGGCGAAAACCATCGATCGCGTGATCGACGTATTCCCGGCCGGTGAAAAGCCGATGGTGCGCTCGATGTTGTCCGAGTCGTTGCGCGCGGTGATCTCGCAGTCATTGCTGAAGAAAGTCGGCGGTGGCCGCATCGCCGCGCATGAAATCATGGTTGGCATTCCGGCCATCCGCAACCTGATCCGCGAGGACAAGGTCGCGCAGATGTATTCGTCGATTCAAACCGGCGCCCAGCATGGCATGCAGACCCTCGATCAATGCTTGCAGGACCTGGTCAAGCGCGGTCTGGTCACTCGCCAACAAGCGATTCCGTACGCGAAGAACAAGGAAATCTTCAAATAGCGCACGGTCGGGTGATGATCCGGATTCAGGTGTTCACTCGCAGGTCCGAATCAGAAAAATGGCCCAATGCAGTAAGTTTTTCAACAGGCTGTTGAACGCGAATCCTCTCAATACGGGGATTCAAATGCGTGATTTGCAAGAAATTTTCATCGTGTGTTCATGATTCCGCCTTGAGACCTAGGTCTCAAGGCGCTTTTGTGCCTGCCTCCCGCCTGCGATAAATGGCGACCGAGCCGAGGCCCAGAGGGGGCGTCGGGAACCATCCGCTCCCAGGAAAGCCCATGAAAGCCACAGCCATTGTCACGGGCGCGATCGCGATCGCGATTGCCCAGTGCCTGGTCGGGTCTGCCCGTGCCGAAGATTCAGCTTCGTCTTCCGACTCGGCGCAGGACCGTACCGAACTACCCAAAGTCGAAGTCCATGAGCGTCGTCCAAACGACGATTCCCGACCGAAGCTGCAGCACATCATGAAAGAGGTCGATGGGCCGTTGATCACGGTGACCAAGAAGACTTCGATCACCAAACTCGATTCGATCCCAACCATCGTCGACAACAACCTGCGCGCCCTGTTTGCGCAGACCCCGGGTCTGTTCGTTTCCGAGCAGCAATCGCCAGGCCAGGCCAACCTGAGCTATCGCGGCATCGGCAATCCGCAGGAGTCGGAGTTCGTCGCGGTCATGCTCGATGGCATTCCGTTGATGTCGGACTGGATCGGCTATCCGACCATCTACCTGCTGCCCTTGCCGCAACAGATTTCCGAGGTGCAGTTGATCCGTGGTGGCAGCTCGCTGCTGTACGGCCCCGAGCCGCCGCCCGTCGTCAACATGATCAGTCGCAAGCCGATCGCCGATCGACCATTGGGCGGCTACGCGGAAGCGGTCGTCGGCGGCAATGGACTGTTGGGCACATTCGGGTCGGTTTCCGGTACCTCGGGCAATTGGGACTACCTGGCCAACGCGCAATTTCGCCGCAGCGATGGTGAACGAGACAATGGCGATTCAACGCTGGGTGGTGTCGACCTGCATATCGGCTACAACTCGGACATGGCCCGCACGGCACTGGACTTGCACGCCAACCAGCTCGAAACCGGCGATCCGGGCAAGCTCAGCTATCCGCAGTTCATTGCCGATCCCGACCAGACCACCACGCCATACAACAAGCTGTGGACTGATCGCTACGTGCTTGCCCTGACGGATGATCGCTTCTTCAGTGAGGATACCGAGCTGGTAACCAAGCTCTGGGGTGGATATCAGGATAACGCTTCGCGCTCGCAGGATCGCGGACCTGCGCCGACCACGGCGACCGTGCAGGACGACCAGTTCCGTTTCTACGGACTTGATGCGCGCGCACTGCATCGATGGGGGCGCGGCAATGCCCTGACCGTCGGCACCACGATGTATCACTCCGACGCGCCATTTCGCCAGTTCATTGCCGACAATCTGAGTCCGGGCCGCTACGACCGATTCGGCGTGCCGTGTGCGAATCCGAGCGCATCCAATTGCGCGCGTCTGCGTCAGAGTCGGTCAACGGACTACGCTGCGGTGTATGCCGAAAACGTGTTCCGCTTTCCTGGTCGCTGGCACTTCGTTCCGTCGGTGCGCCTTGAGCGCGAGCGCCTGAAAATCGACGAAACCATTCGTCCGTCCAATCTGACGCGGGGCCTGGTTGATCGCGAAGTAACTCACAACGTGCCGCTGTTTGGCCTTGGTTTCGGCAACGATTTTGGTCATGCCAACGAGACCTACTTCAATGTGTCGCAAGGCTGGCGTCCGGTGCGCTATTTCGATATCGGCTCGCCATTCGGCAACACCTCGCCGGATCCGATCAACGATCCCGATCCAACCCATGTGCTGTCTTGGGAAGCGGGCGTTCATGGCACACCGGCCAATGGTCTGTTCTACGATGTCAGCTTGTTCCGCGTTGATGTCAAGGATCGTATCGAGTCGCAGCAGATTCCGGGCGCACCTCCGGGCAACACCATCAACGCCAATACCGGTGATACGCGCCATCGTGGTTTCGAGGGCCAGATCGACTATGACTTCCTCGCCGCCGTCGATCCAAAGACCAGTCGCCACTTGTCGGTGTTTGCCAACCTGAGTCTGCTCGATGCCGAATTCACCGCATCGGCCAAGGGCTACAAGGGCAACACGCCCGCATTCTCTCCAGACTATCTGGCTCGTTTCGGGCTTGCCTACCGGGAGGACAAGCACTTCAAGTTCGCCTTGTCGGTCGTTTCGGTGGCCAGCCAGTACTGGCAGGATTCAAACCTCGACAACGGCACTCCAGCCCAGAGCAACTACATTCCAGCCAAGGTGCCTTCCTACACCGTCGCCGATGTGTCCGCAGACTGGTGGGTGACCCCGGACATCCGACTGCTCGGCGGCATTTACAACATCGCCGACAAAACCTACTACGCCCGCGTCTTCGGCGGTGGTTTGGAGCCAGCGGTCGGTCGCACGATCTATGGCGGCGCGTCCTGGGAGTTCTGATCCGGGTTTCGGGCGCGGTTTGTCGCGCCCTTCCCGGTGAGTCTTGTGATCAACCATCCATCGATTGCAAAACATGCAATTGTGCACTTGCACACTGTCGCCGCGATGCATTCCTGCCGGCCCAGGGGCGAACATTCCAGATGCGGAAATTCACCCCGCGATGAATTCCCCGTAGGATGGCCGGCTTTCCAGGCAATCTCCTGCAGGTGATTTGATGGCTGATATGTTTTCCTTGAATGCATCGCGGATGCGCTTGACCGGAATCGCGCTGCCGTTGGCCGTGTTGCTTGCGAGTTGTGCTGCACCAACGGTGCAGGACGATTCGTCACGCTCGACGCTCCAGCAACCACGCATCGAGCGCGAGGATGTCGAATTCGCGCTCGACAAGGGCGTCGCCAGCGTCGTTGTCGACAATCCCTTTGGTGATATCCATGTCCGTGATCATGACAAGGCCGAAGTCGGCGTGCATGGCGTGATCCAGCGGCTCGCACCGGATTTCGCTCCCGTCAAGGTGGTTTCATCGCGTCAGGGCAGGGAAATGCATCTGACTGTGACAATGCCTGGCGGCAAGAGCGCAAGCCGCTATGACATGGCGGTGTATGTCCCAGCCGACATGGCCCTGTCAGTTCGCAGCACGACCCATCGCGTGGTGGCGCGCAAGCGTCGCGGGCCGCTGGCCATCACCACCAGCAGTGGAGACATTGAGGCGACCTCATACTCACGACTCGATCTTTCCACCGAAAGCGGGATGATCCGCGCCGCGCAACTGGTCGAGCGCTGGCCAGGAACCAGTCATCTGCAAAGTAAATCCGGGCGCATCATCGCCCTCGTCCCACTTTCGGGTGACGTATCGATCACGGCGCAAACCGGCGGCAAGCTCAGCACCGACTTCGGATTGAGCGTCCATCCGCGTGCAGCGGGAGGCTTCGAGGCGGCTGCGCGGTACGGCTCAGGGGCCAGTGAATTGCGAATTGATAGCGTTTCCGGTGAGATTGTTATTGATCAGTCGTTCATTCTGGTGGACGATCAGGGGTCAGCCGACGACGATGACTAGTTGCGACTTGAGGCGGAGCATCTGTTCGCCGGGTCAGATCGGATGTAACGGATCAATGAAATGGGGCAATCGGGAGAAAACATGAACAAGTCACTATCCACGCTGTTGCTGGCCGCTATTGCCAGCGTAGCGTTGCAACCCGCCGTAGCGGCCGAAAAGGGCACGCCATCGCGCGACCATGTCGATGCCAACGGTATCCATGTCAGTGTCGGTGCTGACTGGGTCAGTCCGCCGGTAGTCCCCGAGAAGTTCTTTCTCGATGCGCGCACGCGTCCGATTGTGCCGGTATGGAAGCCCGGCGATCCGGTCAAGGAAATTCCGCGCCTGTTCGATGGCGATCCGGATGTATTGAACCTTCGGGCCAAGCCGGTCAATCCGGTACCCGAGGGCGATCTTCTGGTCGAGCTGCAACGCGCATTCGGTGCAGGCACTGAATCGCGCGCATTCACGACGCCGTTGGTCAACCAGGATGCCCAGGGTTTCAGTGGCGTTTCGCCGCCGGACCCTACCGGTGACGTTGGCGGTGGATTTTATGTTCAGGCAATCAATGGCAGCGGTGGTGCGACCTACGTCGTCCACAACACTCTTGACGGTACGATTGCGGCCGGTCCGTTCAACATGGACGGGCTAGGCAGCGGTGGCTCCTGTGCCAGCGGCTTCGGCGATCCGATCGTGGTCTTCGATCAATTGGCCAATCGCTGGCTGCTGACCGAGTTCTCGCAAAGTGGCAACAATCTCTGCGTCTACATCAGTGCCGACAGCAACCCGGTCACGACGACCTGGATGCGTTATGCATTTGTGCCGCCGAGCTTCCCGGACTATCCGAAATACGGCGTCTGGCCCGATGCCTATTATGTTGGCGCCAATGAGAACAATGCCGTCTATGCGCTGGATCGCACCAAGATGCTGGCCGGCCTGGCTGCCACATTGCAAAGAAAAACGGTGCCGGATTTGAGCGAACTGGGATTCCAGATGCTGCCACCCGCATCAATCAACGGCATTGAGTTGCCGCCAGCCGGGGCACCGGCAGTGTTCATGCGTCAGGTCGACGACGAGCGCAACAATCCCGGTAGCAACGATCCGCTGCATGATCGTCTGGAGTTGTTCAGCCTGCATGTTGATTTCACGACGCCGGCGAATACGACGCTTACTGGCCCGACGGCTATCCAGATTGCCGATTTTGATCGAGCTTTCACGATTTCTGGTGGGTTCGGCGCGATTCCGCAGCCAGGCACCAGCAGCACGCTGGATCCGCTGCTCGAAGTCATCATGTTTCCATTGCACTATCGATCGATGGGTGGAACGGAATCGATCGTCGGCAATTTTGTCACCAAGATCGGAGCCAACAACCTGTCCGCAATTCGTTGGTTCGAATTGCGTCGAACCGGCGGACTTGCCGGCTCCTGGTCGCTGTATCAGGAAGGTACTTACGCACCGGCTGACAGCGGTGGCCCTGCCAACCGCTGGATGGGTGCAAGTGCGATGGATTCGGCTGGCAACATCGCCATGGGTTTCAGCATTGATCGAGTCTCGCCGGCAATCTATCCCGGTTTGTCCTATGTAGGACGCATGGCAGGAGATCCATCGGGCGTGATGACCACGGCTGAGACGCCCCTCGTTGCCGGTGCCAGTTCACAGAACGGTGATCGCTGGGGCGACTATTTCCAGCTCGGTGTCGATCCGATAGATGGCTGCACATTCTGGTTCACGGGTGAGTACATGCCGGCCGGCGGCAGCTGGCGCACTCGCATCGCATCATTCCGCTTCGATGCCTGCGGAACACCAACCTTTACCTTGTCCGGTGCGCCGCTCACGCAGAGCGTCTGCGCTGCCACAGCGACACCGGTCGCGCTGGCTCCGGTCAATCTCACGGTCGGTTCGGTCAGCGGCTACAACACGCCAGTCAACCTGGGTTTCGGCTCCGGCCTTCCGACTGGATTCACCGGTTCGTACAGCACCACTCCCGTCATTCCGCCGGGAAACAGCGTGGCCAACCTGATGGTTACCAACGCGGCCACACCGGGTGCCAATGCATTGACCTTGCGCGGTAGCTCGGGAGGAACCGATCGCGATCTCGGGCTGGACGTCAATGTCGTCACCCAGCTTCCGCCGACAACAAGCCTGATCTTGCCCGCCAACAACGCTGCGAACGTATCGAGCAGTCCTGTATTCAGCTGGTCGTCCGCGGCGCAAAGCGAGTCGTATCTGATTGAAATCGCCACGGATGCCGGATTCAGCAATGTAATCCTCTCGCAAACCGTAGCCGGAACCAGTTTTCAACCGGCGGCGGCACTGCCGACCAACACGCAAATCTTCTGGCGTGTAACCGCCAACAACATCTGCGGCTCGTCAGCCAGCAGCGCGGTGTTTAGTTTCACAACACTGGCGGCACCGGGTGATTGCTCGGCTGGCTCGGTGACCAATGTTCTGATGAGTGACGATATGGAAAGTGGTGCGCCCGGTTGGACGCATAGTGCCGCCGCAGGAACCGACACCTGGGCCCTGAGCACCAATCGCGCCACCAGTCCGACTCATTCCTGGTTTGTTGATGATCCAGGTTCAATCACTGATCGCCGTCTGGATTCACCCAGCGTCGCATTGCCAACTACGCTGAACGGGCTGAATCTGCAGTTCCAGCATTGGCGTGATCTGGAAAACAGCGGATCGTCGGCTTGCTTCGACGCCGGGCTCCTCGAAATCTCGATCGATGGCGGCGCCTTTACCCAGGTGATGAATAGCGAAATTCAGGTCGGCCCCTATACCGGCGCAGTTTCGACCTCCTATAACAATCCGATTGCCGGCAAGCAGGCCTGGTGTGATGCAATTCCGTTTGAACGAGTGGTTGTCGATCTTGCTCCCTATGCCGGTCACGACGCACGCTTCCGCTTCCGCTTCGCCAGTGACAGGTCGGTCGGCGCAGTCGGATGGAACATCGATGACGTCAAGGTCCAGGGCTGCTCCAGTTCCGATCTGATCTTCGCAGACGGATTCGAACTGCCGCCTCCGTAAGTTCGGACGTTTCGTGCAGGACAAAAGCCCGGGCATGCCCGGGCTTTTGCTTTTGGGGCAACGCTGCCCCAGGTAAATATTCGTCAATGCTTGCCGGGCATTGAATGCGATGCTGGCAGCGCTGTGTTATCTAAGAGGGTGTCGTCAGCGGATACACCGATATGCGTGGCGATCCTTCCCCCCGGAAAAAGGAGCACTTCGATGGCAGGTTGGTTTGAACTCAGCAAGAGCAGCGCGGATCAGTTCCGTTTCGTTCTGAAAGCGGGAAATGCCGAAATTATCCTTACAAGCCAGATGTACTCGTCACGAGCCGCAGCCGAAGGCGGGATACGCTCGGTGCAGACAAATTGCGCCAGTGACGATAGCTATGAGCGCAAGACGGCATCGAATGACAAGGTCTTCTTCAATCTGAAAGCGGCCAACCACCAGGTGATTGGCAGCAGCCAGATGTACGCCTCCGAGGCATCTCGCGAGACCGGCATCAGCAGTGTCAAGACCAATGGTACGAGCACGACGATCAAGGACCTGACGGCCTGATCAATCGGATGCGAGGCTGTTCCAGGGCGGGCGGGTTTCGTCTTTGGCCCGTTCGCTCTGCCGGTCTGGTCAGCCCGCGTCAGCGCGCGGGAGAGGATATCTCCCGATAGACCGCGACGGTTTCATCAACGCAGCGCGACCACGGAAAGTCGGCGGCGTGTTGCAATCCGGTCGAAGCGCTGCGTGCCCGCCAGTCTTCATCTTCGAGCAATTGAATCAGGCCTTCGCCGAGTTTCGCCTCATCGCGAGGATCGACACACAAGGAAATCCCGGCGCAGATCTCGGGCAGCGAGGAGACGTTGGAGGTCAACAGCGGAACACCGCTGGCCATCGCTTCCAGCACCGGCAGGCCAAAGCCTTCGTAAAGCGAAGGAAACGCGAATGCACGCGCACCGGCGTAGATCAACGGCAAATCCGCTTCAGTCACGTAGCCGAGACGACGGCTCGAACCGGCGGCTTCCAGAGGGGCCAGTACACGCTCGAGATCGGCGCTGAGCCAGCCGCGCGCACCGACGATGATCAGAGGATGCCTCCGGCGCAGCGTTTCCGGCAGGGCTGCGTACGCATTGGCCAGGCGGATCAGATTCTTGCGCGGCTCCTGGGTGGCGACGACGAGCAGGTAGCTGCCCGCGACCAGGCCATGGCGCGCCATCGCATCTGCCAGCAGCTCGGGTTTGCGCGGGTGATAGCTCGCATCCACGCCCAGCGCGACCACGCGCAGTTTCTCGCGTGAAACCCCGAGCTTGTCGTGAAGCTCATCGGCAATGAATTGCGAGTCAGTGATCACGCGGTCAGCACGATCAAGTGTTTTCGGCAGATGCCGCTCAAGAAAGCGAACCCGCTCGGGCGGATGGGTTTCGGGAAAATTGAATGCCGACAAATCATGCACCGTGGTCACGCTCGGGCCATCGAACGGCATCAGGATGTAGTTGGGTGTGTGCAACAGAAATTGCTGGAACTTGCGCGTATGCGCACGGAACAGCACATTGCGCAAAGTCGAATAGAGTTCGAGGGCGCTGGTCTTGAACGGCAGATTCTTGCGCAGGCTGGCGAACAGACGGTTTGACGACAAGGCATCGGCAGGATCATCAACCCAGCGCACCGCCGAATACAGTCGCAGTTCCTCGATCGCCTCGTGGCTGGCGAGTCCTTGCGCGAGCTCGAGCGCGTAGCGGCCAATGCCGGTCAGCGGGGCACTGATCGCATCGACATTGAAGATGACCCGCATCAGGCTTTGCGCTCGCGTCCCAGATCCGCCTCGACCATGCGCCGGGTCAATTCGGTCAGATCCAGCTGAGGCTTGAAGCCCAGTTGTTCGCGCGCCTTGGTCGCATTGCCAACCAGCAAGGGCGCATCGACCGGTCGCAACAGCTTGGTATCAACGCGAACACGGATCTTGCCGCTGCTACGCTCACGAGCAACTTCCGCAGCGCCATGACCCTGCCAGTCGATCGGCATGCCGATCGCATCAAATGCTGCGCTGGCGAACTCGCGGATGCTCGCCGCATGTCCGCTGGCGAGGACGTAGTCGTCACCGGAATCGCGATCCGCCATGTTGGCCAAGGCGCTCATGTACTCCGGCGCATAGCCGAAATCCCGCCGTGCATCGAGGTTGCCAAGGGTCAGTTCCTGCTCCTTGCCGAGCAGGATCCGCGCAACGCCCTGGCTGATCTTGCGTGTCACGAATGCGTCGTCACGCAACTCGGATTCATGATTGAAAAGAATCGCACTGCTTGCGGCAAGGCCGAAACTCTGGCGCCAACTGCCCATTGCCGAATGGGCCAGCAGCTTTGAAACGCCGTACGGAGTCGACGCACGAATCGGCGTCTGCTCATCCTGTGGAGCATGCTCCGCATTGCCGAAAATTTCCGCACTCGAAGCGAGTACAAAATGAGCATCCGGGGATTGTCGGCGCATCGCCTCAAGCAGATTCAGCGTACCGATGCCATTCGCATGGATGCTGCCGAGTGGATCGCGAAATGAATCGGCTACGCGTGATTGCCCGGCAAGGTGAAAGATCGCCTGGGCATCGACGTCGCTCAACAAGCCACGACAGGCGGCGACATTGCCCAGATCCAGCGCGCGATGGTGAAGATTCGGGTGGCTCGCGAAACCGAGTTCCTGCAGGCGCCAGTTTCCCGCCGGGCTGGCCGGACGATGGGTGCCGAAGACCTCGATACCTTCGCCGAGCAACTGAGCCGCCAGCCAGGCACCGTCCTGACCGTTGATGCCGGTGATCAATGCGCGTGAATAGCGACGTTTCATCGTTTGCTTCCGACAAAGCTGCGCTGGTGCATGATCTGCGCCCTGCATGTATCGATAGAGGGGCCGGCGCGCTCGCTGGTGAAAACAAGCGGCACACCCAGCCTTTGTGAAGCCGAATTCAATATGGCGGCGGCTCGGCGCTCGCCTGATTCATGGACCGCGACCAGGTCGATGGCGTAACGCTGCAACCAGTACGCAACCTCCGTCGCGTCCGGCGCAGCAGTCACTTCAAGCGGTTCGTGGTCAGGGCGACTCAATGCGAGTCCGGATTTCGAGGCTATCAACATCAGCCTATCGTAACCGCTCGCGAGTGCGAGTTCGCCATCAAAGCCGAAGCAAAGTGCCCGCGGCATGGGCGCGTGGTTTGGCGCATCCGCATAAATCCGGCGTACCCGCCAATCCAGAACCCGGCGTTCAAACGAGAACAGGCTTGCGCCGACATCAGCTTCATATCGCGGCCAGCGCTCGCGCAATACCTGCATGCCGATCGCTCCGAGTGCTTTGCGCCGCTCATGTCCGAAGCTGCGGCTGCGCGCATGGCGCACCAGTACATTGCCGGCAATCAGATGCCGATAACCCGCCGCGCAGGCACGCTGACAGAAATCATTCTCCTCGCCATAGCCCTGCGGAAACGCCTCGACATCGAGCGCGCCGATTGCCTTGATCACCGCGCGGCGGATCAGCATGCAGAAGCCATTGCCGGTCGGCAGTTGCGGATAGGCAAGTCCGGCCTCTTGCCACACGGCGAGGGCGGTCTGCGCAAACGACCATGCAGGCGGCAGTGGATTCTCCTGCTCAAGCTCGGGCACCGAAAACGCACCAGCGTTGTCGGAAACGGCAGTGACCGTGGCGATGTCATCACTCGAATACAACGCACGACGCAAGCCGGTCAGCCAGTGCGCTGCGACCTCGGTATCCGCATTGAGCAGAACGACATTCGCCTCACCGGCAAGCGCAATGCCGCGATTGACCGTTGCCGTGAAGCCGAGGTTTTTCGGGTTGGCAAGAATCTCCACACCATTGATGCCGCGATAGCGCTCAAGCAACGGCGTGATTTTCGCGTCGGTACTCGCATCATCGATCACGATCAGGCGACTCGGCCCGGTACTGTGGGCGAGCACGGAATCCAGGCAGCGCGCGACATCCTCGGGCGCGTTGTAGACCGGTACGATGATGACAACCTCGCCCTGCATCGGCTTGGCATCGCTCGCAACCAGCCGCTCAGGCGTACCGAGAGGGCGAAGGTTGCGAAGCTCGGCAACGGCTTCGCTCAAGCCAGGTCGACCGATCTCGATAGCGAACGCAACATCGATAGGCTCATCGGAGCCGGACGTCACGGAGACCGTCAGCTCCATGCACGCGTTTCCGGAAGGTGAAAACGGCAGCGCGAGGTCGGCCAGGCTCGTCTGATCCACCACCAGATGGATAAACCGACAACCATCGATAGCGATATCGAGTGCCGATCCAGGCGACCCGCTCAGGCGCAAGCGATGCCCGTCCCAATCAGGCAGCAAATCGGGGCGATGGTGGAAGGTCGGCATGGCGCAATTACGCAGGTTGATGCATGAATATGCAAGTTTTGCAGGTCGCCGTTCGACAGCAGCAGAACCGGGATCAATGGGGCAGACGCGACTGATTTCGATTTCAGATAGGCGTAGTTTCGCACCTGATTACCAAGCGCAAGTCAAAGCCACGTCTCCCGAGCCTTTCGAAACCCGTCCGGCCGCAACATGGAGCAGTCAAACCAACTGAAACAAGGCAGGGTATGTCCTGGAACTTGCACCTATGTACAGTTCAGGACTTGATAGCGACGTCAGCTGCAAGATTCAGAAGATAGACTCCATTCTCTTGCTCTCGACCCCATTCTCTTGCTCGTCATTTCCTGGTGCACAGGGAACTCTCCATACCTGGCCAACTTTATTTCGGATCGCAATCGTGCAATTATCAGCTTCGCGCTCATGTGCCAGCTTGCGCGAATTCACACCCTTCCAACTCGCTCAGGGGAGCAATCCGATGAAGCCCAGAAGAACAGGCGCGCGAGCGCTTGCCGTGGTTACTTTTGCGTTTGCAATGCTCCTGGCGATGACTGTGACCGCCAGCGGCGGCACTTCGGAAAGCCATGCTGTCACCTGGCAAGCCAGCGCCGCTTCGGGGCCGCTCGCGGTGAGCGCACCCGCCAACGGTGATATCAGCGGGTCGGGTGACGTCACCATCACCACGGGCCCGCCACGTCAGACTAGTTGTCACCTCCTTACAATCCCCCTTAAGGCGGCACAGGAGAACGAACGTGGCTCGATACGGAAAACGATTCAAAGAGAACGCGGTGGCACGGTTGCTACCGCCGGAGAGTGGTGCGCTGGAG
>NZ_DASSYD010000025.1:0-7009 GCF_035703485.1 Dokdonella sp. | reverse complement strand
TGTAGCTGTAGGTCAGATCAAATGCCGGCGACAACGACCAGCGCCCGGCCTTGTCCATCAGAAATGCGATGTTCTTGACGTGGTCATCCTGATTGCGCGCGATGATGTTGAAGGCCATGCGCCGGAATTGCTCCTCGATTGTCGTCATGCCGAGATCGAGCTGGCGGATCAGCATCAGGGCCTGTTCGTAGCTGTAGGCGCCGGCAAGATTGAAGTCGTAGTGGGCGAGGGCGGCAAGCGACTGCATGTGCCGCTTCTGGCCGCCGTCGAGGCGATCAAAGCGGCGTGTCATGAAATGGCGACGGCCGTTCTCTTCGAGCAGTCGACATTCGCCAATATCGATGCCTGCAGCACGCGCCATCAGCGCATAGGCGTATTCAATCGCGCCGTAGCCACTGGGGTCATCAAGTTCCTTGTCCTTGTTGGCGCTGACGCCATCGAACTTGAGGATCCAGTATTCGAATCCGCTACCGGCTTCGATCTGACCGGAACGCACTTCGTTGGTCGTGCGGTTCCAGGCGATGATCGCCTTGGCTCGGGCCCCGCCTGCCGAGGTTCCGACGCGCAGGATGTCACGCAAGGTGTCGGCGGAATGGTCGTCGGCGAACGAGTGATTCAATCGGCGGCGCTGACTGAGCACATCGGAAGCCAACTTCACCAGGGCATCGATTTCGATCCGATGACTGGCACTTGCCTTGGGCCCGGACGCCGGGGCGAATTCCAGCGCGCCCATGCCGCGGGCTCCGATATAGCAAAGTCGTTCGACCGCGTTGAAACTTTCCGGTGTGCGCCCCTGGGTAGCCAGCCAGGCATTGATCAGGGCATTGCCGAAGCGATCGGGGAGCGAGTCGGCGAGCATGCCGGGAAGGCCGTGAAACGATTCTTGAGCGAGCTTGGGAAAGGCGTAGATGCGCTCGTCGAGAGGCATCATCAGCGGTGCGACTTGGATATTGCTGGGTACAAACTCCGGCGTGTACTGGAATCGGGCTGTGCTGTTGGAGTCCTCGACCGAGACCGCGCCGATGGTACGTCCCCAGAGGCGAACTTCGGCGATCGTCGTCATGCCTCGTCTTTCCAGGCCCAGGCCGTCGGCGGCACTTCGGATTGGCGTGCCGAACTTGCGCGCTGGCGCTGTCGACCTTGAAGCTTGAGTTGCTCGATCGGGCTCGGTGGTATTTCCGGAATCAGGACATCGAGGCCATCAAGGAGGTCGAGTGCGCGCAGGATGCGAATGAAGTTCGAGAGCTGGGTTGATTCGCCGGCTTCGAGTCGTTCGACGGTCCGTTTGGAGACGCCCGAGGCGGTGGCCAGCTCGGCCTGGGTCTGGTTGCGCTGCAAGCGTTGACGGCTTACGCGTTCGCCGAGCATCTTGATGGCGCTGGCATCGGTAAGAAGGTTTTGTTTTGGCATAAATCACCGAAAATGGCGAATTGAGTTGGATAATACAGTGAAATCGTCATTAACGGCGAGCCGAAGAAAGACGACGTTGATGTATCGACTCGCGAATTATTGCGATATAACCTGATAATCTAGTGGTATTCGCCATATTGGACGAATAAAGTAACATGAAATGGCCTCGCGTCGCCGTCAAGGAGATTCCGATGTCGCAACAGTTTCACGCCATGGCCCTGGTCGTGCGCGACTATGACGAAGCGATTGAGTGGTACACCAAGGTGCTGGATTTCGAGTTGCTGGAAGACACGCCAAGAGAGCCCGGCAAGCGCTGGGTGCGGGTTGCTCCACGCGGATCGCAGGGCGCCTGTTTCCTGCTCGCTCGTGCACTGAATGACGAACAACTGACGCGCGTTGGCAACCAGACCGGTGGGCGAGTCTTCCTGTTTCTGCATACCGATAACTTCGCTGGCGACTACGCGCGCATGAAATCGAGCAATGTGCGCTTCTGCGAAGAGCCACGCCATGAGGAATACGGCAGCGTGGTTGTATTCGAGGATCTTTACGGCAATCGTTGGGATCTGATCGAGCCCAAATACTGATTCCGAACGGAGAAAAAATATGTCCTGCGTCCGCTGTCTGCGCGGTATCGCTTCCGGCGTCGAGTACTCCGCTGACGAGCCGATGAATCTTGATCCGGTTGATGCTCGGCCGGTCGAGATGGTGCTCGACATCGAGCGCCTTGCGGCTGAAAAGCCCGATCAGCAGTGGTATGACCCGGGTCGACGCGACATGTGGCGTTTCGGTGGCTTGATGGCGCTTGATGTCACCGATGCAAACGATGCCAGGCACATTGTCAGCCTCGGTGAAGGCGCCACGCCGCTGCTGGATTACTCGCGGCATCCGCTCGCCAAAAAGGCTGGAATCGAACTTGCCCTCAAGGAGGAGGGCAAGGCGCATCCCGGTTTCGGTGCGAACCCGACGCAGAGCTTCAAGGATCGCGGCATGGCCATGGTCGTCGCCCAGGCACGTCGTCTTGGCCTGCAGCGACTCGCTGTGCCAACCCAGGGCAATGCCGGTGACTCACTGACACGCTATGCGCAGGCGGCGGGACTGTCGGTCGTCGTGGCAATGCCCGACGATACACCGACGCCAATTCTCGGCAATGTCGCAGCGGCGGCGTTCCGCTATCCGGATCAGGTCATTCTCGAATTGATCGGACCGACGATTCGCGAGGCCGGTGCCTTGCTCAAGGAGAAATACATTGCACGGGGCTGGTTCTCGGTCGCCACGTTCCAGGAACCGGGCTGGCGCATTGAAGGCAAGAAATCGCTGGGTCTCGAATTGGCCGAACCGGCAGCTGGCGAGAGCCAATGGTCCCTGCCTGATGTCGTGATCTATCCAACTGGCGGTGGTACCGGCGTACTCGGCATGTGGAAGGCCTGGGACGAGCTCGAAGCCTTGGGTCTCATCGATTCACGGCGTCCGCGCATGATTTGCGTGCAAAGCGCCGCAATGAACCCGCTCGTGCGTGCGTTTGATCAAGGAGCCGCGGATACCACGGCGCTGCCCGGTGACGGCACGCTGGCGTTCGGCTTGAATGTGCCCGGCGGTGTAGGCCACTTTCGTGTGCTGGAGATCATTCGCGCCAGTGCGGGTGCTGCGGTAGGCGTGGATGAAGCCGACATCGCGACTGAACTGACCCGGGTATGGAATGACACGCACTGGTGGATCAGTCCGGAGGGAGCTGCCTGTCTCGCTGCCATGCCGCAATTGCTTGATCGTGGATTGCTCAGGCGAGGTGAGCGTGTGGTCGTGGTGAACACCGGTTCCGCAGAAAAGTATCTACCGGCACTACGTCATCTGCTTGAATAAGGCGGGTCGGCGCTACTCGAGAATGTTCTTTGCTTCGGCAACCGCGAGAATCTCGGGTTGCACATGTTTCTTGCGCCGGTCGATCAGCGGGTGGATGAACACCGCGCCAAGAATGATAACGACGCCGAAATAGAATTGCGGCGTCATCTCATGTTGCTCGCCGAACAGGATGGCGGCGAGGAAGATCGCGTAGACCGGTTCCATGTTGACCGCGAGTTGCGCGCCGAACGCGGTCATGTGGCGCAACGCCACCAGCGACAACGCGAATGGCAACAGCGTGCAAACGATCGACAAGGTTGCGATCAGCACGATGTCATGTCCGCTCGGAATGCTGAAAAGATCACCCGAGAACTCCGGAAAGATCCACGGCATCAGCGGCGACAGCAAGGTCAATGCGAGCGTGCCGGCGCCGAGTTCGATCCCGGTGACGGTCAGCGGATCGCCGTGCTCGACGAGACGCTTGTTGAGCGAGCCGAACAGGGCGACGAACAAGGCCGAAATCGCGCCAACGACGATACCGATACGGTAGTCGTCGGGAACACCACCGACGACCAGGGCAACGCCGGGAAGAACGGCAAGGCCAAGAATCAGCTCACGTTTCGAAAACGCACGGCGCGCCAGTTTCGGCTCTACAAGCGCGGTGAATGCGGTCGCCAGGGCGATGCAGGTTGCCGCGACGGATGCATTGGCCAGCTTGATCGCGCCGTAGAAGGTCAGCCAGTGCAAAGCCACGAGGACGCCGATTCCGGCATAAGAAAGAATCAGTTTTGGTGACATCACGCGCAGCCCGCGCCACGCTCGGGGCAACAAGGCGAGCACGACAACCACCAGCAGCATGCGCCACCAGACCAGCGGCAGGGCAGGCAGGGAGATCATCTTGCCGAGGATTGGCGTGAAGCCCCACAGCACGACACAAAAGTGGATCTGAAACTGGGCTTTGCTTGCTGGTGTCAGTGAACTCACGCGTCGATCTCGGGAGCAGTTCCGGGTTCGGAGGAACCGGGCGGGGCGCAAGGATGCCACAGCCCGATGCGCTGTGACGCGTGCGGAGCATGCACGTGACGAGAAAAGTGGGCACACTCGAAATTCAATACGGGAGGGTGTCATGTCGATCGAAATCAAGATGCTGGTCTGGTCCATCGTGCTGGGCCTGGTTCATATTCTTCTGGCTTCAATTTTTGTGACCCGGCAACGTGGCCTGAAGTGGAATGCAGGAGCGCGCGATGGCGTTGCCGAGCCTCTTGTCGGCATCGCCGGACGCCTGGATCGGGCCAGTCGCAATTTTCTCGAAACCTTCGTCTTTTTCGCCGTGGTCGTCGTGGCGCTGCAGCTGACCGGGAAAAGCGATGCGCAAACCATGCTCGGCGCACAGCTCTACTTCTGGGCGCGGCTTGTCTATCTGCCGGTCTATGCCGCCGGTATCCCGTATTTGCGCACGCTGGTCTGGGCAGTTTCGGTGGCCGGCCTGGTCCTGCTGCTCTGCGGATTGTTCTGAATCCTGACGCCCTGCGGATGCTGAGTCAGACCTGATATGGATCAAGAAGAATCGACGGATCGACGCATCGAGTTGAATGGTCGAAATCCCGGAGTCGATGAGCTGGCCTGGCTTGGCCAGGTCAATTATGGGCACTTCACCACGATGCAGGTTCGTGATGGCTGGGTGCGCGGTTTCGAGTTGCATCTGCAGCGCCTTGCTCATGCCACACGGATTTTGTTCGACCGAACTCTCGATGTGGATCAGGTTCGTGCATGGGCGCGCGGAATCGTCGCCGACAGGTCCGTGTCGCTGCGGATCACGGTGTTTTCGATGGCGTTCGATCAGGGACGCGGCGAGCATGCGTCAGCCGTCGACGTGCTCATGGCGACGCGTGCACCTCGTTTGCCGCGAGCAGCCACGCTGCGATTGCGATCTGTCCGGCATGAACGCGTGCTGCCGCAGATCAAGCACATCGGCATGTTCGATCTTCTGTATCACGCACGAGCGGCCAGAGTCGCTGGTTACGACGATGTGCTGCTGACCACGAATGACGGTGAAATCGCGGAAGGCTCGACCTGGAATATCGGCTTCTGGGACGGTCAGCAGGTGATCTGGCCGACGGCACCGGCCTTGCCGGGAATTACCCAAAAACTGCTGAACTCCGGCCTGCGCGCAAATGGCGTCGAAACGATGTCTCGCCCGGTCCATCTGCATTCACTGGCCGGGATTCGCAGTGCTTTCATCCTGAACTCCGGGTCGCTCGGCCCGATGATCGAATCGATCGACTCGCAGCGCCTTGCAGCCGATGCGGATCTTCCGCGCATCCTCGCGGCGGCCCATGATTCGCAATCGCTGGAGAAGATATGAAACTGACCAGAGCAATGGCAATCGTCGGCAGCCTGAGTACAGTCTCGGCTCTGCTGTTGCAGTATGTTCTGCTCGTTCGGCTGACCTGGGACGGTATCGGTCCAGCCCTGGCAACGGTGCAGTTCTTCAGCTATTTCACGATTCTGAGCAATCTGCTGGTCGCTATCGTGCTCGGTTTCGCCGCGTTTTGCGCGAGCCCGGGCAACAATGGTTTTCTTGCGAGTGCAAGGGTCAAGGCGGCCGTCGCGCTGTACATCACGGTCACCGGCTGCATCTATCTGTTTGTGTTGAGTCCGCTGTGGGCCCCTCAAGGCTTGCAATGGCTGGCTGACGTCGCCTTGCACTACCTGGTCCCCGTGATCTATCTGACATGGTGGATGACAGGCGTCCGCCATGGTTCGCTGGTCTGGCTCGATGCATTTCGCTGGCTCGCATTTCCGCTGGCTTTTCTGCTCTGGGTGCTGATTCGCGGTGCCTGGCTCAATGTCTACCCGTATCCGTTCATCGATGTCAGCGTGCTGGGAGCCGGTACCGTTGCGGTCAACAGTGTCGGCATCTGCGTGCTTTTCGTCGTGATCGGATGTTTGCTGATCACGATCGACCGCTGGCTGGGGCGTGCGCAGAGTTGATCGCACTGGTAGGGTGCGGCATCCATATCCGAATTGAATGATCGTCCATGTTGCAGTCCGTACTCGTCTATCCGCGCATTGTGCTAAATGCCTCGATCATCCTCGTCAATACGCTTGTTCATGCCGCGCCCCTGCTGTTGTTGGCCGTAGTCAAACTGGTCATTCCGATTCACCAATTTCGCGTCGTGATCTCGCGCATTCTGGTACAGATCGCGGAAAGCTGGATTTGGGTCAACAGTACCGTGGTCATCTTCACCACGGGCGTAAAGATTCAGGTGGAAGGATTGCAGGCGCTCCAGCGCAGAGGCTGGTATCTGGTCATCTGCAATCACCAGAGCTGGATTGATATTCCGGTGCTGCAGAAGGTGTTCAACCGGCGCATTCCGTTTTTGAAATTCTTCCTCAAGCAGGAACTGATCTGGGTGCCGATACTTGGCCTGGCCTGGTGGGCGCTCGACTTCCCGTTCATGAATCGCTATTCAAAGGAGCTGCTGAAGAAGCGACCGGAATTGCGCGGCAAGGACACCGAGGCAACGCGCAAGGCCTGCGAGAAGTTTCGCGATTTGCCGGTATCGGTGATGAACTTCGTCGAAGGCACGCGCTTCACCCAGGAAAAGCACGACCGTCGCCGTTCGCCATACAAGAACCTTCTGGTTCCACGTGCCGGCGGCATCGCCCTGGTCCTCGGCGCGATGGGCAGCATGCTCAATGCCATTGTTGATGTGACCGTGATCTATCCGCGCGGCCGCCCCGGGGTGATGGATTTACT
>NZ_DASSYD010000002.1:0-24045 GCF_035703485.1 Dokdonella sp. | reverse complement strand
TGCGTTGCTCTACCTCCTGCATCCATGCAGTCGCTTCAAGCCAGCGCAACAAAGAGCTGCGCGCAGACAGGTGTCGCCTAACCGATTGTTTTTGTTGAAACAGGTGGCATCCAGAAGGTCCGCCAGCCGCACCGCGCGGCTTGTCAAGGCAACCAGCCTTCACTTCGCCACGCAGCACGACCGGCGAACCTTCTGAATGCCATGACGGTTGGGCCACTTGATCAGCGTTGCCTTAGACGCGCTTGTTTCTTCTCTCGCCGGGAAAAGGTACCGAAGGCAGATGACGCCTGCAGGGATGCAGTCGGTAGAATCGCGTCGGGAGCAGCGATCGAGGGCACCTGCAGCCTGCCGCAACGAGCCGCGTATCAGCTGATGCGCTGAAGTTGCTGTTCGGTCCATTGCACAATCTGGCCGACACCCATGCCGCCGGACTGGCGCGCAATCTCGCGACCACCGGCAAACAGGATCAGCGTCGGGATGCTGCGGATCGCAAAGCGCGAGCCGAGTGCCTGCTCGGCCTCGGTATCCACCTTGGCCAGGCGCACGCGCGGTCCCAGTTGTTTCGCGGCATCGCTGAAATGCGGTGCCATGTTGATGCATGGACCACACCACGGCGCCCAGAAATCAATCAGGATCGGCAGATCACCGGCGAGTGCCTTGGCATCGAAATCGGCCACGCCGAGAACGCCCGGCTTTGCGGAATAAAGGGGCTGCTGACAGCGTCCGCAAGTTGGGCTATCGGCCAGCCGCGATTCGGGAGACCGGTTCATGGCCCCGCAATGGAGACACGGGATCAGCATTGCCTTGGCGCTCATGATGGTTTCCTCGAAGTTCGGTCGTTCTTGCCTGACATCTTGTCGGACTTTCGCGGTAGAGGCGAGAATTTGGCTCGGCGAGCGCGGATTTTCGTCAGTTCGAGGGAGGGTGGTAGCTCCGCCAGCGACACTCCGGCGCCCGAGTCACTTGCTGCCGTTGCTTCCTTCCGGACCTGGCGGAGTTCACAAGCTATCGTCGCGAAGGCACCAACGGAGCCACCATAAGACGTGCGTTTGATTTCAGCGGGTTCGCATCCCGCTCATCCATGATCAATGATCGGAGCGGAAACTCCAATCTTGCGTCAGAACAAAATCTGGCGGAGAGAGCGGGATTCGAACCCGCGAAGCGGGGTTTAGCCGCTTACACACTTTCCAGGCGTGCTCCTTCAACCACTCGGACACCTCTCCACAACCCTCGATCCGGCCTTCCCTGACACAGGTGACGACGGGCGGCGGAGGATACTAGGCATGCCCTCATCAGACAAGCGCAAACCCAAGTAGTTTGGTGAGTGCCGCGATAAGTTGGCACAATCAGGGGATCGATTTCCGGAATTCACGATGTCCTATCAGGTCCTTGCTCGAAAGTGGCGCCCCAAGCAGTTTTCCGAGCTGGTAGGGCAGGAACATGTCGTGCGCGCGTTGTCCCACGCGCTCGATGGTGGTCGCATCCACCACGCCTTCCTGTTCACCGGCACGCGCGGCGTCGGCAAGACGACGATTGCGCGGATCTTCGCCAAATCACTGAATTGCGAGAAAGGGCCGACCTCGCAGCCGTGTGGGGTCTGCAGCATCTGTACCGAGATTGATGGCGGACGTTTTGTCGACTTGCTTGAGATCGATGCCGCAAGCAATACCGGCATCGACAATGTGCGTGACCTGATCGACAACGCCCAGTACACACCAGCGCGCGGGCGCCACAAGGTCTATCTCATCGATGAGGTGCACATGCTCTCGAAGGCAGCGTTCAATGCGCTGCTGAAGACGCTTGAGGAGCCACCGGCGCATGTGAAGTTCCTGCTCGCGACGACGGATCCGCAGAAGCTGCCGATCACCGTGCTGTCGCGTTGCATCAAGTTCAACCTCAAGCGGCTGACCCCGGAGCAGATCGTCGGTCAGATGCGGCATATCCTCGTTGCCGAAGCGGTCAATTTCGATGAGGAGGCGATCGAGGTATTGTCGCGAGCGGCCGATGGTTCGCTGCGCGATGGATTGTCGCTGCTCGATCAGGCCATCGCCCATGGCGGTGGCAGTCTGATCGCGGCCGATGTGCATTCGATGCTTGGCACGGTTGAGCGGGCCAAGGTCAAGACCCTGCTCGAGGCATTGGCTGCCAATGATGCAGCACAATTGCTCGCCGAGATTGAACGCATCGCCGAGTTCGCGCCGGATTTTGCCCAGGTGCTAGATGAGCTTGCAGGCTTGCTGCATCGGGTCCAGCTTCGGCAATTGCTTGCCGATGCGGCCCACGATGATGATGCCGGACTTTCTGGGCTCGCCGAAGTGATCGACCCACGTGAAGTGCAGCTCTACTACCAGATTGCCGTAACCGCTCGTCGTGACCTGCCATTGGCGCCGACGGCTCGGGTTGGTTTCGAAATGGCCTTGCTGCGCATGCTGGCGTTCGCGCCTGGTGCTGGCGGAGACGGTGGCGGATCCGCTCGGCCCCGGCCGCCTGCCGCAGCGAAGGCACATACCCATGCACCTGCGCCCAGGCGTTCCGCGGCGGCGATCAGCACCGATGCGATGTCATCTGCACAGGGCACCTCTGCGACCGTTGCGCAAGCGCCGCACGACAAGGTGGCGGAACCCACCGTGGCGAGTGGCCCGCTCGAAATCCACGACTGGCAAGGATTGATCGATCGCGCCGATCTCGGTGGGCCGGTCAAACAACTGGCCTTGCATTCGGTCCTGCTCGGCGTCGAAGGCAACCTGTTGCGCCTGGGTGTGAAGTCCGCGCATGAGCATTTCATTGCCCAGCCGCTGATCGAACTCCTGACAAAGCGTCTGGGAGACGTGCTCAAGCGTCCGATCAAGATCAAGATCGAAAACGTCGCCGATGCTGCTGAGAGTCCGGCCGATGTGAATGCACGCGCCAGTGCTTCGCGCCAGCAAGAGGCCCACGATGGCCTGCAGGCTGATCCGGCCGTGCAGTCCCTGATTGAAACCTTCGGTGCACGCCTCATCTCTGATTCCGTGCGCCCTCTGGAGAATTGAAATGAAAGGTCCCCTGGCCGGTTTGATGCAGAAAGCTCAACGCATGCAGGAAGACATGCAACGTATGCAGGAGGAGTTGGCCCAACAGAAGGTCACCGGCCAGTCCGGCGGCGGCCTTGTCAGCGTGATCATGAGTGGCCGCCATGAAGTGCGCCGGGTGACGATTGATCGCAAGCTGTTCGCCGACGATGCGGAAATGGCCGAGGATCTGGTTGCTGCGGCGTTCAATGACGCGGTCAACAAGGTCGCGGCGATGAGCAAGGAACGCATGGGTGGTCTGGCTGAAGGGATGAACCTTCCGCCCGGATTCAAGATGCCGTTTTGACTACTGGCTCACCCCTGCTGACCGATCTGATCGAGGCCCTGCGCTGCCTGCCCGGAGTCGGTGCCAAGACTGCCCAACGCATGGCCTTCCATGTGCTCGAACGTGATCGGGCCGGCGCCAGGCGTTTGTCGGAACGTCTGGCACTGGCCATCGAGAAGGTCGGCAATTGCGGCCGCTGTCGGGGATTCAGTGAGCAGGAGATCTGTTCGCTGTGCGCGAATGCATCGCGCGACAAGCACCTGCTGTGCATCGTCGAAACCCCGGTCGATCAGCTGGCGATCGAAACCGCGACAGGTTATCGCGGGCACTATTTCGTCCTGCTTGGCCGGCTCTCGCCAATGGATGGGCTCGGGCCGAAGGAGCTCGGCCTTGATTTGCTGGCCGCGCGGCTGGGCGAAGGTGAGATCACGGAAATGATCGTGGCGACCAATCCGACTGTCGAAGGCGAGGCTACTGCGCATATGCTTTCGCAATTGGCCAAGGCGGCTGATGTGAAAGCGAGTCGCCTCGCACATGGCGTTCCGCTTGGCGGAGAGCTGGAATTCATCGACCGCGGCACGCTTGCGCATGCTTTTGGCGGACGTCAATCGTTGTAGAGGAGAGTGTCGTGGGCGATACCATTTTTTCCAAGATCATCCGTCGCGAGATCCCGGCCGATATCGTCCATGAAGACGATGACGTCGTCGGCTTTCGCGATATCAACGGTCAGGCGCCGACGCATATCCTGTTTATTCCCCGCAAGCCGATCGCAACTCTGAACGATCTTGAGGCCGCCGACGCGACCTTGATTGGCAAGCTCGTGCTGGCGGCGACAGCCTATGCCAAGGCCGAGGGGTTCGCCGAGAAAGGCTATCGCTGCGTGATCAACTGCAACGAGGACGGCGGGCAATCGGTTTATCACCTGCACCTGCATCTGCTCGCGGGGCGCCAATTGACCTGGCCCCCGGGCTGAGCGCTTCGATCAGCGTTGCCCGCTACTTCTTTGGCGACGGATTCGGTCTGATGATCACGACCGGTGGCGTCGCCCAGAAGCCGCCGCCCCAATACGGACCGAAGTACGGCCCCCAGAACGGATCATGCGGCCAGGCATTGCGTTGATCGATGACCAGTGGACGCTTCGGCCACAGGTAGATCGCATCGGCGGCGAGTTTCGGGTAGATGTAGTCGAATTCGCCAACCTTGCCGACCTCGGTGCCATTCAAATGGCCGGTGACGGTCAACTCACGACCCTTGGTAAATACCTCCGGATCATAGAATCCTGAGCGGCAGGCAATAAAACGTCCTTCGCTGTTGTCACGATTGCGCGGACGCGCTCTGGAATCCAGTTCTCGTGAGAGTACTTCGAAGCAGGTTTCATTTGCGCCTGGCACGACCTTGATAATCTCGCCACCCCAGCGCACATGCTCGGCGGATTGGCCCTGTGCAACGCTGGCCTGGGGGGTAATCGTCGAGAATTCGCCCTTGAGCGGAACCGGTGCCGTCGCGCAGGCTCCGAGCGAGGCGACAATTGGGATCAGAAAGACCGACTTGTTCATGGCATTCCTCTTCATGTTTCAGCTATTGACCGCACGCGGCAGCTTCAATTCCCTGATTCTGCGCGCGAATGCCTGAATATCTGCATCCTTTGGGCTCGCCGTGGCATAGCGCAATTCGATGTAGTGTCGGATCAACTGCTCCAGCGCAGCCGTTGTCGAATCGTTGTCGAGCCGGGATTTGATCCGTTTCAGATAATCGTTCGGCCCTTCATCGTCTTGTACCGGAAAGCCGCGACGTGCGAGTCTCCGTTGCAGTTTGTGCCATGCCAGGTCGAGCCGGTCGCCTTTTCGACCGCGGCCACTTCGCAGTACCCAAAGTGTCGTGATGATCAGGAAGGCGGCAATCACGCAGGCAAGCACGCGCAGCAGATCGCCTTGATCGGCGTTGGATATTCCGATGGGTGTCAACAGACTCTTTTGCCGGAGTGCGTTGAACTGGACAATGGTCTGCGTCCACATCCGGTTGACGACGTCGAGACGATTGCGGATTTCAAGCAGCCATGAGCCCGGGTTCCACGCTGCTCCAGCGCCAGCGGTCGAGCCGTCTTGTTCGACGCGAGCCGGACTGACTGCGGCGGTCGGATCAACCCGGACCCAGCCACGACCATCCAGCCACACCTCGGCCCAGGCATGTGCATCGGACTGGCGCACCAGCAGGTATTTGCCGAGCGCATTCCACCAGCCGCCCTGATAGCCGGTAACCACGCGGGCCGGAATTCCCGCAGCGCGCATCAGTACGACGAAGGCTGAGCTGTAGTGCTCGCAGAATCCAGCCTGGGTGTCGAACAGAAAATCATCAACCGAATTTCGTCCGAGCAAGGGTGGCGACAAGGTGTAGGTGAAGCTCGCATTGAAGCGGTCGAGCGCGGCTTGAATGATGGTGCTGTCATCGCTGCCCTCGGATCGCCATTGCTTGGCAAGGGCAAGAGTTTTCGGGTTGAAATCCTTGGGCAGGCGCAGTGCCCGACGGCGATCAAGTGGGGCGAGCGACGCGGCGAGCTGGTAGCTGAGTGCCGAGCGGACACGATATTGACGCAGTTGATCGACACTGTTTCTCGCATGCAGGGTGCGATCCCGACTCATGCGTGAACGATCCGGAGTCTCCAGCGGCACATCCAGGGCAGGCAGCCATGGCCGGTTGGTCGGTTCCAGGGTGACTTCGTAACTGATCTCGTCGGCGGCTGAATTGACGGTTTCAAGCGAGTTCTGGGGCCGCCAACCGTCCCGGGTCCAGGTTCTGCCATCGAAATCCCAAAGGACAAGCGCACGAAAATAACGTGCCGAGCTGGGCGGGACCTTGCCCTCGAAGTGCACGCGCAGCGCCGGTGAGTCGTCGATCAGCAGTTCGGTCATCGACCCGGGGGCCATGGTTTCACTCAAGCCGGTTCGTGCATCTTCGAAGGCGCCGGGTGAACCCCACAGCGGCGAACTCAGGCGTGGCACAAAAAGAAATGCGGCAAGCGCCAATGGCAGGCCGAAGCCAAGCAGAAGGGCCGCGGTACGCAATTCACTGGCGAACAGGTTGCGCGTAAGGATGGGTGCAGGTTGCAGGGCATTGAGGGCGGCCAGCAGCACCACCAGGCTAAGGCAGATGAGCAGGGTGAAGGCCATGGTCTGGGTGAACAACAAGGCACTCATCAGAACAAACGCGGCAAAGCCGATGGCCGCCCGCGCATCGCGAACCCTCTCGCTTTCGAGGATCTTGAGCATGAGCAAACCGCAGGCCAGGGCGCTGCCGGGTTCTTGTCCAAAGATATTGCCGTAGTGGTTGAAGATCACAAAAACCAGCGCGAAAACCAGCGGCACGCGTATCCACGCCGATATCGGCTTGGGGTCACGACTGCGACTCCACATGCGCCATGGCGCAATCGCGATCAGGGGGATTGCCAGCCATAGCGGCAAGCGCACGAGATGCGCCGCCAGCGCAACCAGGGCGGCGACAGCCAGCAAATTGAACTGGCGTTGATCAATGCGCATCGGGAAGCAGGGCCAGGGCGCGCAGACAGGCGTGCCGATGAAGTGCGCCGTGTCCCGGACCGATGCATTGATCGGGAAGCTCAAGTGTGAATCCAAGTTCAGCGTTGTCCGCCGCAACAACCCAGGCGGTCAGGCGGCGGATGCGGGCTTCGTGATCGAGGCCCCGGATCGCTGCATAGTCGAAATGCAGGTCATCCTGGATCAGGCGTTCACTCTCGCGAACGAGAAGAGAGTCGTGTCTGGCCGAGGCTTTCCAGGCAATCTGTCGCTGCGGGTCGCCGCTGCGGTAGTCACGCAAGCCCGAATACTCGTCGCCTTCATTGCGCGCCATGCGAATGCCGGAGCGTTTGCCATCAAACGGAAAAGGTGGCGGTGACGCTTCAAGTGCAGGGTAAATGAGAACCGAGAATTCGGGATTGAGCCAGCTCCAGATGACGAACAAGCCGAGCGGCTGATCCGTCCACAGTTTGAGTCGACCCGGATGCATCCAGCCGCGGCGCTGTGCAGGTAGTTCAAGCGTGGTCTCGGTCGGCGGTCCGGCGGCGATTGCGAATGCGTGGTCGATACCCGCCCAGCGTATGCGCAGATTGGGTCGGGAGCGGGTCGACGAGGCGAAGCGACAACGGATCGATACGCTTGAGCCGGCATGACTTTCCGTCGCCTGGATGGCGCTCAGCTCGAGTCCGCTGATGCAGCGGAAACCTGCGTACAGGCTCATCCAGGCTGCGGCTCCGAGCAGGCAGGTCAGGAGCAGGGCGGGATTGTTCGCATAGTTCAGCGCACCCAACTGCATGATCAGCAAGAGCGCGGCGAAACCGATGCCGAACAGGCTTGGCAAAACATAAATTCGACGGCGATGCAGGCGAATTGGCAAGGCCTCGACGGCGCGCAGTCGCGTCAACGCTGGTAGCCGTCGTTCGGCGAGAGCAAGCAATCGCTGGCCCAGGTTGCCGACCACGCCGAAAGCGCTCATCGCACCGCTGTCGCCTCGATCAGTCGCGAGATGATCTCATTGGAACTGGAACGTGCGCCTGATCCGAGATTCAGTCGATGGGCGGCAATGTACGGAAATACCGCCTGCACATCTTCCGGCAGCGCATAGCCGCGTCCGCCAAGCACGGCATGGGCACGTGCTGCCGCGAGAATCGCCAGGCCGGCTCTTGGCGAGAGTCCGATCTGGACTTCGCCATGCATGCGACTGGCTTCAAGCAAGCGCTGCACGTAGTCGATCAAGGCCGAGCTTGCAACGACGTCGGCAACAACCTTGCGCAATGCGAGAATCTGGGCAGGGCGCAAGCAGGCAGGCAGGCTTTCGAGCAGGACCCGCCGGTCGCTGGAGGCGAGCATGGCACGCTCGGACTCTGCATCGGGGTAGCCGAGGCTCATGCGCAGCATGAAGCGATCAAGCTGGGAATCCGGCAATGGGAATGTTCCGGCAAAATCAACCGGGTTCTGCGTGGCCACGACAAAAAACGGCTCGGGTAGCGTATGCGTGTGGCCATCAATCGTCACCTGACCTTCGGCCATGGCCTCGAGCAATGCGCTTTGAGTCTTCGGTGTCGCCCGGTTGATCTCGTCGGCGAGCAGAAGCTGGGTGAACAGCGGACCGGGATGAAAGCGAAAATTGCCTGCGTCGCGCTCGTAGATGCTGACGCCGATGATGTCCGAAGGCAGCAGGTCGCTGGTGAACTGGACGCGGTGGAAATCGAGACCGAGGGTCATGGCCAGGGCATGAGCGAGCGTGGTCTTGCCAACGCCGGGCAAGTCCTCGATCAGCAAATGTCCACCGGCGAGCAGGCAGACGAAGGCCAGACGAACCTCGTGGCGCTTGCCAAGCAGAACGCTGTTGACCTGGGCAATGCTTCGCGCGAGGGCTTCGCGCAGCTCGGCATCGAGTGGTTTGGTGTCCGGGTTTTGCAAGGGGGTGGAATCTGGCATGTCAGGAGATTCTGCTGATTGTTGCTTGTGCATATGCAGAGCTGAGCTTAACGGGATCTGCCGCCGAACGCTTGGCAGTCGGTCAGGGGAGTTGTACGCCGGCCTGACGCAGCAAGCGGCACAAGGCGATCAGTGGCAATCCGACAAGCGCGGCCGGGTCGCTGCTTTCCACACGTTCAAACAAGGCCACACCTGCATTCTCGATCTTGAAACTGCCGGCGCAATCGAAAGGTTTGTCGATGGCCAGATAGCGCGAGATTTCCGCTTCGCCCAGCTCTCTGAACACGACGCGCGTCGTGTCCAGTGTTTCGATTTGACGATCACTGCCTGAATCCGGATCGATCAGACAGACGGCAGTATGAAAGTCGACGATGCGCGCCGAGCAGGCCAGCAGTTGGGCGCGAGCGCGATCGAAGTCATGTGGCTTGCCGATTGCCTCGCCATCAAGTTCAGCGACCTGATCCGAGCCGATGACAATGCAGTCCGGATAGCGACTGGCGACCGCCGAAGCTTTGTTTCGCGCCAGTCGGATGGCTGTAGCGGCGGGCATTTCATCCTCGACCGCGGTTTCATCAACTTGCGCGGCACAAGTCTCGAATTCAGCCACTACCCTTTTCAGCAATTCGGCGCGATAAGGCGAACTTGATGCGAGAACGATGGGGCGCGGCGGGGTGATCAAGTCAATGAGGCCTTCAGGTCGGCGCCGGCCTGCTCCAGGTCATGACGCACTTCCCCAAGCTGTTGCAGCTGGATTGCAAGTTTCTGTCGAGACGTGTCCAGCGCTGCTGATGCCGCTTTCAACGCCTGTAGCGATGCATCCGCGCCAAACTGCTTCAGCCAGAGACGGTGCTGGAGCAAATCGTGAAGGGCGGCCTGGACTTCGGGTTCGGCGGTCAGCGTGGCATGAGCGGACAGGCTGATGGCCGGTGGCAGGCGACTGACCATCGCCGGGATCTCACGCAGGCGCCGGCGGCACTCCTGGAGTTCGTTTTCCAGTGCATCGGCATGGTCGAGAACTCTGCGTAACTCACGCGCGCGCGCCGCCAGATGGCGCTCGCGCACCCACACCACAACCACAACAGGCGTGAGCAACAGGGCGGCAATCAACAGATATTGGAACACGGTGGAATCTCCGATCATGGCTCCAGTTTGCCGGTTGCGGCCCCGACCAGCAATTCCCCGCCAAAACCGCTAGAATTGTCGGCCGAGTCAATCGCTTGCAGCAATTCTCGTTTGACTTTGAGAGATGCCGCACCTACCATCGCGCGCCCATGTCGAACACCTTGCCCGATAGTCTTGACCCTTGGCGCACGGTGCAGGCACGGCGCGTGTTCGAGGGAACCCTCGCCGTGGCGCAGATGCGCCGTCTGGTCGGGTTGCTGGCATCCGCGGATGGCGAAGTCAGCTATTACATCGAGTTTGATCGTGACGCATTCGAGATCAGCTACATTGATCTCAAGCTCGACACTTCGCTGAAATTGATTTGTCAGCGCAGCATGGCTGAGTATTCGCAGCCAATCCGGGTTGACCAACGTCTCGGATTGATTCGCGACGATTCCGAGGAAGCGCGCTTGCCGGAAGGATACGATCCGCTGCTGGTCGAGGATGGCCAGCTTTGTGTGAAAGATGTCATCGAGGATGAGTTGATCCTTGCATTGCCTCTGGTCGCGCTGAGTCCGGGCGCGCCACTGGAGCAGGTTCCGGTTACCTCCGGACCTGATCCGGAGGATGAACAGCCGCCGAATCCGTTCGCCGTGCTCGGGCAGTTGAAGAACTCAAAACACTGATCGCCGCGATTTCCGCCAGGGGATCCCGCTATCGCCACCGATTCATTACAATAGTCGCTTGTTTGCAAGCACCGGTTTCATCTGGAGAGTTGTCATGGCAGTTGCCAAAAGTCGTAAATCCCCTTCCAAGCGTGGCATGCGCCGTGCGCACGATTCCCTCAGCGCCAAGCAATTGGCCACTGATCCGACCTCCGGTGAAGTGCATATTCGCCACCACGTGACCAAAGATGGTTACTATCGTGGCAAGAAAGTGATCGAAACCAAGGGATCGGTCGCCGACGCGGATTGATTTTGCGCTAGCAACCTGTTGATTGGACAGGCGCAATTGATTTGCCGAAACGGCGGATGCCAAGGTATCCGCCGTTTCCTTTTGTTCGGGAGAATCGACTCTGTTGTACTCACGCATCGCGGGAACTGGCAGCTATCTGCCGGAACAGATCGTCACCAACAAGGATCTCGAGAAATTCGTCGAGACCAGTGACGAGTGGATTCGAACGCGCACCGGTATCCGTGAGCGACGCAAGGCTGCCGACGGTGAAACGACCGGAGATCTGGCCTTTCATGCCGCTACGCGGGCCATGGAAGCGGCCGGGATCGAGGCTTCCGAGCTGGACATGATCGTGCTCGGCACGACCACGCCCGACATCATATTTCCGTCCACAGCCTGCCTGCTCCAGCATCGTCTGGGTGCCAACGGCTGCGCCGCATTCGACGTCAATGCAGCTTGTTCGGGCTTCGTCTATGGGCTCGGTGTGGCCAATGCATTCATTCGCAGCGGGCAGGCAAGGAAGGTTCTCGTGGTCGGCGCCGAGACGCTGACGCGCATGCTCGACTGGAGTGATCGCGGCACCTGCGTCCTGTTTGGTGATGGTGCTGGCGCCGTGGTTCTGGAAGCAGCCGAGGAGCCTGGCATTTACACGACGCGCTTGCATGCGGATGGGGGCTACAAGCATCTGCTGTACAACCCGGTCGGGGTTTCGGCCGGTTTCCGCGATGATGAGCCGAATCACGGTATTCGTGTGATGATGACCGGCAACGAGGTGTTCAAGGTCGCGGTCAGGACGCTCGACCGGATCGTTGCCGAAACCCTCGAGGCGGCTGGCATGGATGAATCCCAGGTCGACTGGCTGATTCCGCACCAGGCCAATTTACGCATCATCGAAGCCACGGCCAAGCGGCTCAAACTGCCAATGGAGCGCGTAATCGTCACCGTGGATCGGCACGGCAACACCTCTTCCGGTTCGGTGCCGCTGGCGCTTGATGAAGCGATACGTTCGGGCAAGGTCAAGCGCGGCCAGAACGTGTTGCTCGAAGCCTTCGGTGGCGGCTTTACCTGGGCCTCGGCGCTGCTGCGCTACTGATTCGGGACACATTCCATGACTGCACTCGCTTTCGTCTTTCCCGGCCAGGGCTCGCAAAGCCTTGGCATGCTGGCCTCGCTGTCAGACCAGAATCCGATTGTCCAGGAGACCTTTGTCGAAGCTTCGCAAGGCGCAGGGATCGATCTCTGGGCGCTTTCGCAGGGCGGCCCGGAAGAAATGCTCAATCGCACCGAATACACGCAGCCGACCTTGCTGGCGGCAGGTGTGGCAGTCTGGCGGGTCTGGCAGGCATCGGCTGGAGCGCAACCCTCGTATTTGGCCGGTCACAGTCTCGGTGAGTACACCGCTCTGGTTGCTGCCGAGGCCATCACGCTCGTCGACGCAGCCCATCTTGTACGAATTCGCGGTCAGGCCATGCAAGCCTCCGCGCCGGCTGGCATCGGCGCCATGGCTGCCGTGATTGGCGCCGAGGATGACGTGGTCGAGACGATTTGTCGTGAAGTGTCCGGCGATCATGTGGTGGTTCCGGCCAATTACAATTCGCCGGGTCAAATCGTCATCGGTGGTCATGTCGCTGCCGTCGACGCGGCGCTGGCCAAGCTGGCCGAGGCGGGTGTGCGCAAGGCGGTCAAGCTGGCGGTGAGTGTGCCTTCACATACACCGCTGATGCGTGAAGCAGCCAACCGGCTGGAGGAGGCCATGGCGGCTTATTCATGGCAGGAGCCGACCATTCCAGTCGTGCAAAACGTCGACGCACGCGTTCATCAGACAACCGACGACATCCGCGACGCTCTGGTGCGCCAGCTTTATTTGCCGGTACGCTGGGTTCAGTCTGTTCAGGCTTTGATCGCGGAAGGCGTCACGCGCTGCGGCGAATGCGGCCCGGGCAAGGTTCTCAGCGGCCTCAGTCGACGCATCGACAAGAACATTGACATGCGCTCTCTGGGAACGCCGGATGAGTTGGCGACTGCGCGCGAAGCCTGGGCCTGAAGACCCGTTGTATCCAACAGTTGAGGAGTTTCAATGTCTGCATCATTGAGCGGCGAGATTGCCCTGGTAACCGGTGCCAGCCGTGGAATCGGCGCGGCCATTGCGGACGCGTTGGCCACGCGTGGTGCCACGGTCATCGGCACGGCAACCACTGAAAGTGGTGCCCAGGCGATCAGCGACCGGCTTGCTGCAAAGGGTGGAACGGGACGTGCGCTTGATGTCAGTGACAGTGCTGCTGTCGAAACCGCACTGTCGGCAATTGCGACCGAGTTCGGTGCCATTTCGATATTGGTCAACAATGCCGGGATCACTCGTGATCAGTTGCTGCTGCGCATGAAGGAGGAAGACTGGCAGGCGATCCTCGATACCAATCTCAGCTCGGTGTTTCGAACGTCGAAATCAGTGTTGCGCGGCATGATGAAGGCGCGCAAGGGGCGCATCATCAGCATCGCATCGGTGATTGGTTCGATCGGCAACGCAGGGCAAACCAACTACGCTGCGGCCAAGGCGGGCATCATTGCGTTTTCGAAATCGCTGGCTCGCGAAGTCGGTTCGCGCGGCATCACGGTCAATGTGGTGGCACCTGGATTCATCGATACCGACATGACCCGCACGTTACCCGAGGAGCAACGAAACGCGCTGGTCGGGCAGATCGCCTTGCAGCGTTTGGGTGAGCCATCGGACATTGCCGAGGCTGTTGCGTTTCTCGCCTCACCGGCTGCGGCCTACATCACCGGAGAAACCCTGCACGTAAATGGCGGCATGCATATGGCTTGAGTCGGGATGGTTTCGCCCCGATAAAGCAGCTCACGCGACAAGACAAATGCGACATCAGCCATCGCCCTATGGGAGATGGATCAAGATTGCAAGGAATTCCGGCGCTAGCGAGCGTCGGCACGTTGCACTACAATTCGCGGCGCTTCGCAGGCTTTCCTGCCTGTGCAGCGGAATCCGGGACAGCGTATCGTCATCGGTTATCCGCATCCAAAATCACACATAAGATCCCATCGGGAGACAACACACTCATGAGCACTATTGAAGAACGCGTCAAGAAAATCGTCGTCGAGCAGCTGGGCGTAAAGGAAGACGAGGTCACGCCAAACGCGTCGTTCGTTGATGATCTGGGCGCCGATTCACTCGATACCGTCGAGTTGGTGATGGCTCTCGAAGAAGAGTTCGAATGCGAGATTCCGGACGAAGATGCCGAGAAGATCACGACCGTTCAGCAGGCCGTTGATTACGTCAAGGCTCACGTCAAATCCTGATTTCGGGTCATCGGCATTTCGACTTGCCGATGTACTGACCAGCAAGCGTGTTCGGGGTAGTCTGAGTCCGGGGCACGAACAAGCATGATCAGGCCAGTTCAGTTTCGCCACACTGCGCCCTTGAGGCGCAGTGTTCATTTTGAGGATCGGCAACGCTACGCACGCGTATGTTGGGCATAGCGATTCCGGGCAATACGGAAGCACGAGAATGAGCAAGCGTCGCGTTGTTGTTACCGGCATGGGCATCATCAGCCCGGTCGGCAATGATCTGGCCACCGCCTGGGGCAATATCACCGCAGGTCGCAGCGGTATTGGCCCGCTCACCAATTTCGATTGTTCCGCTTACTCGACGCGCATCGCGGGCGAGATCAAGGATTTTGATCCGAGCGTCTGGATCACCCCGAAAGACGTCAAGAAGATGGATGCCTTCATTCATTATGGCGTCGCGGCCAGCTTGATGGCGCTGAAGGATGCTGGCCTCGAAATCACCGATGCAAATGCCGAGCGCATCGGCACCTTGATTGGATCCGGAATCGGCGGAATCTACGGGATTGAAAAGACCACGCTCGCCTTGCATGAAGGTGGCCCGCGCAAGGTCTCGCCGTTTTATGTTCCTTCAACCATCATCAACATGGTGGCCGGCCATTTGTCGATCATGACGGGCACCAAGGGACCCAATTTCTCGGCAGTATCCGCTTGCGCGACATCGAATCACAGCATCGGCATGGCCATGCGCCTGATCCAGTATGGCGATGCGGACATCATGATTGCAGGTGGTGCCGAATATGCGAGCGTGCCGACTGCGGTCGGCGGCTTCTGCTCGATGAAGGCGATGTCGACGCGCAACGATGATCCGCAACGGGCGAGTCGTCCGTGGGATGCCGATCGCGACGGTTTTGTGCTCGGTGACGGCGCCGGCATTCTGATTCTCGAAGAGTATGAATCCGCCAAGGCGCGCGGGGCGCGCATTTATTGCGAGCTCGCTGGTAGCGGCGCGAGCAGTGATGCGTTTCACATGACGGCCCCCAGTGAAAATGGCGAAGGCCCTTCACGGTGCATGAAAGCAGCCATGAACGATGCAGGGGTGAACGCTGATCAGGTCGAGTATCTGAATGCTCACGGCACGTCCACGCCGCTTGGCGATCTCGCCGAGACCTTGGCGCTCAAACGCGCATTGGGCGATCACGCCTACAAGACGATGGTCAGCTCGACCAAATCGATGACCGGCCATCTGCTCGGTGCGGCTGGCGGTGTCGAGGCGATTTTCACGATTCTCGCCCTGCATCACGGCATCATTCCGCCAACCATCAACCTCGACAATCCGGGCGAAGGCTGCGACCTCGACTATGTGCCGAATGTTGCTCGCGAGAAGAAGATCTCGGTCGCCATCTCCAACGGCTTCGGTTTCGGTGGCACCAACGGCACACTGGTATTTCGCAGCATCTGAGCGCGATCAGCGAACCAGAAATGTCTGTCACGATCCGGGTGCTCCAGGGCAAGCACGATCTGCTCGCCCTGGCGGCTGTTTGTCCTGATCGTTATCCCGGACTCCTCGAAAGTGCTGCGCACGGTACGCCGTCGGCTTGCCGTGACGTGCTCGCGGCATTTCCACAGCGCACGATCCAGCTGGATGCAGACGGCTGCGTGCGCAATGACGCCGGTAACGTGTTGGGAAGCCGTTTTCTTGACGTGCTCGATCAAGCCTGGCGCGAACAGCGGGATGTGACAGCCAGACATCCGGATGCACCCATGTTTCAGGGCGGCTGGTTTCTCTATCTCGGCTACGAACTGGCCGCCGAGATCGAACCACGCCTGCGTCTTTCCCTGCCTGTTGATGGGCCACCGGTTGCGCTGGCTTTGCGCTGCCCGGTCAGCGTGATTGTCGATCACGAACAGAATCAAACCACGTTGATTGCCGAGTCGGGTTTTGAACGTTTGCTCGACCTCGTCGAAACGGATTTGCGTGCAGCTGGCGCCTGGCGCCCGTGTGCATTGCAGCTTGAGCGCGTCGAAGAAGATGAGCCTCAGGCCTTCCTCGATGGCGTGGCGAAAGTGCATGACTACCTGCGCGCGGGTGATGTCTTTCAGGTCAATCTGTCGCGCGAGTGGCGAATTGATCTGGCCGGCGAAGCGTCGGCGGCTGATATCCATGCCGCCTTGCGCAAATCCAATCCGGCACCGTTTTCCGGTCTATTGCAATGGCAGAACTGGGCGATCTCCAGCTCGTCACCTGAACGACTGGTGCAGATTCTCGCCGACAAGGTGCAAACGCGGCCGATTGCCGGAACCCGCTCCAGAGATCATGCGGACGACGATTTTGCCAGAATCGAGGAACTGATCGGTCATCCAAAGGAGCGTGCAGAGCACGTCATGTTGATTGATCTGGAACGCAATGATCTGGGCCGCGTCTGCGTGCCGGGGAGCGTGATTGTCGACGAGTTGATGGGTGTGGAAAGCTACACCCACGTTCACCATATTGTCTCCAATGTCAGCGGCCGCTTGCGCGGGGACGTGTCGCCTGCCGACGTCATTCGCGCAGTCTTTCCCGGGGGCACGATCACCGGCTGTCCGAAAGTTCGCTGCATGGAAATCATTGCTGAACTCGAGCAAGCACCGCGGGGCGCCTATACCGGCGCTTTCGGCTACCTCGACAACAACGGTGACCTTGATCTGAACATCCTGATTCGCACGCTGACCATCAACGGGCCTGCCCTCCAGTTGCGGGCCGGCGCCGGCATCGTCGTCGATTCGGAGGCAAACTTCGAGCTTGAGGAAACCCGGGCCAAGGCACGCGGCGTTTTGCGTGCGTTCGGTCTCGAAACCTGACCAGCGGCGGGCCGAAAACAGCCGGCATTCCTGCTACCCTCTGAGGCCCTCTGACAGATCCCCGATGCCCTTGCATTCTCTTCACTTTCAATACGGTCGCGTGCGCTGGATCCTGGTTTTGTTTCTCGTTCTCATCACCGGTGCCAGCGTGCTGGCAATGCTGGCCTGGAAGGACTATCGACGCTTCGTTGATGCGCCGCTCAACCTGACGACAACGCAAACCATCGATTTCGAACGCGGTACGCCGTTCAAGGAGTTGGTACGCCAGTTGCGGCGTGAGGAGATCAGCGGCGGGTCGCCGTTCTACTGGAAACTCCTTTCGCGCGAGATGAAGGTTGCCTCGCGCCTGCAAGCCGGTGAGTACCAACTGGCTCCCGGCCTGACACCGCGTGGTCTGATCGAAATGATGGCGGCTGGCAAGGTCGTCCAGCGTCACTTCACGATTGTTGATGGCTGGACGTTTCATCAGTTGCGCCTCGCCCTTGGCCGGGAAGTCGGTCTCCAGCAGACCTTGCCCGGCAAGAGCGAAACGACGATTGCGGCCGAGCTCGGCATCGGCGATCAAAAGCCGGAGGGGTGGTTTCTTCCTGAAACCTACGCCTGGGTCAAGGGAGACAGCGACATTGTCATTCTTGAACGCGCGCATGCGGCGATGAAGAAGGCGCTGGATCGATTGTGGGCAGCGCGCGATCCCGCGGTGCCGCTGAAGACGCCCTACGAAGCCTTGATCCTGGCTTCGATCATCGAGAAGGAAACCGGGATCGGCGAAGAGCGCGCGCAGATTGCGGGGGTGTTCGCCCGACGCTTGCAGATCGGCATTCGCTTGCAGACTGATCCGACCGTGGTCTACGGCCTCGGCGAGCAATATGACGGCAATATCCGGCGTCGGGATCTGGATACGGATACGCCGTACAACACCTATACCCGCGATGGACTGCCACCGACTCCGATTGCGCTGCCGGGTTTGCCTGCGCTTGAGGCGGCATTGCATCCGGCCGACGGCAATGCCTTGTACTTCGTCGCCCTCGGTGACGGCAGCGGACGACACGCGTTTTCGGCGTCGCTGGCCGAGCACAATCGCGCCGTAGCACAGTATCTGGCGAGGCGGCGGAAACAATGAGCGGTTGCCTGATCAGCCTCGAAGGCGGCGAAGGGGCGGGCAAGAGCACGGTTCTGGCCGGATTGCGTTCGCATATCGAGGCGCGGGGTATCGTTTTGCATGTGACCCGCGAACCCGGCGGAACAGCGCTCGGTGAAGCCATTCGTCGTCTGGTTCTGGATGGCGCGATGGCCAATGTATGCGCCGAAAGTGAGCTGCTGCTGATGTTCGCTGCGCGTGCGCAGCTGGTTCGTGAAGTGATCGAGCCAGCATTGTCATGTGGCGACTGGGTGTTGACTGATCGTTTTACCGATGCGAGTTTTGCCTATCAAGGTGGAGGCAGAGGTCAGCCAATCGAGCGCATTGCCGAGCTCGAGCGCTGGGCTGCGAACGGTTTGCGGCCAAGCCTGACCTTGCTTCTCGATGTGCCTGTCGAAGTCGGACAAGCCCGCGCCGCACGGCGAGGCAGCCCTGATCGCATTGAGAGCGAGAAGGCAGAATTCTTCGAAAGGGTCAGGGCAGCCTATCGAGCGCGGGCCGAAGCCGAACCAGAGCGATTTCGTCTCATCGATTCAAATCAGGCAATCGACGCTGTCCTGCGCGCCGCTTGTTCGGCGGTTGATCCCTTCATCGCGAAACAGAAGGAAGGCGCATGAAACTGGCGCCCTGGCTGGATGAAACCTGGCGCTCCCTGAGTGAACGCCTGCAGCATGGCCGACTGCCACACGCCTTGATGCTGAGTGGAGCAGGCGGCCTCGGCAAGCGGGCCCTGGCTGATGCGCTGGTCGCTGCAGCGCTGTGCGAAAGCCGGGGTGGTGACGGATACGCCTGCACACGCTGTCGCTCATGTTTGCTGATGGCCGCAGGATCACATCCGGACCGCGTCCATCTGAGTTTTGAAATGCGTGACGACGGCAAGACGCCACGAACCGAGATCGTCATCGAACAGATCCGAAACTTGTCACAGCGGCTCTCGCTGTCGAGCCAGTTCGGCGGCATGCAGATGGCCATCATTGATCCTGCCGATCGCATGAATCCCAGTGCCGCCAATGCACTGTTGAAGACGCTTGAGGAGCCGTCGGGCAGCACCATGCTTGTTCTGGTCAGCGATCAGCCGTCTCGATTGCCGGCGACGATTCGCAGCCGATGCCAGCGCATCCAGATCAATCCGCCTGGTCATGCGCAAGCCGTGGAGTGGTTGCGCGGGCAGGGCATCGCCAACGCTGACGCCGAACGGGCGTTGACTGCCATGCTTGGCAACCCGGGCCGTGCACGCGACGCGTTGGCGGATGACACGCTCAGTCTGCGCAGCGAATGTCTGCGCGACCTGCAGGCCTTGAGCGGCCATCGTGCTCGTGCGTTGACGGTTGCCGAAGCCTGGGCGGCTGATCGCCCTGATCAGCGCCTGTGGCACGCCGCCGTCCTCGTTCGCGAGGACGCCATCCAGTTGGCCCAGGGAAGTCGTGGCACGCTCGGCTTGACCGGGCCTGCAGAAATACCGAAGCTAGCCGCATGGTTTGCTGCGGCGAATCGCTCGCGCGAGTTGCTGGCAACCCAGGTTCGCAGCGATCTGGTCGTACTCGATCTTTTGCATACTTGGCAAACGCCACGGAGTTCATGACATGTCGATACCCGCCAGTGGTGGCATGCCGAGACAGGGAATCCTGTCTCTGGCAATCAAGGACAAGGGCGCACTGTTCAACGCCTACATGCCGTTTGTGCGTGGTGGCGGATTGTTCGTGCCAACCAGCAAGCGCTACAACCCGGGTGACGAAGTTTTCATCCTGCTTTCGTTGATGGACGAGAAAGATCGTTTGCCAGTTGCCGGCAAGGTGGTCTGGATCACTCCGCCCGGAGCGCAGGGGAACCGCACCGCAGGCATTGGCGTGCAGTTCAACGAATCCAGCGACGGCGACGCCGCGCGGACCAAGATTGAATCGATCCTGGCCGGTATTCTCGGCCAGGAACGACCAACGCATACGATGTGATGCGTACTCTCATTCTCGGCGCGGGGGCAACTGGCGGCTATTTTGGCGCCCGATTGGTCGAGTCGGGAGCCGCGGTCGATTTCCTCGTACGACCCGCCCGGGCGGAATTGCTGAAACGCGACGGCCTTCGAGTCAGGACGCCTGCCGGTGATCTGCATGCAAGGGTGAATGCGCTGGTTGCCCTGCCTGACTCGTATCGCTGCGATCTTGTCCTGCTTTCGTGCAAGGCCTACGACCTTGATTCGGCAATCGAAGCCATTGCGCCGGCGATCGCTTCGGGCGCGCAGGTTCTGCCATTGCTCAATGGGCTGCGCCACCTTCAAGTGCTGGATCAGGCGTTTGGGTCGAGCAAGGTGCTCGGTGGGCTCTGTCACATCTCCGTCACCCTTCAGGGCGACGGCTCGATCCGACAATTCGGTTCGCTGGATCGCCTGACCTTCGGCGCTCGTCCGGGTCAGCCTGCCATTCCAACGGCGATTCGTGACACTTTGCTTGGCATGAATGCACAAGCGATCTGCAGCGACAACGTTGTGGCCGCGATGTGGAGCAAATTCACCATGCTCACGGCGCTCGCCGGAATCACCTGCCTCATGCGTGCCAGCATCGGCGAAATCGTCGCCGTCTCCGGCGGCGCGGAACTTGCCCGTCGCCTCTATCAGGAATGCATGGAGGTAGCGAAACGCAGTGGCTATGAGGGCTCAGAGGAAAGCCGCAGTGAAGCCATCCAGATCCTGACCGCCGCGCATTCGCCGCTCAAGGCCTCGATGCTGCGTGATGTCGAACGCGGTCATCGAAGCGAGGTTGAGCATGTCCTCGGCGACATGCTGAGTCGGGCGCAGGCACTGGATGTCGATGCGCCTTTGCTCGGCGCGGCGTGCACCCATTTGCGTATCCACGAGGCAGCTCTGCAAGCCCGGACCGTACCCGAATAGTTAGGGCTGGCAGAACCGCCGCGGTTGCTCAGGCGTCCTCTTTCAAGGTCGGGCTGTCCCAACCTTGCCGTGGTGTGAAACGTGGCCCATAGCGCTTTTCGAGTGCCTGCAGACGTTGCTTGAGCGCTTCTGCACCGGTATCGCGAATGTGCTGGATTGGACCACCACGGAATGGGGCGAATCCGGTACCGAAAATAACTCCCGCATCGCACAGGTCGGCATCGTCGACGACGCCGTCATGCAGGCAGGCGACCGATTCATTGAGCATGGGCAGAATCATGCGATCTTCGATATCGTCCGGCGCCGTATAGTCGGGATCGACTTCGGGCTTGATCGCCTTGCCGTCCTCCCATTTGTAAAATCCCTCACCATCCTTCTTGCCGCGCTTGCCCGATTCGAGCAGCGTTTCCATGCCCTTGGGAATCTCGAGATTGAGAAACTCCGACAATTCCTTGCCCACCGAGGCGGCGACATCGAGGCCGACGGTATCGGCGAGTTCGATGGGTCCCATCGGCATGCCGAATTTCTTTGCCGCCTTGTCGAGGACAGGCCCTGGGATGCCCTCGCCGTACATGCGCACGGCTTCAAGCATGTAAGGCATGAGGATACGGTTGACGAGGAAGCCCGGGGTGCCCTTGACCGGGACCGGTAGCTTGCCGATGGCCTTGCAGAAGGCCAGTGCGCGTTTTTCATTGGCCGCGTCGAGCTTGTCGTGACGCACGATTTCGACGAGTGGCATCAAGGCCACCGGATTGAAATAGTGCAGGCCGAGGAAGCGGGCTGGCGCGGCCACGGCTTCGCGAAGTTCGTTCAACGGAATACTGGAGGTATTCGAAGCCAGCAGGGCATCGCTTTTCATGTCGGGCTCAGCGTTCTTGTACAGGGCTTCCTTGGCCTCGGCGTTCTCGTAGATGGCCTCGATGACGAGATCGGCAGCGGCGACGCCCTTGCCCTCGACATCCGAGGTGAGCCTTGCCAGCGCCGGCTTGATGCGATCCTCCGTTTTCAGGCGCTTCTCGAACAGCTTGCGCGCACGCTGCATGGCGGGATCGATATATTTCTGTTCGCGATCCTGCAAGGTTACGTTGAAACCCCGCAGTGCCGACCACGCGGCAATATCACCACCCATCACACCAGCGCCGATGACATGCACATTCTGGATGCCGTGATCGACGCCGCTACCGAGACCTTTTAGCCGCTCCTGAAGGAAGAAAACGCGAATCAGGTTGCGTGCGGTCGAGGTTTGCGCGAGCTTGGCGACGCCGCGGGCCTCGTTTTTGAGGCGCTGTGACAGGCTGCCTCCTCGTCGCCAGGTCTCGATCAGCGCAAACGGCGCGGGATAGTGTTCGGGGCGCGCCTTGGCTGCGGTCTGCTTGCGCATGATCGGGGCGAGAATTTGTCTGGCTGGCCAGGTATTCGTCGCCCAGGCGGTCAGGCGTTGCTGGACAGGCCGGCTTGGTGGACGCCAGATGATTTCACGAGCGCGCTCGATCAGAAGCTCCGCGGAGGCCACTGCATCGACCAATCCGATGGATCGTGCGTAGTCGGCAGACGCCGAACGTCCACTGAGCATGAACTCAAGCGCCTTTGGCGCACCAATCAGGTAGGGCAGGCGCGCACTGCCGCCCCAGCCCGGGAAAATGCCAAGCTTGACTTCGGGCAAGCCAATCTTGGTTGAGGGATCCCGACTGGCGACGCGGTACTTGCACGCGAGGGCCAATTCAGTGCCGCCGCCCATGCAATGACCGTGAATGGCGGCGACGGTCGGGCAGCGCAGCCGGGCCAGGCCTTGCAGGACGCGTTGACCATAGCTGATGGCATCAAGCACGGTTCCGGCCTCTGCATAGCCTTCAAATTCGCTGATATCGGCACCGGCGATGAAACCGGCTTTCTTGCCGGAGCGGATGATGAGGCCCTTGGGCAGATCGAACGATAGACGCTCGACCATTTCGTTGAGCTCATCGAGCACCTCGCGGGCGAACGTGTTGACTGAGCTGCCGGCCCTGTCAATGCTCAATACGACGATGCCATCGGCGTCGCATTCACTGCTCCAGTGCTTGAAACGAAGTCCTTCGAACATGGCGGTTCCTAGAGTAAGGCGGACAGCTATAATCCGGGCAAGCTGCGGCTCTGGTCAATGTGTCCGGTTCAGTCTACTGTTCGGGGTCGACGGCAAAGATGCCCAGTCAAAGTGATGCCGGATGCAATGGATGTAGTTGTCACGCCAAAATTGCTCGAACAGATCCTTGATGCTGAGGGCAATCTCATTGGTATCGAGACAGCACATATCGAAGAGGTGCTGGAGCAATTTCGCCAGCTGGCCCTGCGTAGCGGCCAGTCCGTCTATCTGTGGGATCCGGAATCCGGAATTGCTGCACTGCGCCAGAGCGAAACGCGCGTCCCCGGTTCCAAGCGTTTCAACGATGCACTTCGATTCATTTCTCAAAGCATGCAGTTCGGCGTCTATCTGCTGATCGATTTCGAGGATCAGGTCAAGCCTCCGAACACGGCGCTGTTGCGTCGCTTCGCCAGGGTTCGTAGCGGTAATCTGCGCAAGATCGTGTTTCTGGCCAAGACCTTGAATCTGCCTGACGAAATTGACGTGCTGGTCGAACGCCTATCGACCAGCGCGACTTCGAATGCACCGCCGCGCCTGCGCGATGGTCGCTGGGTCAGATGACCTCATGGTAGTCGACAAGACCAGCGGAGCGGTGCTGATCGTCGCCACGAACCGCGAGGATCGGCGGTTCCTGTTCGAGGCGCTTGATACGCAAGAGTTCGATGCGATCTACACGGCCAAGGATATCGGCCAGGCGCGTACGTTTCTGGTCCAGGAGCCCCAGATCGACCTGATCCTTCTGGAATTTCTCGGTGACGCCACAGATGCCGTCGCCTTCTGCAACGAGCTGCAACACCATCGTTCGAAGGTTCCGGTAATCGGCATATTCGATTCGGACACTGCTGCCATTTGGCCGGCACATCGCTCATTGCCTTCGGCACTGGTTGATCGTCTCTCCAGTCCAGTCGACCCG
>NZ_DASSYD010000008.1:0-24983 GCF_035703485.1 Dokdonella sp. | reverse complement strand
ATTACAAGCCTTGATCGATCATGCCTGCACCCAGGCCGAGTTGACCGGTCGCGAGATTGGTGTGCGTGTCAGCCGCAATGGCTACGCCTTTTCCATGCTCGGTTTCGATGGCTGGATGGCCAGCGAGCAGAGCGATGAGCTGCGCCCACGGTCATGGGTTTCCGGGCTGCAGGTCAGTCTGTACCGCGATGGCAGCGAAATGCGCCTTGCCGACGATGAGTCCGAGTCACCGCAGATCGTCTGTTTTTCGTCGGGTGAACTGTCGCCGTTCGTGTTGCGCATGCAACTCGGTGATGCGCCACATCGCTACGAAATTCGCGGTCTGGCCGACGGCGACATCAAGGTCGAAGCGCTGGCGTTGCGGCCATGAGCAGGCAACGTGGATTCACCTTGCTTGAAGTATTGATCGCGCTCGTCGTTGTCGCCCTCGCCCTGCTCGCGTTGACCCGTACCGCCGGTGGTCAGATCAACAGTTTCGATGGTTTGCGCGAACGTACCCTGGCCGGTTGGGTGGCTTCCAACGTGCTCAATGAGACGCGGATCGCGACGCCGTTTCCTGGTGTCGGCAAACGCGACGGACGGACCCGGTTTGGCGACCGGGATTGGCGCTGGACGCTCGAGGTCAAGGCGACTGACGATCCGTCCATGCGGCGCCTCACGGTCCTGGTTTTCGCCGCTGACTCGACCGAGCCAAGCGCGAGCCTTGACGGTTTCGGCAGCGATCAGCCCTCACCATGAAGAGGTCCCTGATTCCGTCGCGCGGACGACGACGCGGCTTCACCCTGATCGAAATTCTGGTTTCGCTGGTAATTTTTGCCGCGATGGCAGCGATTACCTGGAGCGCCCTGAGCCAGATCGCGCGCACGCGCAGCGCTCTGGCTGCCGAGCAGGATCGTTTTGCGCATATTGTGCGGATCATGAGCAATCTCGAGCGTGATCTGCGTCAGGCCATTTCACGGCCGCTGCGCGGCAACTATGGCGAGCAGGTTCCTGCCGTACTTGGAACGACCGAGCGCATCGAGCTGAGCCGCCTCGGCTTTGCCAATCCACGAGCCGAGCCACGCAGCAATATCGAGCGTGTGCTCTATGACATCGACAACAAGAAACTTCGCCGCGGTCGCTATGCCGTGCTTGATCGTGCCGCGGGCAGCATGCCGCAGTGGCGCGACATGCTCGATCAGGTCAGTGATTTCCGTTTGCGCTATCTGGGTAGCGACGGCGCCTGGCGTGAGCAATGGCCACCGCGCGAGACGCCGATTGATGAGTTGCCGCGTGCGATCGAGTTGCGCCTGCGCCTTGATGACATGGGCGAATTGCGTCGCGTCATCAGCTTGCCATCGACGATCCCGCGAAAAGGGGTCGGCGCCAACGGATCGGTTGACTCTCCGGTTCTGCCCGTCGATCCGATGCCGATCATCCAGCCAACGGGAGTGGGGCGATGAACTTCCCGCATCGCCAACGTGGCGTCGCCTTGCTGATCGCCTTGCTCGCGGTTGCGCTGGCCGTGATCCTGATTGCCTCGCTGCTAGATCGTGGTGAGTTGGCCTTCGCGCGCACGCGCAACGCCTTGCGCGGCGAGCAGGCGATTGCCTACTCGGAGGGGATGGAGGCCTACGCGGCCCAGGTGCTGCAACGAGATCGCGAGGAGAACCCGAATCTGGATACATTCAGTGATGCGTGGGCCATCCCGTTGCCACCGCAAGAGGTTCCGGGAGGTCGCATCAGCGCGCAGATGAGCGATCTCAACGGTTGCTTCAATCTCAACAATCTTGCACCGAAGCAGCCGGAGATCTGGCACAAGCGTATGCAAAACCTGCTGGTCGCCTTGCAACTGGATCCATCGCTGAGCGGCGCCATCATCGACTGGATCGATCCGGATAGCAGCATCAACACCGAAGGCGGTGCCGAAGACAACGCTTATCTGGCCCAGCCAATTCCATATCGCACTGCCAATCGCGTGTTCGCGCACGTCTCCGAACTGCGTCTCGTGCGTGGCGTCAGTGGCGAGGTTTATGCGCGGCTTGCACCGGAAGTCTGCGCATTGCCTCCGGGTACAACGATCAATCTGAACACGGCCTCGGCGGCAGTGTTGATGAGTCTTGATTCGCGCATGACCGCAGTGCTGGCCGAACGAATCCGGCAGAATCGCCAGGCGCGCTGGACCAGCGTCGCGACAGCCCTGGATGAAGTTGCCCAGCAGGGCGTCAACAATATCGATCAGGCTGGTCTGAGTGTGACCAGCAGCTACTTCCTTGCCCGCGGTGAAATCACTCTGGATGGAGTCCCATTTTCCTTTTCCAGTGTCATCGAGCGCTCAGCGGGTGGCGCCAATAGTCCAGGCGGCATCCATATTTTCGCCCGCAGTCGTGGCGGCGAGGATGTTCCCGATGGGGTGCTGGCCAATGCGCTGAATCAACCGCGCTGAGCCGGGGCCGGGGTCAGGCGGCGAGCAGTTTCCGACGTTCCTCGACAAGCAAGCGTTCATTGATACGGATGAATTCGGCGAGCAGTTCATCCTCGGGCGTGCTTGCAAGCTCGGCCTTGGCGCAGCGGATCCAGGCTTCAAGGCGGGTCAGGGTCTTTATCGCAGTAAGGGTTTCACGTGCTTCTTTTCGCATGGTGATGTTTTCCGGGAACACTGGCCATGTCCTTTTGACCGAAGCGTATGAGGGCGACTGAAGGATAATCCGTTGTCGCCGCAGGGAGAATGCCCAGCATAGGCCAACGCCGTGTTGATCTCACTGGGGTTTCATCTCGTTGTCATGTAGGAAATTTCCTACAAGCTTCGGCCGTGAGTGTGTCCGGGATCCGCCACAACACCGGACATGTCTGCCCGATTCATGAACGACATGCGAAGATGGAAGCGTTTGATCGTCTCGGCTATCTGCATAAGGATGGGTCGGTCCGGAATCGACCCTCAAGGAATTCCCATGGAAACGTCCGTATCTCGCCAAAAAAACTGGAAACTCAAGGGTTTGCTCGCCTTGATCCTTGCCTATGTGCTCGTCATTCTTGCCCTGATGTGGTGGTGGGATACCGAGCCGGACTATTTCGACCCAATCAAGGTGACGCAGGAGCGTGCTACCGCCAAACAGCAACCGGTCGTTGTCGGTTCGGCGACAACCAGCGCGCTGATTCACGGCATCGAGGTCATGCTCGACAAGCGCGGAGGCTATCTGAGCAATGACAAGCTGCCACCGGGACTGTTGATGGACAACCTGCCGAATTGGGAGTTCGGTGTGGTTACCGCGTCACGTGATCTGACCCGAGCGATGCGCAATGAATTCAGCCGTTCGCAAACCCAGTCGGTCGAGGACAAGGATCTGCAGGAAGCTGAACCATTGATCAGTTCGCCAAATGATCGCTGGTTGTTGCCGAGTTCGGAAAGCCAGTACCGCAAGGCCATCGAATACATCGACAGCTACGCGACCCGGCTCGCCGACAACGACAAGGACGACGCTCAGTTCTATGCACGGGCCGACAATCTGGTCGACTTCCTTTCCGTGGTTTCGACCCGCCTCGGCTCGCTGTCGCAACGCCTGTCGGCCAGTGTCGGCCAGATGCGCATCGACACCGATCTGGCCAATGATCCGAATGCCCAACAGTCGAAACCGGCAGCCAGCTCACGCATCGTCAAGACGCCGTGGACCAAGATCGATGACAACTTCTACGAAGCGCGCGGCTACACCTGGGCGTTGCGCGAGCAGCTTGAAGCCATCCGTGTCGATTTCGGCCCGGTGCTGCGTGACAAGAACGCGATGATCAGTCTTGAGCAGGTTATCCGTGAGATCGAGGAAGCACAGAAGCCGCTGAGCAGTCCGATGGTGCTGAATGGCTCGCCATTCGGATTCTTCGGCAACCATTCGCTGGTCCTTGCCAACTACATCTCGCGCGCGAATGCGGCGCTGATCGAATTGCGCGAGCTGCTCAAGCGCGGCTAGGGCGGTAGGCCGAGGAGCGGTGAGCGGTTGGCGGGAAAGGTATAGAGGCAGTTAGCGGAAGAGCGGTAAGCGGATAGCGGTAAATGCAATTCAGGAAAGGCTGACGATGCCACGAAAACCCGACAAGAAAATTTGACAACATATCGAGCCCCACTCCCCGCTCCAGTGTGATTTTTCCTGCCGTGCTGCGAATCATGCAGACACACGGGCAGAATCGGGCTGGGAAGGGGAAGATGCAAACCATGGCATTGAGTGCGACCGGGATACAGCGGGAACAATTTGCCCGGCTGCTTGAAGAACATCGCAAGATTGTCTTCAAGGTCGCCAACACCTATGCGCGGCTGGCGGATGATCGTGCCGACCTGGCCCAGGAAATCAGTACGCAGTTGTGGCGTGCTTTTCCCGGCTACGACGAGACCCGATCATTCTCGACCTGGATGTATCGCATCGCGCTGAACGTTGCGATCTCGCATCTGCGCGCTTCCCGGCAGCGCGACGCCAGGAACCTGCCATACGATGAATCCGTGCACGACGATGCGCTCGTCGATGGCATCGCCGAACCCGATGAGCGTGTGCGTGACCTGCATCGATTCATTGAACAACTCGATGCGCTCAATCGCGCATTGCTGATTCTGCTACTCGAAGAACGCAGCTATCGCGAAATCGCCGAGATTCTGGGCCTGAGCGAAACCAATGTGGCGACCCGGATTTCTCGCCTCAAGCAACGCATCCGCAACGATCACTCCGCAAAGGAATCTCAAGACCGTGGAAACCACCATGCAATTTGACGACATGAAAAGCGCCTGGCAGACCCTCGATCGCCGGCTCGAACAGCAGCACGCGCTGAACCTGCAGATGTTTCGCGATTCGCGAACGGACAAGGCGCGCAGCGGATTGCGTCCGCTGTTCCGGGGCCAGATCGTGCAGATTTTCTATGGCATGGCGATGATCCTGCTCGGCGTCTCCGTGTGGAGCAGCCATGCGGAAAGCACCCAATTGCTGGTCAGCGGCGTCATCGTGCATGTCTACGGCGTCGTCGCAATCATGCTTGCCGGCATCACTCTCGGCATGATCCGCCGCCTCGACTACTCCGCGCCGGTGCTGGCGATTCAGAAGCAACTCGCGCAACTGCGCTCGTTTTACGTTCGCAGCGGCATGATCGTTGGCCTGTCCTGGTGGTTGTTCTGGATTCCGTTCGTGGCCTGCTTCTTTGCCTGGTTGGCTGGCGTCGACTTGTTTGCCAACATGGGCGGTGCAATCGGCTGGTCAGTCGCCGTCGGCATGGTCGGTTTGCTCGCCACCTGGGGCTTCCATCGCTGGGCCGAGCGATCCGGTCACTCGCGCTGGGTAAAGGCGATGAACGACAGCATGGGTGGCAGCAGCCTGCGCAAGGCGCAAGCGGTCCTTGACGAGATCAAGCGGTTCGAGCAGTAGTGGCGTCAGGATGCTGTGACAAGCATTCGCCAATCGTTGCAGCGACAATGCGCCTTGAATGTCTGACGAGGCTATTTGTCGGCAACAAGTTGTTGCAGGAACGTCTCGTCTTCTTGATTCCACCAATCGCCAGACGTGAGCTTCGCCTCGTTGGCCAGGGCCAGCGCAGTTTGCTGGCGCCCTTGTGCTGCGAAGACTCTGGCCTTCAAAACCGCGAACGGGTAGACGGGTGGATGGAGTTTCTCGGCATCGGCCAGATGTTTGGCGCTGCGCGCCGGGTTGTCGGCAAGGTCGAGGCGAGTCAGTTCGATCAGACCGCGTACCTGCAAGCCGACCTCGCGTTGCGACCTGGCCAGTTCAACGGCGGCGCTGAAGTGGTTGCGCGCAGCATTCAAATCGGAACGCCTGACGCAGGCCAGGCCGCGCAGCAATCGTGACTGCGCAATCTGGAGTGGATCGTCCGCTTTGGTCGCGTCGACCAGCAACGTGTCAATATCGATTTCGCTTTGATTCAACGCCGCAGAGTCGTCAACAGGTGCGGCTTCCAGTTCGATCGCGAGCAGATCATGCCGTGCCTGCAATAATAGCGCTGGTTCCCCACGTTGCTTCGCCAGATGCAGTGCCTCGCCAGCGTGGACGCTCGCATCGGCATAGCGTTGTTCGCTGGCTTCCAGCCGCGCCAGGCTCGCGTTGCCCTGAACCATCAAGTGGGTGTCGCCTTTCCTCGTGGCGACATCGAGGCCGCTCTGAGCCAATTCGCGGGATTGCGAAAAATCTCCGCGAATCCGCAGCAATCGGGCAAGATCCAATTGCGATGCGGCCACGCCGAGCTCATCGTGCAACTGCTCGCGAATTCCCGCTGCCAGTCGATAGTGTTGCTCGGCCTGGACGTACTGACCAAGTTGTTCAAAGGCGTCACCGGTTCGCGACAGTACGCTGGCATAGGCGGCGCGATTGCCTTGGGCCTGAAACAGGTTTTGCGCTTTCTTCAGCAGTTCGACGGCTTCATCGAGCCGCCCGGAGCGCATGAGAATGCTGGCCAGGGTGTTGAAGGCCGAGGCAGCGGTGCCCGGGTAACGTTTCTCGTCAGCATTTTCAATCGCAGCACGCGCGCTGGTTTCGGCGGCTTCGAGCTGCCCTTGATCGCGACGCAGGAGTGCGAGATTGGTGCCGATCAGGGCGCGCAAGTTGGGTGTGTCGCTATGCGTGTAGGCCTTGGTGAGACTTGCGTCAGCTTCCGCGTATTGGCCCAGGCGCCAGTGAGCGATGCCCTTGGTATTCTCGATCCGGTAGGCCCAGAAATCGCTCGAGTGGCGCGATTCCAGTGTTTTCAGCAAGGCTAGCGCCTGCGTGTACTCACCTTGCCTGCGCAATGCGATGGCCAGCTCGTAGCGCGCAAAATCGAAATCATCGTCTTCTGCCAGACAGGCCTTGAACAAGGCGATGGCTCGTTGTGTATCGCCATCGAACTGGGCCGCCATGCCACGCAGCAAGGTCTCGGTGGCAAACGCGCTTTGCGAGATCACACCGGATTCAATGCGGGTCTGCGGGCTGATCTTGATGCTCTTGAAGATGCGCTCGATGCTGTCGGCGAGCATCGGTCCGGATTGTCCGAAGTAGGTTGGTGCGGGAACACCTTCCGACGATGGATCATAGAGCTTCAATTGGAAACGCTTCTCCGGATCTTCATCGGACACGGACAGGCTGACATCGAGATAGCGGGCACCCGCGACGACCTCATCAGGTTTGGCCAGTCCGATACGGTTGTCGCCGGTTGCGGTACGCACGACAAAGCCGAGATATTCGGCATAGGCACGGGAGAGGGATTCGCCGCTGCGGTCATCGATGGCGCGAATCAACCAGGTGGGTTGCATCGGCGCGGCCGGGGTGATCTGTGGCGACCATTGGCGGACCAGCAGCGTGCCGAGCAAGGCCACAATGGCCAGGGCTGCAATCAGTCGCCAGCGCGGTCGTTTCGGCTCCTGCGCGGCAATCGCTTCACCATCGTGAAGTGCTGCAACAAACTGATAGCCACGAGCGTAACGGGTGGCTATCAGTTTCGGCGACTTGGCGGAATCGCCGAGCGCCTGGCGAATGTCCTTGACGACTTGTGCGATCGAGCTTTCCGACAGCGACTCGTGGCCCCAGACCTGATTGAGGATTTCATCCTTGCTGATGACCTCGGGCGCGCGTTCGACAAGCAGTTTGAGGACGCGCAATGCATGATCGCGCAACGGCACCGGGCCGTCGGCGCTCGACAATGTCTCGCGGACACTGTCGAGTCGGAATTTGCCGAAATGGTAGATCACCGGTGCCCTGCCTTGGCGCAACATCGCGCCGCCAACCAGTGCCAGGCGTACCCAGTTGCACAATGCCGCCGACAAGACCCTGAATTGCCAGACAACGGCATGGACCGTCGCTCGTGGTTGCCTGAATGGCTTCGACATTAGCACACCAACCAGACTAACCGCTCGGCGCAACGATCAATCCGGCTCTATGGTCTCGAACGCATCCGCAAAGATTCGGTCGTCCAGCGACGGCTCGGCAACGCCACCAATATCGGAGACGAGGTTATTGGCCAGGTTCCAGTCGAACTGGCTGGCGTAGGCGCGGGCGTCCATGTCGAATGGACCGGGCAAGCGAGGTGTGGCGATGATATCGATGGTTTCAGACTGCAGGATGCCGAGGATCGGGATATCACAGGGCAGCTCGAAACACTGGCCACCGATGACCGAGACGATATCGAGATTGGTTGGCGAAATTTCAGGCTCCACGCCGGTTGCATTGTCGTCGCCGCCGTTGGTCGTGATCATCCGGTAGTGCAGGCGCTGGCCGGGATAGTGAGGCGGCGGTGTCAACAGGCTCAGGGAAACCTGGATTTCCGCAGATTGCTGGGCCAGAAAGCCCTTCGAGCTCTCGTTGTTGGCCAGGTTGGCATCGGTTTGATCGGATTCGACGGTCAAATGCATGAAAGCAGGGCCGTCGTGATTCACCTGCGCCTGGATCGTTCGGCTGACTGTCGCACCAACCGCCACGTTTCCGACCTGGCAGGGCAGCACATCGATTCCACAGCTGCCGATGACACCGACGATGAAAAGATTTTCGGAATCGACGTTCAAGGTCACATGGGTAGCGATATCCGGACCATTGTTGGTGACCGACATCTGATATTCGACAATCTGGCCGCTGTACCAGGGTGCGAATGTGACCAGAGTCAATGTTGCCTGCAGATCGGCATCGGTTTGCGCACTGCCGCCATTGCCAAGATTGTCGATGTTGTCATCGAGGTTGGTCTCGGCGGTGTCGGCGGCAACGGATGCTTCATTGCGGAAGAAAGCTGAGTCGATGGTCGAGGTCACGTCCAGGGTGCGCGAGGCACCCACCGCAATCGACGGGAATGTGCACGGACCGGCTGTCGGGCCTGCGCAATTCGTGATGCTGGTGATGCTCAGGTTTCCGGGCGTTTCGGTGACGACAACATTCGCGGCGATATCCGGGCCAGCGTTGTGTACGACAATCCGGTGAACGATGCTCTGGCCGATGAAATGCGGAGGGGGCGTCAGTTTTGTCTTTGTGATCGACAACTCGGCGACATCAACCAGATTGCGCGTGATGCTGGAGACGTTGTTGGCAACGTTCAGTTCCGTGTAGTGTGCGAGAGGGCTCTTTGAGACAGTTGCCGTCGCGCCATAGTTGTCGAGACCGTTGCTGATGATCGTCGCTGCAATCGTAATGGTTTGGGGTGGTGCTCCAGCAGCAAGCTCCTCGATTTCGCAGGGAAGAGAGGTGCAAATCCCTTCGATCGATTGCACATTGAGGTGGTCGAAGCTGGCATCGACTCGGACGAGGTTGGCCGCATCCGGACCCGCGTTGTAGAGGTTGATGTTCAATTCGATGCTCTGGCCCGCGTAGTACGGCCCCGCGATGGCCGGAACGACGGAAATCTGCACGTCGGCGTCGGCAATGAACTCGAAAGCGCCGATATCGCAGCCACCATCGTTTCGCAGTTCTCCGCGCTGGTCGGTGACTGGACAAGAGGTATTTCCGCCGGCACCGATGACATCGCTGAAGTGGCTCAGGGCAGCCGTTGGAGTCGGGCCTCCATTGTCATCTGCCGGAAACAGCAGCAAATCACCCGGAGAGCTGATTCCCGTGCACGTGGAGCGGCTGAAAAAGTTCGTCGTTCCGTGCGCGGCGAAATTCAACGGGAAGCAGTCGTTGGTGAAAATGGTATTCGTAAACGTTCTGACGCTGTTCGAGTCGTGTTGAATGTACTGATCGATCACCGTGCAGTTGAGAAAGGAAATTTCGCTATCTTCAATGTCGATGACGGTCTCGCTGGTCGTTGCGCTTGCCAGCGTGCTGTTGATGCAGCTCAGGCTCGAATCGTTGCGTAATTCGATGTGGCCCATGACCTGAGACGCAGAACCTTCCAGATAGCTCTGGTCAATCGTTGCCACGCTGTTGTCGAATACCAGCGAATGGATCTCGCCGTATCCAAAATTCTCGGAGAGGCGAGAGCGGACTATCGTCACGATCGAGTTGATCGCCAGCATCGCGCTGCCAGACGGTTTGACACTGCGATCCGGGTAAGCACTGGAACTATTGTCGAAAATGTCGGATTCAGTGATCTCGACGGTCGAGTTCCTGGCCAGGATGCCTCCGCCGCCATTCGATGTGGCTGACAAGTCGTTTCGATTGATGATGCTGTTGTTGACGGACAGGGTTCCGTTTTCAACGCGAATGCCTGCACCGCCACTGGCGGTGGGGGATTCAAGCAAGCCGTATCGCACATGCATGCGGTTCAAGGTCAGGTGGGTGCCATTGACATCGAAAATTCTGAACCCCCCCCGTGAAGATGCTGCCAGTAGAGCGTTGTGCGGTTGCGACATTCGCGGATGCCGACTCGATTGTCATCGGTGAGGTGATTGTCGGCAGGGCACTATTCAGTCTGTTTTCGCTCGGAATCAGGCGGATCGTGTCTGTTCCTGATCCAGCCGTGCAGTCGCCTCGCGCCGCATCGGCATTGGCGGCGCGGATTGCATCGCGCAGATTGCAGCCGGAACCAGATTCGTCGGGATTCACCACGTTGATGATGGCGGCGTGGGACGGCGACATCAGCAGGCAGCCGATGAGCAGAATGCAGATAGCAGGAAACCGCGTTTTCATGATTTTCCCCGATGGGTTGCAGGTGAGGCCTGAACCTAGCGGCGTGCGGCGATTGAATCCTGCCAACGCCATGAACAATCATGAAAGATCATGAATGCCTTGTTTTCACGAGGTTTTCATGGATTCTTCATGACAGCGCGGCTGCCATGTGCATCGAGTGAATGCAGCACTCGCGCTACCCATGAGGGTGCGCGATCCTGAACGGTTTGAGTGAGTGGGGTGTCGGCCCGGTTGACGGGCAGCGGCCGATCCGGAACGCTCTCCATTCTCCATTCCCCACCAAGGAGTCATAGATGAGTATCGAAATCAGACATGAGGCATCAGCCAGTCGCTTTGTTGCGATGGTTGAAGGCGAAGCGTGTGTGCTGGAGTATCAGCTTGTCGGCAGCACGATGACGATCACCCACACTGGCGTGCCGGCCAGCCTCGGCGGCCGTGGTATCGCCGGACAGTTGGCACGGTTTGCCCTGGATAAGGCGAAAACAGAAGGATGGAAGGTGGTGCCTGCCTGCACCTACATTGCCGCATGGATCGAGAAGCATCCCGAATATCAGGAGCTTCTCGCCTGATCTGGCAACCGCGCCGAGGTCAAGCCCGGGTTAGCCCCGACCTTCAGCGACGTGGTAGCGCTCGACGCTGGCAAGGATTTCCTGCTTGGCATCGTCGGCGTTGCTCCAGCCTTCAAGTTTGACCCATTTGTCCTTTTCGAGATCCTTGTAGTGCTCGAAGAAATGGCCGATGCGTTCGAGCCAGTGTTTCGAGACCTGCTCGATATCGTTGATGTGGGCGTAGCCCTCGAACACTCTTGGAATCGGTACGGCGACCAGTTTCTCGTCGGCACCGGCCTCGTCGCTCATGCGCAACACACCCACCGGACGACAGCGGATCGCCGATCCCGGTACCAGCGGCAGTGGCAGGATCACCAGGACATCAAGCGGATCACCGTCACCACCGAGTGTTTGAGGGATATAGCCGTAGTTGCACGGATAGCGCATCGGTGTCGACAGCACGCGATCGACAAAAATCGTTCCGGTTGCCTTGTCGACTTCGTACTTGACCGGTTCCGCGTCTTTCGGAATTTCGATGATGACGTTGATTTCGTTCGGCACATCCTTGCCGGTGGAGACGAGTTGCAAAGCCATTGGGGGCTCCTTGATAACGGGATGACGGCCGCGCAGAGTGTTGGCGACGACCATGGAAATGGGGGCGCTATCATACGGCAGTCCGTGCTGCGTCGCAGCATTCTGGCTGAGGGTAGAGCCCGAAATTCCTGCAACACGTTATGCTTGATAATCCCCTGTCGAGGAGCACGCCATGTCTGTCCGCAACGTCGACGTCGCCATCATCGGCGCAGGAACGGCCGGCATGTCCGCCTATCACCAGGTGCGCAAGTCGACCGACCGTATCGCCCTGATCGAAGGCGGACCGTTCGGCACGACCTGTGCCCGGGTAGGCTGCATGCCGTCGAAACTGCTGATTGCGCCCGCCGAGGCCCGGCATCGCTTGCAGGTACTGCCTGAATTCGGTATCGCAGCTTGCCCGGGTGAGGTCGATGGCGTGGCGGTCATGCGCCGCGTGCGCTTCGAACGTGACCGCTTTGTCGGCTTCGTCAAGGACGCGGTCGAAGGCTTCGAACAGAAACACATCATTCGTGCCCATGCCGAGTTCGAGGATGCCCACACCTTGCGCCTGAGCCCGACCGATGACGTTGAGCAGGCGTCCCCCGAAATTGAGCGGATCAAGGCAGAGCGCATCATCATCGCGACCGGTTCAAGGCCGATGATCCCTGAACCCTTCAAAGCCGTCGGTGATCGTCTGATTGTCAACGACGATGTTTTCAACTGGCAGGATCTGCCCGAATCGGTTGCCGTGTTTGGAGCCGGCGTAATCGGCATCGAGCTCGGCCAGGCTCTGCATCGGCTCGGGGTTCGCGTCCATCTGTTCGGCCGTGACGGCGCGGTTGGCGGAATTTCCGACCCGGACGTGCGCAGCTATGCGGCGCGCACATTCGCTGCTGAATGGCCGGTCAGCTTCGATCCGCGCGATGTTCGTATCAGTCGCGACGGTGATGCCGTGGTGGTCGACTTCATTGATGATCAGGGTGCTGCCTGCAGTGAACGCTTCGAATGGTTGCTTGCCGCGACCGGACGGGTGTCCAATGTCGATCGACTCGCCCTGCACAACAGCGGCCTCAAGCTGGGTGCTCGCGGCATCCCGCTGTTCGATCCGCTGACCATGCAGACCAGCGAGAAGCACATTTTCATCGCTGGCGACTCGGCGGCCTATCGACCGGTCCTGCATGAGGCGGCTGACGAAGGCCATCTGGCTGGTCAGAACGCGGCAAACTATCCCGAGGTTTTCCGGCACACCCGGCGCACTCCACTCGGCATCGTCTTCAGCGATCCGCAGATCGCATTTGCCGGACAACGCCATGCCGAGCTGGTTGAAGGCAAGGTCGATTTCGCCGTTGGCGAAGTTTCCTTCGAGAACCAGGGGCGCTCTCGCGTCTTGCTGGTCAACCAGGGGTTGTTGCGCGTCTACGGCGAGCGAGGCACGGGGCTGCTGCTCGGTGCCGAAATGATCGGACCGGCCAACGAACATCTGGCCCATCTGATCGCCTGGGTGATCCAGATGCGCATGACGGTCGGCCAGATCATCGAGCTGCCGTTTTACCATCCGGTCATCGAGGAAGGCCTGCGCACCGCATTGCGCATGCTCAACAAGTCACTCGGCATGGGCCCGAAGCCGCCGCCGAACTGCATCGATTGCGGGCCGGGTGGCTGAGCCGTCAAAGCAACCAGCCAGACATTTCCTGGAATCTTGCGCGAGCTGACAGAGTTGTCTTTCCTCATCGCCGGTCCAGTTTGATGAGCTGATCCAGCGCGATCCTGAGATCCGGCCGCCGCTTGCGCATCTCGAATTTCAGGGTGCCTTGTCGGCGTCTGCCGCAGATTCCGCGATCGCACGAAGCACAGCACGATGGGCGACCCGGGATACGAAGACGACGGCGATCAAACCGATCGCGGCACCGCCAAAGATCAGCAGCTCGTGCATCCATCCGGCTTGATCGCCGCTGAATCCATTCGAGATCAGCTGCTTGCCGGCATGGCCGAGATAGACCTCGATGGCGAAATGTGAAATCAAGGCCAGGCTGGCGAGCATGAATCCGCCAAAGCGCACACCGGCGGCACCAAGCAGGTAGCTGACCAGGGCCGGATTGAGAGGAGTCAGGCGCAACAGGAATTGCAGGCGCAGTTCATTGCCAATCACGGCTTTCTGGATTGAATGCAGAAGCGGACGTGATTGCAGTGCACGCTGGATCCGCGCGTGCAGCAGGCGTCGGGCCAATGCGTATTGCAAGGCCGCGGCCAACAGGTTGCCAACGAGCAGCAGGCCGATTCCCCAGGCTAGCCCGAACAGGGCGCCGGCGATCAGGCCAAACAGAGATTCCGGAATCAGCAGGGACGTACCGATCACAACCAGGCCAACGAAGGCGAGACGACCCCATGGGCCGAGCTCGGCAATCCACGATTCGATCGCCTGCAGATGTCGCTCCACTTCCTGGCCGAGCATGATCGCGGCGATGACAATCAGCACGACGGCAAGCGCCAACGGCACGATCGAACGCAGTTCGCGTTTGAGCAGCCGGCGCCTGCGCTCGGCGTGTGGCAGCGGCTCAGCAGGCTGATTCATTGAATTTCCCAGCAATCGGGCGTGCCGGTTTTTCCATGTCGGTTCCCCCTGAGTGCCAATGCCATCGGCACTCAGTCGAACAGGGCGAGCAATTCATCCCGGGACAGAGATCGATTTTCGGCCTCACCACGGCGTCGGTATTCGTAGGTACCTGCGGCCAGTCCGCGATCGCCGATGACGATACGATGCGGGATGCCGATCAGTTCGGCATCGGCAAACATCGGTCCGGGTCGCAGGCCGCGATCATCCAGAGCCACCTCGATGCCGCGCGCGCCAAGTTCTTCGTAGAGGCGCTCGGCCTCTTCGCGAACCGCAGCGCTTTGCACCATGTTGATCGGGCAGATCACGATCTGCCAGGGGGCCATGCTCTCGGGCCAGATAATGCCTGCGTCATCGTGGTTCTGTTCGATTGCGGCAGCGACGATGCGACTGACGCCAATGCCGTAACAGCCCATCGACAGAATGCGCGCCTTGCCCTGGTCATCGAGCACGCTGGCACCAAGCACTTCAGCATATTTGCTGCCGAGCTGGAACACGTGGCCAACTTCGATGCCGCGCGCGATCGACAAGCTGCCGCGGCCATCCGGCGAGGCATCGCCGTCGACGACCTTGCGCAGGTCGGCGATGCGCGAGATGTGCGCGTCGCGTTCCCAGTTGGTGTTGCGCAGATGCTTGCCTTCGGCGTTCGCACCGCAGACGAAGTCGGCTACCAGAGCGGCGTCACGATCAACGATGATCGGAATCGAATCGGGCAGGCTGACCGGGCCAATGAAGCCGGGCTTGCAACCCACCGCTCGTTCGATTTCCGCCTCATCGGCGAGGGTCAGTTCGCCGCAAAGCTCCTCAAGACGCGATGCCTTGATTTCATTGAGCTCATGGTCGCCACGCAGGCACAGGGCAACCAGGCCTTCCTTGCTGCGCACGAGCAGGGTCTTGATGCAATGACTCGGGTCGACGTCGAGAAATGCCGAGACTTCGCCGATGGTTCTCTGGCTTGGCGTATCCACGCTCTGCATGGCGGCGGTGGCGGCCGGTCGCTGGCCAATCGGGGCCAGCGCGACGGCTTTCTCGACATTCGCCGCGTAGTTCGAATCCGACGAAAACGCGATGGCGTCCTCGCCAGAGTCCGCCAGAACATGAAACTCGTTCGAGGCGCTGCCGCCGATGGCGCCGGTATCGGCATCGACCGCGCGGAAACGCAAGCCCAGGCGCGTGAAGATGCGCGTATACGCATCGACCATGTTGTCGTATTCAGCAGCCAGACTCTCGGCGTCGATGTGGAAGGAATAAGCATCCTTCATGAGGAACTCGCGCGCACGCATGACACCAAAGCGAGGCCGGATCTCGTCGCGGAACTTGGTCTGGATCTGGTAGAAATTGATCGGCAACTGCTTGTAGGACTTGAGCTCGTTGCGGGCAAAATCGGTGATCACTTCCTCGTGGGTGGGCCCGTAGCAGTAGCCGGCCTCCTTGCGATCCTTGATCTTGAGCAGCTGGCCGCCAAATTTCTGCCAGCGACCGGTTTCTTCCCACAGTTCCTGCGGCTGGATCGAAGGCATCAGCAGTTCGACTGCGCCGGCGCGATTCATTTCCTCGCGAACGATGGATTCGACCCGGCGCAATACGCGCAGGCCAAGCGGGGACCAGGTATAGATACCCGAGGCGAGTTTGCGAATCATGCCGGCGCGCAACATCAGCTTGTGGCTGATGATTTCAGCGTCGGCGGGTACTTCCTTGGCGGTGGCGAGGTGAAAACGGGAGAGGCGCATGATTTTGCTTCGATCGCAGTGGATCAACGATTCTACAGAAGCGTGGGAGTTTTCACCGCTGCGCAGATACCTGCATCCGGCCGCAGCCGGATTTGCGCGCAAATCTTGCGCCCGAGTACGCCCGGGCTACCTTGATACGACGTCGATTGCTGGCGACCAGAAATTCGCTCAGCCGCAGAACAGCTTGATCTGATCCTTGGCCTTGTTCAGGTTCATCTGATATTGAACCTGTGTTTCCGGCAAGGCTTCATCACCGGGCTGCGAAGCGTTGTAGATGTCGAGATTCTTGCGCGCCGTGGCGCAGTTGCGCTTGATCTCCTCTTCGCTGTAGCCGGCAGCGGCGGCCATCGATGGGCCTTCCTTCTTTTCCTCTTCCACCGGCGGCGCCTCGGCGCTGGTCAGGCCGTTGTGGACGACGAGTTTCGTCGCGCCGGCCGTATTCGGCGGGGGCGGCGTATCCGAAAAATGCTTGGTACCGTTGCTGTCGGTCCACGAATAAACCTGTTGGGCGACGGCAGGGGCGGCGCTCAGGCAGGCAAGGATCAGTACAATCGAGCTGGGCTTCATGATGTTCTCCGCGTCGGTGCGAGCCGACAGTTGGGCCCCGAAACAGGACACTGGATAGCACTAGTTTCGTTATCTGACAAGCACTTCGGCGGCAAATCGCACCAATCAGTTAAACTCAGCACACTTTCTGATACGGCATTCGGCATGCAAGAAACACCCCCTGCTACACGCAAGCGACCGCGCGGAATCTATCTGTTGCCGAACCTGTTCACGACAGCGGCGATGTTCTCCGGTTTCTACGCGATCGTCGCCGGCATCGGCGGACGCTATTCGGAAGCGGCCCTGGCCGTTTTCGTCGCCGGCATCCTCGATGGCCTGGATGGTCGTGTGGCGCGCATGACCGGAACCCAGAGCGATTTCGGTGTCCAGTACGATTCCCTGTCCGATCTGGTCAGTTTCGGATTGGCCCCGGCTTTGGTCATGTACACCTGGTCGCTATCGTCGCTGGCCGAATACGGTCCAGTCTGGGGCAAGGTCGGCTGGTCGGCCGCTTTCATCTACGCGGCATGCGCGGCGCTGCGGCTGGCCCGCTTCAACACCCAGGTCAGCGTGATCGACAAGCGCTACTTCCAGGGCCTGGCCAGCCCGGCAGCCGCAGGCTTGTGCATGAGCTTTGTCTGGTCGGTCGAGAAATTCCAGCGCACCGGTTTCGATGTGCAATTCATTACGCCGGTCATCGCCGTTGTGGCGGGCCTGCTGATGGTCAGCAATGTGCGCTATTTCAGCTTCAAGGCCTGGCCCATGTCGGATCGGGTGCCATTCATCTGGATTCCCGCCGCCTTGCTGATTTTTGTCGCCGTCGCCCTCGATCCTGCACGCATGCTGTTTGCGGTCGCCGCGTCGTATGTGTTGTCGGGGCCGATCATGACCTTGTGGGGGCTTCGACGCTGGCGTGAGCGGCGTGCCCAGCGCGACGCCGAGCGTTCCGAGAAATGACTTCCGCGCCGGCCATCGACCCTCACGTGGCCGTTGTCAGCGAAGCGCTCGCGCTTGCGTTTCTTGCGGATCTCTCCGAAACCCTGGCGGTATCGCTGGATCTGCGTCAGACCCTGAGCGAGGCAGTCACCCGCATTGCCGAATTCATGGATGCCGAAGCGGCATCGCTGTTCCTGCTCGACGAAGACGGCAAGATGCTCGAATGCAAGGTCTGCGTTGGCCCGATTGATATTGCCGGCTTGCGCATTCCGATCGGGCAGGGCGTCGTCGGTCGCACCGTCGCCGAAAACCGCAGTCAGGTCGTCGCCGATGCGGTCAGCGATTCGCGGGTCGACCGCAGTACCGATTCGGATACCGGTTTCGTTACCCGCAGTCTGCTGTGCGCGCCTCTGGCCACGGCCAAGGGGCCGATCGGTGCTCTCGAAGTTGTCAACAAGCGCACCGGTGGTTCTTTCAGTGCCGATGATGCCGAGATCCTGCGCCTGGTCGCGGCTCCGACTTCGCTGGCCATCAACAATGCGCGCATGGCGCATGAGCTGGTTCAGCAGGCACGTATGCGGCGCGAGTTCGATCTGGCCCGACGCATGCAGAAATCACTGTTGCCGAAACGTCGCCGCGACGGCTTTCCTTTGCTTGGCGTCAATCTTCCTGCGCACGAAATTTCGGGTGATTTCTACGATTATTTTGACCTTCCCGATGGCCGGATCGGATTCTTCATCGGTGATGTTTCCGGCAAGGGTCTTGATGCGGCACTGTTGATGGTGCGAGTGGCCTCCTTGCTGCGCTGGGTTGGCAAGGATTCGACACCGCCTTCGGAGTGGCTGGTTCGAGTCAACGAGGAGTTGTGCCAAACCAGCCTTGATGGTCGATTCGTCTGTGCCCTGGTCGGCCAGTGTGATCGCAATGCCGAGCACGTCGAGTTCGCCGCCGCCGGGTTTCCACCGGCGATGCTCTACCGCGACGGTGAATTCACTGAATTCCTTTCCGGCGGTGCGCCACTCGGCATTCTGAGCGACATGAAGTTCGAGTCGCAGGTCGTCGACCTCAAGGGTGCTTCACTCTACTGCTTCTCCGATGGGGTGACCGATGTGCGCGATGCGCAACGGCGCACGATTGGTTCGGAAGGCGTCAGGGAGCTGATCAGTCGGCATGCCGGCGCATCTGCCGAACCTCGATTGCGCGGGATTTTTTCCGAGCTAAAGCAATTGCGTCTGGTTGATGACACCACTTTGTTGCTGATTGAACGCATGCAGGTACATGGTCCGGAAATTCTGCTCAAGCGGTGTTTCCCGGCACAGCCGGAACAGATGCGCGAAATCCGCTCGCTTTTGCGTGGTGCGCTGGATGATGCCGGCGTGGAAACAGGCATTCGGGATAAACTCGTGCTCGCCGTGGATGAAGCGTGTTGCAACATCATCCGTCACGCCTATGGGCCGGAGCATTCCGGCGACATCGATCTGCGTGTTACCAGTGAAAATGGCAAGCTTGAGTTCCGTTTGCTCGACTCGGCACCATCAGTCGATCCGGGCAGGGTACGCGCCAAGCCTCTCGGTGAATGTCGCAGTGGCGGGCTGGGGGTTGCCCTGATCGATACCGTCATGGACGACTGGGTTCTGCAGAAGCGACCGGATGATCGCGGCAATCGCTTGATCATGCACAAGAAAATTACTGTCAAGAAGAATAATGGGGAAGACCGGGAATGAATGCGATCAAGTCTGAAACAGTTGATGGATGTACCTTGATTCGCTTGACTGGCGAAGTTGATCTGTCCTGGTCACAGCAGGTGCGCGAAGCCGTACTCGATGCGCTGCAGAAGAGTCGGCGCGTGGGTGTGGTCCTGAGTGAGGTCAGCTACATCGATTCCTCCGGTATCGCGGCCCTGGTTGAAGGTTTCCAGGGTGCACGATCCAAGGGCAGCGGCTTTGCCCTCGTTGCGGTCAGTGATGCCGTGCGTGCCGTGCTCGAGTTGGCGCGACTCGATCAGGTGTTCCCGATCGTCGCCGATGCTGACGCGATCCCCGAAGTCACCGGCTAGGCCACGTGGAAGCGCTGACCCGACCCCTCGCAAAGATAGGCCGGAGTTCGGTCGAGGCCCTCAGCGGTATCGGCTATGCGGCAATGTTGCTGATCGAGTCGATTTATCTCGCCGCCTTCGGTTGGCGCATTGGACAACCCCTGCGCCTGCGTGCGGTGGTCGAACAGATGCGTCAGGTGGGTGTCGACGCGCTGGCGATCGTCTGCCTGCTCGCCTTCACCGTCGGCATCATGCTCGGTATCCAGTTTGTTTCGGCACTCGGTGAATTCGGCGCGCAGTCACAGGTGGTCATTGCCGTGGCCAAATCCGTCACCCGCGAATTCGGTGCGCTGATCACCGCCATCCTCGTTGCAGGGCGCTCGGGTTCGGCGCTGGCTGCGCGCATCGGCTCGATGACGGTATCCCAGGAAGTCGATGCGCTGGCGGTGATCGGTATCGATCCGGTGCGCTATCTGGTCGCGCCAGCGCTGATCGCCATGCTGATCATGTTGCCGCTGCTGACCGTCTTCGCCGATGCGGTGGCGATCTTTGGTGCGGCGCTGTACAGCGCACCGGCGCTCGATGTCACGCCAACCGCTTACATGCTGCAGACGATGTCGCTGCTGACGCCGGGGGACATCGGCCAGGGCATCGCCAAGAGTTTCGTGTTTGCCCTGCTGATCACGCTGATCGGCGTGAGTACCGGATTCTCGGTGACTGGCGGAGCCGAAGGTGTCGGTCGGGCGACAACCCGTTCGGTGGTGCTGTCGATCTGCTGGATCATCGTCGCCGACATGATCTTTTCGTTTTTCCTGAATCGGTGATCATGGAAACTCCGGCCCCCCTCATCGAAGTCGAGAAGCTCGAAGCCTGGTACGGCAAGCGGCGCATCCTCAATGCGGTCGATTTCAGCGTTCAGCCAGGCGAAATCCGCGTAATCATGGGCGGTTCTGGTTCGGGCAAGAGCACGTTGCTGCGGCATATGCTCGGTCTCAATCGGCCGGTGTCGGGGACGGTCAAGCTGTTCGGCACCAACCTGGCCAACGCCAATGATCGCGAGAAGCTTGATGTGCGCAAGCGTATCGGCGTGTCATTTCAAGGTGGCGCCCTGCTGACCTCGATGACGGTCGGCGACAACGTCGCCTTGCCGCTGCGCGAGCACACCAAGCTGGATGAGCAGACGATCCGCATCATGAGCCGGATCAAGCTCGAAGTGGTCAATCTTGGCGGCTTTCAGGATCTGATGCCGAGCCAGCTTTCCGGCGGCATGATCAAGCGCGCGGCGCTGGCCCGGGCCATCGTCATGGATCCGCGCCTGCTGTTTTTTGATGAGCCATCGGCCGGGCTTGATCCGGTGGTTTCGGCCGAGCTCGATGAATTGATCCTGCGTTTGCGTGATGCCTTGCGCATGACCATCGTCGTGGTCACTCATGAGCTGGAAAGCGCGTTCAAGATCGCCGACACGATTACCGTGCTTGATCAGGGCGATGTGCTGATGACCGGCACCACAGCCGAGGTGCGCGCGGCCGACAACGAGCGCATCCAGGATCTGCTCAATCGGCGTCCACGCGAGGTGCAGGTCGATGCCGATGAGTACCTGCGTCGTCTGGTCGGGGAAGATGCATGACCCGACTTGCATGCATCGATTTTCGATCCGACGTTAGAATGCGACCACGAGCGAGGGGAATGTTCTGGTGAAGCGAGACACGATCAACTATGTGATGGTCGGTGCAGTGGTATCGGTGGCCCTGATACTGCTGCTGGTCGGCCTTGCCCTGATCACCGGGCGCAGTGGTGCATCCACCGACTACTTCGTCGAGTACCGCAATGTCACCGGCCTGCGCTACGGTGCGCCGGTGTTCTACGAGGGCTACCGCATCGGCGACGTCGGCGATATCGAGCCACAACGCAATGCCAGCGGCACCCGCTACAAGGTGACGATTTCGGTCAAGCAGGACTGGACGATCCCGAAAGACAGCATCGCGCGCCTGCAATCCAGCGGCCTGCTGGCTGACATGTCGATCGGCATCAAGGAAGGCAGCAGCAAGCAGGTGCTTGCGCCAGGCGCCGAGATCAAGGGTGTCGAGAATGCTGACATCTTTGCTGCGGTTGGCGAACTCGCCGGACAGGTGTCCACGCTGACTCGTGATCAGATCTCGCCGATGATCGCCATGCTTGCGCAGCGTGTCGACTCGATCACCGGCTCGCTCGATGACAACGCGCCTGAAATTCTCGGCCAGGCACAGGCCCTGCTGGCCAAACTCAACGATGCATCCGGTGCACTTGACGATTTGCTCAAGCCACAGAATCGTGCTGCGGTCGCTGGCATCCTTGGTAATGTGCAAGGGCTCAGTGGCGAGTTGCGCGAGACGCGCAAGACGCTCGATCAGACTGTCGGTGAACTGGCCGACATGGCGCGCGAGAATCGTGGCGACATTCGCGGCGCGGTAACTGATCTGGCGACCGTCATGGCCAGCTTGTCGAGCCGCATGGATGTGATCACCCATCATCTCGAGTCGGCGACGCGCAACCTCGATGAGTTCAGCCGCGAGATTCGACGCAATCCCGGACAACTGCTGCGCTCTCCGGAGCCGGACAAGCTGGAGGACGATAGCGAATGAGAATTCTGATTGCAGCAATGCTGGCGCTGACCCTTGTGGCTTGCGGCAATGTACCCGGTGCGCCCGATCACACCTATTTCCGCATGAGCAAGGCGCAGACCCTGCCGGTCAGCGAAACACCGGTGTTCAATACGCCCATCGTGGTCAACCTGTTTGCCGCGGATGGCCTGTATGCCGATCGCGCTTTGGTCTACGCGCTTGATCCCACCGGCGCCGAATTGCGCCAGTTCCACTATCAGTTGTGGACCGATCCGCCGACCCGCGCCTTGCAGCGTCGCTTGCTCATCGAACTGCGTGATGCGGCCATTGCACCGCTGGTGACCGACAAGCTGGCATCGAGCCAGGCTGCGCTGCGTATCAGTGGCAGCATCTTTCGCTTCGAGCGCGTGCCGAGCGTCGGCGGCGGCTTCATTGCCAGTGTCGTCTTGCGTTTGCGTGTCGATCGACCTGATGGCACGCCGCAGCTTGACGAGATCTACCATGCCGATGTCGATGCAGCAGATCACAGCCTGGGCGCGACCGTCATCGCCTTGTCGAGCGCAGTCGACCAGATTTTCGTCAGGTTCCACACCGATCTGCTCGAAAGCGAGGCCTACGAGCATGCTCGATGATTACAGTCTGCGATTGCTCACGGAAATCGGAGTCGACGTCTACGTTCCGCGTGGCGAAGTTGCCGAGGAAGCGCCACCTGCATCGGCATCGATAGCGGCGCAGCCGACATCAGGCAGAACCGATCGTGCGTCAAGCGAGCAAAGCGCTGCGGTGACGCATGCCGATGTGCTGCTCCTTTGTGCAGAACAATCGCATCCGCGCTTGCTCGCAGATCTTTTGCGCAGTCTGCGCATGTCCCGTCTCAAAGCAGCCATAGCCTCGTCGGGTCAAGCTGATTCCATTGAAGCAGCGCGCGCGCTGATCGTCCTTGGCGAGTCACTCGCGCGATCGCTGGGTGCGGACATGCCAGCGCAGCGCCAGAACGCGATCAGCTGGATCGTCAGCCACGAGCCAAAAGCACTTGCACAGAGTGCCGACGCCAAGCGTGCCTTGTGGGGCGAGATCAAGCGTCTCTCGCGTTCGCAGGTGCGACGCCCGACTGATGCCTGATCGCCTGCCGCCATGGTCGCCAATCTCCAGGAATCGATATCAAGCTTCCGTGCCATGCGCACGCAGGATCTCGAAGCGATCTCGCGCATCGAGCTGAGTGCCTATCCGCACCCGTGGACGCTGGCCATATTCCGGGATTGTCTCGCCGCCGGCTACGAATGCTGGGTGCTTGAACGCTCGGCCGAACTGATCGGCTACGGGGTCTTGTCGGTGGCAGGAGGCGAAGCACATGTGCTCAATATCTGCGTGGCTCCGATCGAACAGGGTCGAGGCCATGGTCGCCGCATCCTTGCCCGCTTGCTCGATCTGGCCCGCTGGCACCGCGCCGAACGTGTTTTTCTCGAAGTGCGACCTTCGAACCACCACGCAGTCGCCCTCTACGATAGCGCCGGATTCAATGAGATCGGGCGACGACCGAACTATTACCCGGCGAAACGCGGGCGCGAGGATGCGCTGGTCATGGCTATGGAATTGCTGGCGCCTGAGCGTTAGGGCTGTCTGTTGACTACCTCACGTCGCCCCTGCGCAGCCAGGGCCCCAGTGACCCTATGCTTCAAAGGCACGCCGCGCAGCGGCGCGGCACCCCTGCCGCGCGACGAAGGAGCGTGCCTTAAAGGTCCAAAGGTAATGGAATGCAAGCCATTCGACTGTTTCGTGTCTCGACGCACCACGAACAGAAGCTGATCAGACTGGACCTGTCCCAACTGGCCGAATGGCCACCTATTCCATGAAACATGCTGCAACGCGGTAATATGCATGTTCCGTCATGACTGCCGAGAGATTGTCGATGTTTTCCAGGGATTTGCGTATCGAGGGTTTCGATTCTGAGCTGGCCGCTGCCATCGCTGCCGAGGCCAAGCGTCAGGAAGATCATGTCGAGTTGATTGCTTCCGAGAACTACGCCAGCCCGCGCGTGCTCGAAGCGCAGGGTTCTGTGCTGACCAACAAGTACGCCGAAGGCTATCCGGGCAAGCGTTATTACGGCGGTTGCGAGCATGTCGATGTCGCCGAGCGCCTTGCCATCGAGCGTCTCAAGAAGCTGTTTGGCGCTGACTATGCAAACGTGCAGCCGCATTCCGGTTCGCAAGCCAATCAGGCCGTGTATCTGGCCTTGCTCCAGCCCGGTGACACGATCCTCGGCATGAGTCTCGCCCACGGCGGCCATCTGACCCACGGTGCCAAGCCGAATATCTCGGGCAAGTTGTTCAATGCCGTGCAGTACGGCGTCGATGAGAACGGCCTGATCGATTACGACGAAGTCGAGCGTCTGGCCATCGAGCACCAGCCGAAAATGCTGGTCGGCGGATTCAGCGCCTACTCGCAGGTTGTCGACTGGGCGCGCATGCGCAAGATCGCCGACAAGGTCGATGCGATTTTCTTCGTTGACATGGCCCATGTGGCCGGACTCATTGCCGCAGGCGTCTATCCGAATCCGGTGCCGCACGCACATGTCGTCGCTTCAACCACGCACAAGACCCTGCGCGGACCGCGCGGTGGTTTCGTGATCGCCAAGGGCCTCGGCGAAGAGCGCGAGAAAAAGCTGCAGTCGATTGTCTTCCCCGGCATCCAGGGCGGGCCGCTGATGCATGTGATCGCGGCCAAGGCGGTGGCTTTTCTCGAAGCGCTGAGCCCGGAGTTCAAGACCTATCAGGCTCAAGTCGTGGTCAACGCCAAGGCAATGGCCAAAACCTTGATCGCACGCGGCTACAAGATCGTTTCAGGCGGCACCGAAAACCAT
>NZ_DASSYD010000015.1:0-7514 GCF_035703485.1 Dokdonella sp. | reverse complement strand
CCGCCCTTACGAATCCCAAATTCCGAATTTCGAATCCCGCTTCTGGAGTCACACATGTCCAAACAACTACAAGACGCCTACATCGTCTCCGCCGTGCGTACACCGGTTGGCAAGGCGCCGCGTGGCGTGTTTCGCAATACCCGTCCGGACGATCTGCTCGCCCATGTGATCCGTGCCGCAGTCGCCGGCGCGCCGGGTATCGATCCCGCGCGCATCGACGACGTGGTGATCGGTTGTGCCATGCCCGAGGCCGAGCAAGGCATGAACGTGGCCCGCATTGGTGCGCTGCTGGCCGATTTGCCGAACAGCGTTCCCGCGCAAACGATCAACCGCTTCTGCTCCTCCGGTGTGCAGGCGATTGCCCTGGCTGCCGATCGCATCCGCACCGGCGATGCCGATCTGATGCTCGCCGGTGGTACCGAGAGCATGAGCATGGTGCCGATGATGGGCCACAAGATCGCGATGAACCCGATCGCTTTCACCGATGAGAACATCGCCATCGCCTACGGCATGGGCATCACTGCCGAGAACGTCGCCAGTGAATGGAAAGTCAGCCGCGAGGATCAGGATGCGTTCGCTCTCGGCTCGCACGAGAAGGCGCTGGCCGCGATTGCGGCCGGCGCGTTCAAGGATGAGATCGTGCCATTCAAGCTTGATGATCACTACCCGGATCTGGCCGGCCGCTCGATCCAGACTGACAGTCGCCTGATCGATACCGACGAAGGCCCGCGCCCGGACACGAGTGCCGCTGGCCTGGCCAAGTTGCGTACCGTGTTCAAGGCCGGCGGCAGCGTCACCGCGGGCAACTCCTCGCAGATGTCCGATGGCGCCGGCGCGCTGATGCTGGCCAGCGAGAAGGCGATCAAGGAATACAACTTGACCCCGATCGCCCGCTTCGTCTCCTTCGCCGTCGCTGGCGTACGCCCCGAAGTCATGGGTATCGGCCCGATCGAGGCGATTCCAAAAGCACTCAAGCTGGCCGGATTGACCAGGGAACAAATGGACTGGATCGAACTCAACGAAGCCTTCGCCGCCCAGGCGCTGGCAGTGATTCGGGATGTCGGCCTCGATCCCGGCAAGGTCAATCCACTCGGCGGTGCCATTGCCCTCGGTCATCCGCTGGGCGCGACCGGTGCAGTCCGCGCGGCGACCCTGATCCACGGCCTGCGCCGTCGCCAGCAGAAATACGGCATGGTGACCATGTGTATTGGCACCGGCATGGGTGCTGCGGGAATCTTCGAGGCGCTCTAGTGGTGGCGGTGAGCGGTGAGCGGTGAGCGGAAAGAGCGTTGCGCTTGTTGGGGTTTGAGCAAGCGCAGGGCATGCACAACTTCCGTTCGTGGTGAGCCGAGCCCGTCCTGAGCCTGCCGAAGGAAACCATGATCGGAAGTTGCTCGATACCCTGCTTTTACCGCTAACCGCTAAAAGCTCACCGCTCACCGCTCAACATCAAGCCAAACGCGTTCCATTCGGCACGGCACGCTCTAGTGTCGTGATGACAACACCGTCATCGGTCGGAAATCCGGTCAGCAGAAATTGTGAGCGGAATGGGCCGATCTGCTTCTCGGGAAAATTGATCACGCCGACAATCTGTCGACCGATCAGATCTTCCGGCGAATACAGGGCTGCAATCTGTGCGCTGGTCTTGCGCTCGCCATGCGGGCCGAAATCGACCCAGACCTTGTAGGCGGGCTTGCGTGCCTCGGGGAATACCTCAACCCGCGTGATCGTGCCGGCGACCATTACGACGCGCTCGAACTCGCTCCAGGTCAATGGCTGTTCCTTCATTGGCAGGTTCTCAATGCGGAGCAACGGGGGACGCGCTATCCAGGCCAACCTGGACCCAACCCAGATTGATACCAATGCGCGTGGCTTCCGGATTGGCCCAGGAATAGGCAAGGACTCGTCCGCTGGCATCGTCGATCACCGACAGTTTCACCACTTGCACATTGCCATCGCGATAGGTCGCACGCTCGAGTTCCAGTGAATACCCGGAATTCTGTCCATCGCGCCATTTCAATGCAGCTTTGCCACCTTCGTTGCTGATGCGCAGGTCGCGGTTCATGTGCCAATCCGTGCTCTCCGGCCGGGCGTCCGGACCGGCCCCATTGATTGCTGCCCAACCTGAATACCAGCGAATCTTGCGCGCATCGACGCGCGCGTCCGGGCCGCGCGCCTGATCGGCGTACAGACGCACATGCAGGGAATCACCATCATGCGAGATCGACAGAGGCAGCAGCGCCGCCGATGGGCCAACGCCGGGAGCGACAGTCTGGCAACTGGCCAGATCGGCACGAACCTCAAGCCCGTTGCTTGTCGCCGCTCCATGCAATGCGCAGGCATCCAGTGCGATCCACTGCTTTTGATCGAAGTCCTTGCCGAGCAATGGAGATTCAGCCAGCGAGCGATACGGCGTCAATTCGAGTGTGCCGTCGACCGATTTGAGTGAGCGCATGACCCAGGTCGCAGTCAGAACGCTGCTGCCAGACTGATCAACTCGCCACACGTACCAGCCGGGCTTTTGCAGAGGCGTAATCTCGAATCGGACGCGCGGCACGCTGCGACCTTGCGCTTGCACCACCTGTTCATGGTTGTCGTACTCGCCGTCAAACCAGGCGCGCTGGCTGGACGTTGAAGGCGCTGTTGAAGACTTGCGGGCGGGGTTACTCTGGCAAGCAGCCAGCACCAGCGCGGCCAGCAAGACCAGAATCAGAGTCGTAATCGGCTTTTTCATCCGACAAGGATAGACCGGCGCAGTGATTCGGCGATATACGGCAGGGCGAATCGGTCACAACACCGCTATGCTCGACAACGAAATTCAGGGAGGTGAACGTGAGCGAAGACATGATCCGCGCCGATCCCGGTCTGCGCCGCCAGACGATGCTTGTTCTGGGCATCGCGGTATTGATGGCCATTGCTACCGTGTACTTTTTCCAGCAATGGCTGAGCGGTATTGCCGACATTCCCGGCACCGACCAGTTGATCCTGCGTCTGCGTCGACTGATCGGCATCGCCCTGACCGGCAGCGCCATCTGCCTCGGCTTTCTCGCCTGGTATGCAGCGCGCAAGGCGACCTTGATCAAGACCTTCGAGCAATGGCCGTTGCCGGGAGTTCGCGTACTTCGCGATACGCCGGTTCGACGCGGCGCAGCGGCGATGAAAATTCGTCAGGGGCTGAATCTGACGGCGGTCGTCCTGCTGCTGCTAGCCCTGGGCATGGGCATCATCAGTTGGCGGCTGCTCAGCCTGAGCTGAATTTCAGTCGATCGCGCGCACGCGAAATTTGCGCCCCTTGATCTTGCCGTCGCGTAAACGCTTGAGCGCCATCGCAGCCTGATCGCGGCGGATCGCGACATAGGATCGGGTGGCGAAAATGCCGATCTTGCCGACTGCATCAGACGCAATTCCGGCATCACCGGTCAAGGCTCCAAGGATGTCGCCGGGGCGCACTTTTTCCTGGCGTCCGCCATCGATGCACAACATGCTCATCGTGGCCTTGATCGGTGCGGCGGAGTCACTCATCGAGGGCAGGTTCGACCAGTGAACAGTTTGCCCGGTGCGCGTTTCAATCGGCGCGATGCGCGGCATTTCAGCGGCCGCAACCAGACTCCAGGCCTGACCCTTGCGCCCTGCCCGTCCAGTACGACCGATTCGGTGCACGTGCACGTCCGGATCGGTCGATACTTCCCAGTTGACGACGGCCGGCAAATCCTCGATATCGAGTCCGCGCGCAGCAACGTCAGTGGCAACGAGGATCGCGCAGCTGCGATTGACGAAGCGCATCAGCACCTCGTCACGATCACGTTGTTCGAGATCGCCATGCAGAGCCAACGCCGAGTACCCGCGCTGGCTCAGGCCATCGGCGAGCTCTCTGGCATCGCGGCGCATGTTGCAGAAAATCAGCGTCGATTCCGGGCGGTACGTCGTCAGCAGGCGCAGCAAGGCGTCGAAGCGGCGCGGCGCATCAATCTCGAAAAATTGCTGCTCGATCTCGGGCAGATCAGCACCGACGTCGGTGGCAACTTCCACCGGATCGCGCTGCAGGCTGCGGCTGATCTTGCGGATCTCCTCGGGGATCGTCGCCGAGAACAAAAGCGTCTGGCGTGATTTCGGGCTCTGCTTGAGCAGACTGGTGATCGCATCCTGAAAGCCCATGTCGAGCATGCGATCAACTTCATCAAGGACGAATACGCGCACATCGCCCAGCGACAAGGCACCCTGATCGATCAACTCCTGAATGCGCCCGGGCGTACCGACGACGACATGTGGCGCATGCGTCAGCGAGGCCAGTTGTGGGCGCAACGGAATGCCTCCGCACAAGGTCAGCAGCTTGATGTTCGGAATGAAGCTGGCGAGGCGACGGATTTCCTTGCTGACCTGATCGGCGAGCTCGCGGGTTGGACACAGGACGATCGCCTGCACGCTGGCCAAGGTCGGATCGAGCCTCGCGATCAGTCCAAGCCCGAATGCGGCGGTTTTGCCGCTGCCGGTCGGCGCCTGGGCAATCACATCCTTGTTGTCGAGAATCGGCGGCAGACTCAGGGCCTGCACGGGGGTCATTTCGGTGTAATCGAGCGCGGCCAGTGCACTGAGCAATGGCGGGGCGAGGGGCAGCGAGGTAAATGCATTCATGCGTCATGATCGCACGGCGCAACCCGGTTCGGCCCCTTGTTTGGTCCTGGAACGCCTCCACCGTGTTGGAGCGAACCCTTGTCAACCGTTCCCTGGAGTCAGCCATGTCCCTTTCGATGTATCAAGCTTCCGTTCCCGTATTCGTCCGCGCGCTCGACAACCTCTCCAATATTCTCACCAAGGCTGCCGCCCACGCCGAGCAGCAAAAAATCGAACCATCGGTTCTGCTTGGCTCGCGCCTGTACCCGAACATGTTCCCGCTTTCGCGCCAGATTCAGATCGCCACTGATCTGGTCAACGGCGGCGTCGCGCGACTGGCCGGTATCGAGCGTCCAGTCTACGAGGACAATGAGACCCGTTTCGAGGAGTTGCTGGCGCGTATCCAGAAGACCATCGAGTTTGCGAAATCGGTCGCAGCCGAGAAGATCGATGGCAGCGAGGACAAGAAGATCAACCTGACAATCGGAGGCCACGAAATGAATTTCGACGGGCAAACCTATCTTCTCGGATTCGTCATCCCGAACATGTATTTCCACACCGCAACGACCTACGCCATCCTTCGCCACAACGGCGTCGAACTCGGCAAGCGAGACTTCATCGGCGGCATCTGATGTCGATGATCAAGCAGCGAGCAAAAATGGCCACAAACTCAGAGCGACGAAGAGTGCAGCGCCAAACAGGATCATGATCAAACGCGCCGGCTGGCTACGCATCTGTGACCAGAAGGTTTCCGCCGTGCCATCGCGTTTTGCGCTCTCGAACTCAGCCTTGGCGCGAGATTCGCGCTGCTGCTGGTAACTCGTCAAAAGTTCTTTGGCTCGAGTACTCTCGTTATCGTCCCTGATCCAGATGGCGCCAGCCGAAATACTCCAGCGGTTCGGTTCGGTTTCGTAAAACGCGATGTGATGCTGATCGAGGAGTTCACGGATCTCGGCGATCTCGTCATCGGGGACGTGGCGAAGGTTGAGGAGCAGATGGCTCATGGCGCATCTCCACGATGACCTTGCGCGGGAAAGACGAGTCGCATCAGACGCGGCATGACTCCGAAAACGATCAATGCGAACAGCGTACACAGCACGGCCGAGCCGGCCTGACCGAGCCCGACCGTCATGCCGATCGCCGAAGTCATCCACAAGCCCGCCGCCGTAGTCAGACCCTTGACGCTGTCTTCGCTACGACCCTTGAGAATCGTGCCGGCACCGAGAAAGCCGACGCCCGTCACCATGCCCTGGATGACTCGCGTGAGATCACCCACTTCGACACCGATCTGCAATGGAACAATCATGAAGATGGCCGAACCGAGTGCCACGAACATGTGCGTCTTGATTCCTGCAGCCTTGCCCTTGGTTTCGCGCTCGAACCCAAGCAAGCCACCAAGAATCGCAGCCAGCAAAAGTCGAATGGACAATCGGGTCAGTTCGGCAACGTCCGGGATATCCGAAAACTCCTGGACCAGAGTCGAACCAATTTCTTCCCACATGGATTGAGGCTCCTGCGCCGCTGGATGCTGGCGGCATAATAGCCTGATGCTTTCATCCGCTCCGCCATTTCCAGGCAAGCTCACTGGTTCGAGCACCCTGCACTTGCCACCCGGCCCCTGGGAGACGGTGTTCGAGTGCCTGTGCGCCCACTTCTCCAGAGTGAGCCATGCCTTGTGGAAGGACCGCTTTGAACATTCGCGCGTGCTCGATTCGCGCGGGTTGCCGGTGGCCATCGACACGCCCTACCGGGAAGGAATGACGGTTCGCTATTTTCGCGAAGTTGCCAACGAAACCGCGATTCCATTCAAGGCGAAAATCATGCATGCCGACGAGCATCTGGTTATCGCTGACAAGCCCCATTTCCTCGCCGTCATGCCAGGCGGAAGGTTTGTCGAGGAAACCCTGCTGCGTCGATTGATTCGCGAACTTGGCAACCCCGATCTGGTGCCCTTGCATCGCATTGATCGAGGCACGGCCGGCCTGGTCATGTTTTCGGCCAATCCGGCAAGCCGTTCGCGCTATCAGGCCTTGTTCCGCGAGCGACGGATCGAGAAGACTTATGAAGCGATCGCGCCTGCTCTGCCGGACCACTGTTTTCCGCTGCTTCGTCGATCGCGGATCGTACGGGGCGAACCGTTTTTTCGCATGCAGGAAGTGGATGGCGCAGCGAACAGCGAATCGCAGATCGGCGTGATCGAGCGTGGCGACGAAAATTGGCGCTATCTGCTGAAACCGGTATCGGGTCGCAAACACCAACTGCGCGTGCACATGGCCGGACTCGGCGCACCGATCCTCAATGACCCGTTCTATCCGGAGCTGACTGCGCTCTCCGACGACAACTTCAGCCGCCCGCTCAAGCTTTTGGCCCGCTCGCTGGCCTTTGACGATCCGCTCAGTGGCAAGCAACGAAGTTTCAGCAGCTTGCTCGACTTGTAGCCGAACCTGACAGCCTGTCAGAACCATGATGGGCCAGCAAACCGTCGGAAATCTGGCCTCGCCCAGCCGAATTCTCGCCTCAACCGGCAAAGTCCGACAGGCTGCTAGTAGAATCCGCAATCTTTGCGCGAGCTATCCAGCGCGCACCCGTGGAGGAAACATGCAACTTCAAAACGTCAAAGCCGTCATTACCGGTGGCGTATCCGGACTCGGCCTCAGCGTCGCCGAGCATGTCGTCGCTCACGGCGGCAAGGTCGCCCTGTTCGACGTCAACGACGAAAAAGGTGCAGCAGCTGTCGATGCACTGGGCAAGGACAAGGCCACTTTCCTGCGCACGGATGTTACCGACGAAGAGGGCGTGCGCGGCAATGTTGCCGCAGCACGCGATTTCCTCGGCAGCCTCAACGTCGCGGTCAATTGTGCCGGCATCCTTGGTGCCGGACGCATGCTGGGTCGCGATGGCGC
>NZ_DASSYD010000155.1:0-18489 GCF_035703485.1 Dokdonella sp. | reverse complement strand
GGTTCAACATGGTGCGTCCATCGTGCGCGTGCATGATGTTGCGGCGACGAACGATGCACTCAAGGTATGGTCTGCTGTCGACGCGGTAAAAATACCCGAGTTGCGATCGCAAGCCGTTGGAAATGCTGGACTTTGGGAGGACGATTGATGCGGTCGCCAAAATCTCGACAGGGTCTCGGAAAACGAAGTTTTTTTCGAATACGAGCACAGAGCCGCAGTTTGCGTTTTAATGTGCATCCAGATTCCCGGTTTGATCGTATTTGAATTCATTCCACCCGGAGAATGCGCCATGAAGTTTTCAACTACCTGCGCGGCAATCGCGCTGGTTCTCTTCACCGGATCCACTGCACACGCTGCAGAGTCCTGGCAACCCTACGTAAGCAACAACGGCGCGCTCGCCGGCGTCCAGCCGATCGATTCGATGATGGTTGTTGACTGCCTGCTCCCGGGACAGATGCGTCGTTCCGGGGCGATGTCGTACATGGGGCCGCGGTTGCCGGTAAAGACCACCGCCCAGCTTTGCGCCATGCGCGGCGGCGAATACACCGCTTATGACCGTGCCAGCATGAAATCCAGCCTCGCGGTATGGATGGACAAGGCCAAGGGCGGCGATGCCACGGCACAGTTCTATGTCGGCCAGATCTACGAGAAGGGCATGGATACGATGCCCGACTACGAGGAGGCAGCCAAGTGGTACCGCAAGGCGGCCGCCTCAGGATCCAATGAAGCCAAGCTTTCGCTTGCCGCGATGATGGAGAGTGGCCACGGCATGCCGGTCGATGAGGCTGGTGCGGTCAATCTCTATCGCGAGGCGATGGGTATTACCGGGAACGACCTGGTCAGCAGCAAGGAGGCGGATTCCCGTGTTGCCGAGGTCGAAAAGAAAAACGCGGCCTTGCGCCAGGAGCTCGCAGACCAGCGTTCCGCTGCAGAATCCGAAGTGACCCGGTTACAGGGTGAAGTAGCAGCGTTGAAGTCCGAGAACGCCAGCCGCAAGCGAGACTCCAGAAAAATGCTGGCATTGCAGGAAAAACTCAAGAAGGCGATGAATCAGCAAGCCGACGCGGATCGTCAATTGACCGCGTTGAGTGCCGCGCCGAAGAATGAGACACCGGGCGGGCTGGCCACACGCAGCGTGACCATTCCTGAAACGTCTGCTCCAACGGCTGCATCAGTCGCTGCAGATGGCATCAATTTCGGCAAATATCACGCGCTGATCATTGGCGTGCAGAACTACACCAGCTATGACCCACTGAAGACCCCGATCAGTGACGCCCGCGCAATCGCGGATGTGCTCAAGCAGCGCTACGGATTCCAGACCACGACCCTGCTTGATGCCGATTTCAGTTCGATCGTCGGCGGCATCGTCCAGCTATCGACCCAGATTGGCCCGAATGACAACGTCTTGATCTATTTCGCCGGGCATGGCGTGTTGAACGCTGCGCAGCGTGGTTTCTGGTTGCCATTGGACGCGCGTCAAGCGGAGCGCAGCCCGGCGCTGCCAACTGAAACCCTGGCTGAGTTCCTCGCCATGTTCAAGGCGCGCAGCATTCTCGTTATCGCCGATTCGTGTTTTGGCAGTGCCCTGTCAGGATCAGTAAGCAGTTATAACGGCGGCCCTGCCGAGTATCGCAAGGATATTCCAAGTGGCTACATGAGCCGCAAGGCGCGATATGTGCTTTCTTCCGGAGGCCTGAGCCCGGTACTCGACCAGGCCGGCGACGGCCACTCCGTTTTTGCATCTGCATTGCTCAAGGTGTTGCGTGACAATGATCGAATTCTGACTCAGACCGGTCTTGAGGAAGCATTGAAGGCACCGGTTCAGGCCAGTGCGGAGCGCATCGGGCTGGTGCAGACTCCTGATCTGAAGAAAGTGCGTGAAGCGGGTGATGCGGGAGGCGCATTTTTCCTGGTGCCGAGAGCAGCGCCCGATCAGGGCTGATGAGAATACGAAGCCGAGCGCGCCCTGATCGGCGCCGCGGCTTGTTTGACAGGACGAGGCTTGGAATGGTCTGCCACATTATTTTTCAATAGAGCGATCGTGGTGAATTTGTGGATGTTGCATCCCGCATTGAAGCTCACTTCGCAGGCAGCTGTTTCTAGATCTTATTTAAAATGAAGCGTGTAAAATAGGGGAAAAACATGACTGTCAGGACAAGGTCGATCGCGCTGCGTTCATGCGCTCTCACCTGCTCCAGGGCGTTGCTCACCGGTTTGGCCTTCACTCTGCCCATGTCGGTTTTCGCAGCAACGCCGTCCGCCTCGTCGGCAAATATTGCCGTCAAGGTTGAGGCGCCAGGTCAAGCTCTGGTCGCCGGGGCAGCTACTCAGTTTGTTGTCCGTGTCCACAACAAGGGAGGAGGCGGCGATAGCGGAAATCGCTTGTCTGTCCCTGTTCCCTCTGGCTTGAACAATCTGGCATGGACATGTTCGGCGACAGCAGGCAGTCAATGTTCAAGCAGCGCTGGCAGCGGTGCCCTGGACGCATCCTTGCAGGGACTCGGCTCGAACTCGACACTGGAGTATGTGTTCAGGGCGAATGTCAGCGATTCAGCTCCGGCGTTCGTCGAAATTTCGGCAAAAACGGATCTGGTCGGCGAAGCACGCTGCGCAAACGCGGAAACGGCGCCCTGTCGTTCGAGTCTGAGTCTGGCAACGGGTCCCGGTGTCATTCTGAATATTCGTTCGCAGGCGGCAGCGCGAAATCCGGGTGAGCAAGTCAGGTACACGATTTCAGCGCACACGGTCAGCACGCAGGCAGATAGCGGCGGAACCGTCTTGCGCAGTCCGGTGCCCAATGGGCTGGTCAACAGTAGCTGGCGCTGTCATTCAAACGTCGGCGCGTGTTCTGAAGCAACCGGACAGGGATCGATCAACCAGGTGCTGGGAAACTTCTCGCGAGGCAGCGTAAGTTTTGATGTCACCGCGACCGTGGCGGCGGATGCGCCCGCAAGTATCGTCCAGGCCGTCGTTGCCGTTCCGCCGTATGGCGGCAGTTGCGTCATCACCAGTAATGGCGCGATGAGCAACCAGTCCTCGCCATGCACAGCAAGAAGCATCCTCGCAACGTCGGCGAACCTTCTTGTCAGTCGAAGCGAAGACTATCGCGCCGATGCGACCTCGATCGCAACACGCTTTGTGCTGGATAACAGCGGCGCCTCGGCGAGTGGCAGTGTCGTGGATGCAGCGCTGGCGGCGGGCGTTTCGCGCCTGAGTTGGACCTGCGTTGGCGAAGGCGCCACATGCCCGCAAGCAAGCGGCAATGGTGCGATTCATCAAACCATCGCCTCGTGGCCGACCAACGGTCGCCTGATCTACGATCTGGTTTCCCAAGTTGCATCGTCGGCGACCAGCAAGGCGACGAATGCCTTGCTTGTGACGCCATCGCCGCGGGGCCGCTGCACGGCGGGTGGAAGCGACGGATCGTGTGCCGCGCTGTACTCGGTGACGCCTGCTCATGCGGGATTGAAGCTGAGCCAGAGCGTTGACAGCCTCGGCGCCAATGGCCCTGATGTTGTCACCTATCGAATCAACATCGGTAACGCCGCATCAGCAGCAACAGCACGAAACGTGGTTTTGCATGTGCCGTTGCCCGAAGGCATCAGCAGGTTTGAATCCTGGACTTGCAGCGCTGGCAGCGCATCGCCGACAGCGTGTCCGAAAGCCTCCGGATCAGGCGCCATTCGCGAGATGTTTGCGCAGCTTGCGCCGTCGTCAGACCTGAACTATGTGATCCAGGCGCGGGTTGGCTCGCATCCGCCCGCAACCGTCAACAGCCGGGCCACCTTGACCGCACCGGCTTCCGCCAGTCTGGGCTGTGGAATAACCGACGCAAACAGCCATGCCTGTGTTGCCAGCGCTCAGTTTTCGACGGTTCCGGTGCTGGCGCTCGATCAGTCCATGTCGGCCAGTACATTGACTCCGGGAAGCATGGTCGACTACTTCGTCGATGTCTTCAACCTGGGTGCAAAAGCCGATTTGGTTCAGGTGCGCAATTTTCTCCCGCGTGGCGTTAGCAGCATCTCCTGGGCTTGCAGCGGGCTCGGCATGGGGTGTCCTGAAGCCAGCGGTAGCGGCAACATCACATCAAAACTGAAGCAGATGCCAAGCGGGTCCGGCGTGCGTTATCACGTCACCGCTCAGGTCGACAACACGCAGCCCGAAAGTGCCAGCAGCGTTCTGACTGCAATCCCGGGGCAGAACGGTCGCTGCCACAATCAGGCGGCTGGCGTGCCCGCTAGTGCATCGTGCGTGGATCGAATCTCCAGCAGCTACGCACCAAAACTTGAGCTGACCCAATCGGCCGACGAACAGCAACTCCTGCGCGGTGGCGCGATTCACCACACGCTGACCTTGAAGAACATTGGTGGCCCGACCCTCGATACCCGTCTCGTCCTGCCATTGGCTGCCGGAATCCAGCACTCGAACTGGACCTGCTCCGGTTTTGGTGGAGCGGTTTGTCCACAAGCGTCCGGATCCGGAGCCATCGATGCAAGCATTGCCGAGCTGGCGTTCAATGCCAGCCTGCGCTACTCGATTCAATCGAGGCTGGCAAACGATGCGCCATCGGTTATCTCGACGATCGCCACGACGACCCCGGGTGCCAAGGCAAAATGTGCCGATCAGGGCTGCGCCAGCACTCTTTCATTGCCGGTGACCGATGTTCCTTCCGCCAATCTCAACGTAGTGGTCGCCGCATCGGCGAACATCGCCCATCCTGGCGCTTCGACGACCTGGAACGTCGATGTGCGCAATCTCGGGTCCGAGAGCTCCGGCCCGTTTTCCTTGTCCAATGTGATGGCTGGCTCCGGCATTTCCATCAACAACTGGACTTGCACAGGTGCCGAGTGCCCGGCCGCCGAAGGTACTGGCCCGATCAATCAGGCCATCGCCTCGCTGCCGGTTTATGAGCCGGCAAGCAGCGATGAAAAGCCTGCGGTCGGCCAAATGCATTTCGTCGTCAACGGCTCGATTGCTCAACATCCCGATTCCGGTGCCCAGTTCGTTGTGCAAGTTCAGCCTGCGCAAGGCGATACCTGTGCGCCGGTCTCGTGTCTGGCCAGTTCGATCTTGCCGAACGAGCTGTTGGGCATGTCGGAGATTACGCTTGATGTCGCGAGCAGTGAGTTCGAGATCTATCCGAACAGCACATTCACTTACACCTATACGATTACGAATACCGGAGGAGCAGATCTCCAGGGCATTCAGGTCAACACCACCAATCCGGTCGGCGTCGATTCTTCGTCATGGACCTGTTCCGGCTCGACAACGGGAGTCTGCCCGACAATTGGTTCCGGCTCTGGTGAAATCAATGAGTTTGTTCCTCTTTTGCCGGTTGGCGCAGTCGCGACATTCACCATCATGGCCAACACGGCTTCATCGATTCCTCCTGAACTGGACTTCATCGTCAGTGCCAATCCTGGTCAAGGTGTTTTGTGCAATCCCATGGACTGCACGAAAGTGCTTTATGTGTACAACGGTCTTGAAGAGCTGGATCTGTCGCTGAGCGCTGATGTTTCAACCGTCCAGCCGAATAGCACCATTACCTACACGTTCGATATCTTCAATTCAGGCGGGGATGCGCAAAACGTCCAGATTTCAGGCTTTGATTCCCCGAGCTTCACGTCGAGCTCCTGGACCTGTGCGGCGACCGGTGGAGGCGGCAAGTTCTTTTGCCCGCCCTCCGGGAGCGGGCCTTTGGACGACGCGTTCTTCTTTATACCTCCCGGAGCAGGTGCGACGTACACGATCACGGCAACCGTAGGCGCGACGCTGCCGTCGACGATCGACTACCAGGTTCAGGTGACTCCCGGTGGCCAGACTGGTGGAGGCGCTCCCGAAGGCACTTTCAATTGCGTGCCCGCGTCGTGTGGCGTATCAGTCTCATTGCCCACGGGGTCGCCGACCCTCGAATTGGCCCTGGATTTCAACCCAGACGGAACCGGCTCGGGAAGCTTCGCCTATACGATCAACAATTCTGGGCCAACAGATGTTTATAACGTTGAAGTTTATGGCATCGATGCTCCGGATTTTGCCTCATCCTCGTGGACCTGTATGGCAACCAATACCTTTTGCAGCCCGTCAGGAACCGGCGAACTGGTTGACTACATCGAGGTGTTTCCAGCCAATGCCTCGGTAACCTATACGATTACCCCGGAGTTTGGCCAAACCTTGCCGCCAACGGCTGATTACACGGCGGGCGTCACGGTGGATCCCCAAGAGCCGCAGTTCGCTTGCATACCAGCAGAGTGCTTTGTCAGCGTATCGGCACCGTTGGGCTCACAAGGCCCAGCCACGCTGAGCATCACGAAGACGGCCGACCGGAATTCGCTCACGCCTGGCGGAAACGTGCGCTACACGGTCAGGTTGGCCAATACCGGCGATGTCTCCGCCAGCTCAATTCAGTTCTACGATCCGATCTTGAGTGGACTGACATCATTCAACTGGACCTGCAGCGCCAGCGGCGACGCCTACTGCGAGCAGTCATCAGGATCGGGTGCTCTGAACGAAATGATCGAGTTCCTGCCACCGGGGTCGGCACTGACCTACACGGTCGACGCCTCCGTTTCGTCGACGGCGACCGGTACTGTCTTCAATCGAGCCCAGTTGTTTGGTGAGGACATCCAGTGCAATCCTTCCAGTTGCCAGGCAGTGTCCAGCCTCCCGGTTACGCCATTGGCGGATGTCGTGGTGAGCAAGTCGGCAACGCCAGCAGCCGGATCAACCGTGGGCCCGGGTGAGCCGATTTCGTGGACGCTTTCGGTGCTGAACTCAGGCGGTCCAACGACCGCGACTCTGGCACTTCGTGACGTGTTGCCTGGCTCAGTTTCGAACATCAGTGTCGTGCCGAGCGCAGATGTCAGTTGCGACAATCTCGCGCCCGATCCCGGCAGCAATCTGACTTGCACGATTGGCGCCGGTTTCACCGGACAAACCAGCGTGACGATTTCAGCAACGGTCGCTTCAGATGCAACCAACGCCGTGGTCAATTCGGTTAGTGCCACCGGAATCAGCAACATCAGCTGCCAAAGCTGCAGTGTCAGCAATCCGGTCGGTCAAGCGATAGACCTTGCCTTGATGAATCCGCGCCCCTTCAGTGCGGGTGGAGTCGCCGGGACCTTGATTGATGTGGTCAACCTCTCGCCGACACCCTCGTCAATGTCTCAGGTGTCGGTGTCTCCGGCATCGTCGTTGTTCCTGCTGGCGCCTTACGCGTCGGCCTGCACGACGACAACCGACGATCAAGGAAACACAAGCGTCATCTGCCCCAGTCCGCCTGAATCGCAGGGTATCCAGTGCTCTGGAGCCACTTGTACTCTGGGGCAGCTTTCCCAGGGCGGTGCATTGACCGTGTTTGTCGCCTTGAACGGATCTTCGGCCGCTACCATGCAGCTCAGTGCCTCGGGGGATTCGGATACTTCCAATAATTCCATTGAATTGTCGGCTGGGGGAACGCCATGATTTTTCGCAAGCACCTGCCGCGAACAGGCACCTTCAGCACGCTGCTTGTTACCGCGTTCATGCTCGTACCGACTCTGTCCTGGGCCAACCAGCAGTTGGTTGTCGTGCGCAAGAACGGACAGACGACCAGCCATGTGGCCAAGGCCGGAAGTGTTGGCCTTGGTGCCAATTCCTGCATGGATGAAAACGTCGCTTTCGCCTTTACCGTTGAGCCACGCAATGGCGTGACCAGTATCGAACTGCAGCGCGGCACCGATACGTCTGCTGATGTCGTCCTCAATGTCACATTGACCTGTTCGAGACTGCAGGGAACGGCTTTGGTGCCTTTCGATGCCGCCGGCGGGACGGCTGTTCGCGGCAGCGACTATCTTTCAACACCGGGCATGGCGTTGCTTAATCTTGTGGATGGTGCGGCCGGCGGTTCAGCCGCTCCTGTACCTGCCACGGTCCGGATTGAACTGCTGGATGGAGGGCAAACCAGCCAGAATCAGACACTCAATGTCGTAAGAACCGAGGGTTCATTCCAGGCGATCCAGCTGGACGGATCGCCGATTGTCGGTACGATCCCGGGTAGTAATGCACCTCTGGTCGCAGTGTCTATTCTTGGTCAGGCCTTGATCCGAGACGGTGCGGAGATCATTCCGGGTATCGATCCGGCCGCCAACAAGGTGAGTGTGGCGACAACGGAATTCTGCGGTGCCGAGGGTGGTGGTTCGGGTAGTCCGGGTTGTCTGGCGACGCAGAACGTGACAAATCTGATCGTCAATCCCGATACGCCGGCGGATGTCCGGCAAAACGCCAATGTCGTGTTGGAAAACAATCTTCTGGCAATTGCTCCGGACGAAACCACCGCAATTGCCTTCGTCGCGCCGCTTCTCGCTACCGGGCAGTTCGATAATCTTTCCGGCCGCCTCGCTGAGCTCAGGGCGGGTGACACGGGTGGCAAGGTGAGTGCCGGGGGCCTGACCTTCATCAGCAATGGAAGTCCGCTCTCGCTGGCCAGTCTGGGGCCGTTGTTGAGTGTCGACGACGATGAGTCTGCGCGAAACGAAGAAAAACGGACCCTGCTTGGCGGAACACGCCTGGGACTGTGGGTAAGCGGTACCGTTGGCGGTGGTGATGCTGATCGTCGCGAATCCAACACAGGGTTCAAGTCGGATACATGGGATCTGACCAGCGGCGTGGACTACCGATTCAGTGATCGGTTCTTCGCCGGTGCTGCGCTGGGCTATTCACAATTCAGCGCCGATTATTCGCTGGATCAGGGCTCACTGGATGCAAATTCAAGATCACTCCATATCTACTCCGGATACTCGATTCCAAACGGTTTCAGTCTCGATGCCTCAGTGAGCTACATGAGTAGTGACTACACCCAGAAGCGCGTGATCGAACTGTATGAATTGAACGATGCGGGCGATGCCTATTCATCACTCGGACGCGATATCGCAGTTGGCAAGCAGGGCGTGAATCAGCTCGGGGCCAATTTTGGTGTGACGTACACGATCATGCGCGGAACCTGGACCATTGCGCCGCAAGCCCAGCTATCTGTCTTGCGCACCGACTATGATTCATTCACTGAAACAGGCCCCTCGGAATTCAACCTGAGTTATTCAGACAGGAAGGCGAATAGCACCTCGTTTTCGGTCGGCAGCTATTTCGATCGCACCTTTGCGACGTCGGTGGGTGCTTTCCGGCCCTATTTGCGAGCCTATTTTTTCGCCGATAGTGGCTCATCAAAGGATTTGCTGGCGAGTTTCGCCCGGAACAATATTGATGGCACCCAAACGCCGCTTTCCCTGTCAATGGAAGAGCCGGATCGCCGTTACGGCACGGCGGAATTGGGGTTGAGTTTCAGTAGACCGATTGGTACGCGTACCGTTGATTTCAACACGGGCTTCATGAAGACCTTCAGTTTCCAGGATGTCGATCGCTGGGCACTGCGTTTCGACGTCAGATTCCCCCTTTGAATTTTCTAGAATGGCTAGCGCTGACCGATGAGTAATGACAAGAAGGATGGCCAGGCATCGCCAGGTTCAGACAAAACAGTCGACAATCCATCGGAGGACCAGCCGACCCGACTGATGCCGGACCGCGCAAATCATGCAGGCAATTCGCCAGATGAGGGCGTCGAAGCGCCAACACGGATCATCGAACGTGACGCGAGTGCCACGGTGGTTGTCGCCCGTCTTGCCGCTGAAGAAGACGATGCAAACGCGGGTGCAACGCGGATACTGAAACCGGCGCAAGACAAGTCTGCGCAACCGGCGGCCTCCGAAATGCCGCAAACCAGCGTTTCGATGCCGCATGCGCCGCTGCCGGCAGCGCCGCTGGAAACGTCAGTTTCGGCACCGGCTCCACGCATTATTCAGGTTCCTGCGCCGGCGACCGGCGCCTCAGCTTCACCTTCCGCAGCCCGCACGGCAGGAAGTGCGGCTGATCGTGATGAACTTCCGAATACCGGCGATTTCATCCGGGATCGTTTCGAGCTGATCGAGGAACTCGGTCGCGGCGGTATGGGTGCAGTCTTCCGTGCGCGCGACTTGCGCAAGATGGAAGCCCTGGATCCCGATCCTTTTGTCGCCATCAAGTTCATTACCGGCAGTTTGATCGGCTTTGAGAAGGCCTTTGTTGCCCTGCAGCGCGAAGCGAAAAACGCGCAATCCCTGAATCATCCGAATATCGTCAAGGTGTTTGATTTTGATCGGGATGATGGTCTGGTCTATCTGACCATGGAGGTTGTCGAAGGCGTTGCCCTGCACGCGCGAATGCGCGCTTCCAATGCCAATCCGCTGACCCCGCCCGAGCGCGCCCACCTGACCACCGGCATGCTTGCGGGCATGAGCTACGCGCATTCGCGCGATCTGTCACATGCCGACCTGAAGCCATCGAACATGATGGTTGATAGCGAAGGCAATCTGAAAATCCTCGATTTCGGTATCGCCAGACGACGTGAGTACGATACCGTTTTCGACGCCGATGACCTGTTTGCACTGACCATCGACTACGCCAGCCTGGAGATGCTCAATCGGCAACGGCCAACGCCGTCCGATGACGTCTACGCGCTGGGTTGCATCATCTACGCGATGCACGCAGGCGCTCATCCTTTCAACCATGTCCGCGCGGATCTGGCTTTCCAGGAAAAGATGCGGCCATCACGGCCGAAGTCGCTGACTCGGGTCGAATGGCAAGCCTTGCGCAAGGCACTGGAATTCAAGCGTGAACAACGATTTGCCGATGCAGCCCAGTTCAAGCGCGCATTTGAAGCGCCAGACTGGCGCAAGATCGGCAGTATCGCGGCTGCCGTGCTCAGTGTTGTGCTTCTGATTGGGTGGGTTGCCGCAGACCCGATTCAAAGCTGGTTAACGGTGTCGAGACTCAAGCCCGCGCAAGCTGCTGCTCTGCAAACCAATCTCAAGGATGGTGCGGAATACCTCGCCGGGGGCTACGCGGAGGATGCGGTCTATGCCTACGCTGACGTGCTCAAGCTCGATTCGCATAACGGCGCGGCGCGCTCAGGCCTGAAAACGGCAGTCGCTGAGTTGAAAGAACGAATGCAGCCAAACGAGTACCGCAGCTATCTGATTGCCCAGCAGCAGGAGAAAACCAATCCCGCCTGGTTGAAAGAGTGGGCGAGCAAGGAATTGGCCCAGTTGCCAGAACCCTGAGTGCGCTCAAAGAGCGCTTTTGGCATCTTGCCAGCGTGATCGCGCCGACATCATGCATTGACGTACACCGGCGGCGACATTACCATTCCGCGCCTTCCCGGTAGTCGTCGCCGAATCGGGTACACTCGAAAGTAGAAATCGGCGGGGTATAGCGCAGTCTGGTAGCGCGCCTGCTTTGGGAGCAGGATGTCGGGGGTTCGAATCCCTCTACCCCGACCATTCCGGTTCTGCGACTGAAATATTCAGGTGTCGCGTTTGAAGGATTGTGACGTCGGCAATCGGATTGGATGGTTTCTCAGCTGCTGACGATGCGCCCGTAGCTCAACCGGATAGAGCATCGGCCTTCTAAGCCGAGGGTTGCAGGTTCGATTCCTGTCGGGCGTGCCACAGTGAGGAGTTCCGCTGCATGCGTTGCGGATCGAATCAGGCGGCAGCCAGTGTCAGGAAGTTTCACAGCGTTTCAATGGTGGGCGTAGCTCAGTTGGTTAGAGTCCCGGATTGTGATTCCGGATGTCGGGGGTTCGAGTCCCCTCGCTCACCCCAAATTTTCGTGATCTGACGGTTCTCCATCTGATCGCACTTTGATAAACTTGTTTGTCTGTTCGGGTCGTTAGCTCAGTTGGTAGAGCAGTTGACTCTTAATCAATAGGTCGAAGGTTCGAATCCTTCACGACCCACCAAACAGACTCCGGTCGCATGCATTGCGGCCGCCGAGATACGTCATCGAGAGCATCAATGGCGTTGTCCAGGTCCCACGCGTTGCGAATGTGGCGGAATTGGTAGACGCGCTGGATTTAGGTTCCAGTGGGGCAACCCGTGAGAGTTCGAGTCTCTCCTTTCGCACCAAACCGAAAGAGCCCTGTGCGGATGCTTTAGCGGCAACGCAGAAGAGCGGACAGCTTTTTGCGGTTCAGAGAGCAATACTAGAGCCCTGTGCAGATGCTTTGGCGGCAACGCAGATGAGCTGGTTGGCAAGGCGAGCTTTCTTTGCATTTCAGCGCCGTTTCGAGCCGGAGCCCGACAGTATCGTGGCGCCAAAGGCGGACACCGACCCGATTGAACGCAATAATTCGCCTATATCCCCCTGCGAATCCTCGCCACAATGCTTTATCATAGTCGGCTAGCCACGCCCGGCCCAGAGTCGGGAATAGTCGTTTCAAGGAGCATTCATGCAAGTTTCGGTTGAGAACGTCGGCAATCTCGGACGCAAATTGACTGTGCGCATTCCTGCCGCACGTCTCGAAGATACGGTCCGCAATCGGGTTCAGGAAATGGGTCGCAATGCGCGCCTCAAGGGTTTCCGGCCTGGCAAGGTGCCAACCAAGGTGATCGAGCAGCGCTTCGGTGCGCAGATTCGTGGCGAGGCGCTGTCCGAGTTGATTGGATCCTCGTTCCAGGAAGCGGTCAGCAATGAGAAATTGCGACCGGCCATGCAGCCCTCGATTTCAACCAGCGGCAAGCCTGACAATGGTGAAATCGAGTACACCGCGTCGTTCGAGGTCATGCCTGAAATCGGCGCGATCGATGTCAGCGGGCTTGAGATCGTCAAGCAGGTGTCGAGTGTCGAGGACGCTGATATCGATACCATGATCCAGACTTTGCGCGTACAGCGTCAAACCTGGAATCCGATCGATCGGCCGGCTCAGGCTGGCGATATGGTCCTGTTCGAATTTGCCGCGCAGGCGTCGGATTTCCGTTATCCCGAAACCGGGACAGATCGCGTCGGTACCATCGTCGGTTCCGATGCCTTGTTCAAAGGACTTGAGGATGAACTGCTCGGCCATGTCGTCGATGACGAGTTTGAAAAGGATCTCGATTTCCCGTCGGATTTCCGCATCGAAGGCCTGGCAGGCAAGTCAGCTCATGCAAGCTTCAAGATTGTCCGTGTCCAGGAGCCCAAGCTGCCGGAGCTGGATGATGCATTCCTGTCGACGTTTGGTGTCTTCGAAGGCGGACTTGAAAAATTCCGCGAGGATGTGCGTTCCAATCTCGAGCGCGAGCTTGAAGCTGCGCTGGCATCGCGACTGAAGGCATCGGCCGTTGAAAAGCTGATTGATGCCCATGCCGATCTCGAATTGCCAAACGGCCTGATCGAGAGTGAAGCGCGTGAACTGGCCAAGCAGTCGGCTGGTGGCAAACAGGAAAACGTTGCCCATGAGCCGTTCATGGCCTCGGCTCGTCGTCGCGTCGCCGGCGGTATCCTGCTGGCCGAGATCGCACGTCAGAACGAGATTCGCGTCGATATGCGCCGCGTGTCTGCTTCTCTCAGTGCCATTGCATCGACTTATGAAGAGCCCGAGCAGGTAGTTGAACTTTACTCAAAGGATGCCCAACTGATGAGTGGCCTGCAGAGCCGCGTCCTTGAGGATCAGGTTATTGACTGGATCGCGGAGAAAGCAATGGTCAGCGAGCACAAGCTCACGTTCAGCGAAATCATGCGTCCGGGTGCCTGAGCACCGGGACCAACGGAGATCCAGCATGTCCAGTCAATCACCGATTCAGGCTCTCAATCTCGTGCCGATGGTCGTCGAGCAGACCTCGCGCGGCGAGCGCGCTTACGATATCTACTCGCGACTGCTCAAGGAGCGGGTGATTTTTCTGGTCGGTCCGATCGACGACTACGTGGCCAACGTGGTGGTAGCCCAGTTGCTGTTTCTTGAATCGGAGAATCCGGACAAGGACATCAATCTCTATATCAACAGCCCGGGTGGCTCGGTGACTGCGGGCCTGGCGATCTACGACACCATGCGTTTCCTCAAACCCGACGTCAGCACCATGGTTATCGGTCAGGCGGCCAGCATGGGTGCATTTCTGCTCGCCGCAGGTCAGAAGGGCAAGCGATATGGCCTGCCAAATTCACGCGTGATGATCCACCAGCCGTCGGGTGGCGCTCAGGGACAGGCTACGGATATCGAGATTCAGGCCAAGGAGATTCTCTATCTGCGTCGCCGCCTGAATGAAGAGTTGGCGGAGAATACCGGGCAGACCATCGAGCGCATCGAGCGTGACGTCGAGCGTGATTTGTTCTTTAACGCCCAGGATGCGAAGTCCTACGGTTTGATCGATGCGGTACTTGAGCGTCGACCGACCGAGACCGTGCATTCCGTTTGAACATCCGACTGCGGGCGAGATTACCGGTGAATTCCGCTGTGGCCAGTTTGGCCGGATACGGGAAATTGCTGTGCTATGCTCGCCCGGCATCAAGTGAAATAACCCGAGGCGTGGCATGACTGAAGAGCGACAAGGCCGATCGGGCGACGGCGGAAAGATCCTCTATTGCTCTTTCTGTGGCAAAAGCCAGCACGAAGTTCGCAAGCTGATTGCGGGCCCTTCCGTATTCATCTGCGATGAATGTGTTGAGTTGTGCAATGACATCATTCGTGAGGAACTTGAGGAAAAAGCGGCTTCCGCGCGCAGTCACCTGCCCAAGCCGAAGGAAATCCTTGATGTTCTCGATCAGTACGTAATCGGTCAATCGCGTGCCAAGAAGGTGCTCGCGGTTGCCGTCTACAACCATTACAAACGCCTTGAATCACGCAGTCGCAACGACGAGGTCGAACTGGCCAAATCGAATATCCTGCTGGTTGGGCCGACCGGTTCGGGCAAGACCCTGCTTGCGGAAACGTTGGCGCGCTTGCTCAACGTGCCGTTCACGATCGCCGATGCGACCACGCTGACCGAAGCGGGCTATGTCGGCGAAGATGTCGAAAACATCATCCAGAAGCTTCTGCAGAAATGCGACTACGATGTCGAAAAGGCGCAGAGCGGCATCGTCTACATCGATGAGATCGACAAGATTTCTCGCAAGAGTGAAAATCCGTCGATCACTCGGGACGTTTCCGGTGAGGGAGTGCAACAAGCACTGCTGAAATTGATCGAAGGTACGGTGGCTTCCGTACCGCCGCAAGGTGGACGCAAACACCCGCAGCAGGAATTCCTCCAGGTCGATACCAAGAATGTGCTGTTCATCGTCGGTGGAGCATTTTCCGGCCTTGAGAAGATCATCCAGCAACGCTCGGAAAACGCGGGAATCGGCTTCAATGCCGAGATTCGTACCAGCGCTGACAAGGTCGATACCGGAAAGCTGTTGGGTCAGGTGCAGCCAGGTGATTTGATCAAGTTCGGCTTGATTCCGGAGTTCGTTGGCCGCCTGCCGGTGGTGGCGACACTTGAGGAGCTCGATGAAGAGGCTCTGATCAAGATTCTGAGCGAGCCGAAGAACGCCATCGCCAAGCAGTTCAAGCGATTGTTCGAGATGGAAGATGTCGAGCTCGAATTCCGTCCCGATGCGCTGGCAGCCGTGGCCAGAAAAGCACTGGAGCGCAAGACCGGAGCGCGAGGTTTGCGCACCATTATTGAGCAGGTCCTGCTTGACACGATGTTTGACCTTCCCTCGTTGGAGCACGTCAGCAAGGTTGTTGTCGATGAGGCGGTGATCAACGGTCAGGCCGAGCCCTATCTGATTTATCAAGGCAACATGCAGGCGCGGGCCGCTGTTGCGGAGTAGTAACGGCAGGTTGCCGTCCGCTTGTATTGCGGTGCAATGACCGCATGTAAGGCAGCGTTGATCAAGTGGCGCAATCGTCACGACACCTGTCTGCGTGCAGATCCCGGCGCGTTGGCGCAGATGCACTGGCCGTACTTCAAGCCAGCGCGACTAAAAGATGTGCGAAAACAGGTATTGCCTAACCGATTGTTTTGATTGAAACAGGTGGCATCCAGAAGGTCCGCCAGCCGCACCACGCGTCTCGTCAAGGCACCCAGCCTTCACTTCGCCACACAGCACGACCGGCGAACCTTCTGAATGCCATGACGGCTGTGCCACTTGATCAGCGTTGCCTTAAACTTGCGGCAGCGTGAATTCACGCTGCCGTTTGACTTTCACCGACGCCGAAAGCGCAGGATTCAAAGTAATGGAAAAGACCAGCAAGGCCAGTTCATCTGTATCCGACGACGTGATCGAGTTGCCGATCCTGCCGCTGCGCGATGTCGTGGTCTATCCGCACATGGTTATCCCGCTATTTGTTGGCCGCGAGAAATCCGTGAAAGCGCTGGATGCGGCGATGGAAGGCGACAAGCAGATTCTCCTCCTCGCCCAGCGCAGCCCTGATGTCGATGAGCCGGAGGCCGGTGATCTCTATCCGATCGGAACGATCGCTTCCATCCTGCAGTTGCTCAAGTTGCCCGATGGAACCATCAAGGTTCTGGTTGAAGGAACGTCGCGCGCGGAAATCGTCGGCTTTTCAGAGCGCAATTCGTTGCTGACGGGTCGTGCTCGCGCTCTTGATGCCGCCTATACGCGCAACCCCCGCGAAGTGGATGTCATTTCCCGTTCGTTGGTGTCGCTCTTCGAGCAGCTCGTGAAGCTGTCACGCAAGATTCCGCCCGAGCTCATGACCACTCTTGCCGGGCTCGAAGATCCGTCGCGACTGGCCGACACCATCGCTGCACATCTTTCGGTGCGTCTGCAGGACAAGCAGCAGGTTCTTGAAACGGCTGATGTCGCTGATCGCCTGGAGCAGTTGATCAGTCTCGTCGATGGCGAGATCGACGTTCAGCAGATCGAAAAGCGCATTCGTGGCCGGGTCAAGTCGCAGATGGAAAAGAGCCAGCGCGAGTACTACCTCAACGAACAAATGAAGGCGATCCAGAAAGAGCTTGGCGACTCTGAGGATGCACCGAACGAGTTGGAGGAACTGGCACGCAAGATTGAAGCGGCAGGCATGCCGAAAGCGACGCTGACCAAGGCACGTGCCGAGCTTGGCAAGCTCAAGCAAATGTCACCAATGTCGGCGGAAGCGACCGTGGTGCGCAATTACATCGACTGGATGGTCAGTGCGCCGTGGAAAAAGCGGACCAAGGTTCGCAGAGACCTGCATGTCGCGGAAGAAGTGCTGGATGCTGACCATTTCGGCCTTGAGAAGGTCAAGGATCGCATCCTTGAGTATCTGGCCGTGCAGCAGCGTGTGCGCACAATGAAGGGCCCGATTCTCTGTCTGGTCGGTCCGCCGGGTGTCGGCAAGACCTCACTGGGCCAGTCGATCGCCAAGGCAACCAATCGAAAATTCGTACGCATGTCGCTCGGCGGCGTGCGTGATGAAGCCGAGATTCGTGGTCATCGGCGAACCTATATCGGTTCGATGCCGGGACGCATAATCCAGAACATGTCCAAGGCCGGGACACGCAATCCGCTCTTCGTTCTCGATGAAATCGACAAGATGTCGATGGACTTTCGTGGCGACCCTGCTTCGGCGTTGCTGGAAGTTCTTGATCCCGAGCAGAACAACGCCTTCAGCGATCACTACCTGGAGGTCGATTTCGATCTCAGTGAGGTCATGTGGATCGCCACGGCCAATTCGCTGAATATTCCAGGCCCGCTGCTCGACCGCATGGAAGTCATTCGCATTCCAGGCTATACCGAGGATGAGAAGGTCAACATTGCCGAGCGCTATCTGGTTCCGAAACAGCTCAAGGCAAACGGTCTCAAGGCGAGTGAATTGTCGGTCAGCGAAGACGCTATCCGCGACGTTATTCGCTACTACTCACGTGAATCCGGTGTCAGAAGCCTCGAGCGGGAGATCTCCAAGATCTGCCGCAAGGTTGTCAAGGAGTTGAGTCTTGCAACCCAGTCGAAGGCGCCAAAGAAGACGGCAACGACCAAGTCTGCGGGCAAGAAAAAGCCCGCGACGGGAAAGCCCAAGAGCATGAGCGTGACCGCAAAGAACCTCGATCAATACCTCGGTGTGCGCAAATTCGATTTCGGTCGAGCTGAATTGCAGAACGAGATTGGTCTGGTGACTGGATTGGCCTGGACCGAAGTCGGCGGCGATCTGCTCAGTATTGAAGCGACCACGATGCCAGGTAAAGGCAAGCTTCAGCACACCGGCCAGCTTGGCGATGTCATGCAGGAGTCGATTCAAGCCGCGCTCAGTGTCGTCCGCGCACGCGTCGATCTACTTGGTGTCGACCCCGAATTCCACCAGAAACTCGATGTGCACATCCACGTTCCGGAGGGTGCCACACCCAAGGACGGGCCGAGTGCAGGCGTTGCCATGTGCACTGCTCTGGTCTCGGCGTTGACCCGGATACCCGTGCGGTCTGATGTCGCGATGACCGGTGAAATCACCTTGCGTGGGCGAGTTCTGCCGATAGGCGGCCTCAAGGAAAAGTTGCTGGCTGCGCATCGTGGTGGTGTCGGCACCGTGATCATCCCGGAGGAAAATCGCAAGGATCTTGCGGACATACCGGAGAATGTTACCGGATCACTGGAGATACGGCCGGTGAAATGGATTGACGAAGTCCTCGACATTGCGCTTGAACATCCGCTCACGCCAGTCAATCGCGCAACGCCTTCGGATGCGTC
>NZ_DASSYD010000123.1:0-10713 GCF_035703485.1 Dokdonella sp. | reverse complement strand
ACTACGGACCATCAGTTCGCTTCCGGTTGCTCTCCACCCCGCCTCTCAGCGACGCAGTTACCTTCAACTACGAGGCCTGTGGCTTGCCCCGACGCGGATTTACACCGCGCTGATACGACGCCCTCACGGGCGCACTCGTCCCTGCGCAGGCAGGGACCCAGTGCCCCTTCGCATTTCCTGATCTCGATCAAGGCGCGGATGCGAATCATTCTCGATAATACGCGCCGGTTCTCATTCGGCGCCTGGAGATTGATGATGTATGCCTTTCCCGAACATCGTGGCTATCCTGACGCTCGCACGATCGAGGCGGAAACCATCAACCTCGGTTGCATCCTGGAGTTTTCGACGATGGATGATTCACGCAACGCGTTTGCCGACTTGCCGGCCCTGCTGGCCAGTGCGCCGCATCGGATGATGTTCTTCGCCGGTGCTTCGGCGATTATCGTTTCCATGTTGTGGTGGGCTTGTGAGCTGGCTGCGGCCTACTTTGGCTTTTCGTTCCCGACCACGCCGGTGCCGCCGGGTTGGGCGCATGCCGTGTTCACCCAGTTCGGCATGCTGCCGTTCTTCATTTTCGGCTTTCTGCTGACCGTATTCCCACGCTGGCTGGGACAACCGGCTCTCCGTCAACGTCACTATGTGCCGGTATTCATTGGTGTTTTCGGCGGCTATCTTCTCTCGCATGTCGGCTTGCTGGACGTGAAGCCCCTGTTGCTTGTCGGAATGCTGATGATGGTTGCCGGCTGGGCCTACGCGCTGACCGTGCTCGGACATATCCTGATTGGCAACGGCGCAAAAGATCGCACTGCCTTGTCCTGCTATTCCGCGCTTGTCCTCGGTTTTGTCGGGCTCTGCGCGTTTACCGCGTTCAGCTTTGGCGAATCGGCGGCTTTGGCGTTGGCGGCGATCAAGATCGGTACATTTGGCTTGCTGTTGCCAATCTATTTCACGGTCCTCCATCGCATGCTGCCGTTTTTCAGCGCAAGCGCCATCGGGCCAGGTTACAAGATGGTCAAGCCAGCCTGGAGCCTGCCGGTATTCTGGCTGCTGGCGCTGCTGCATCTGGGCCTGGAATTGACCCATCGGCCACAATGGCTGTGGCTGGCCGATGCACCGCTGGCCGTGTTTTTCCTTGTTCACTGGCTACGCTGGCAGCCGTGGAAGTGCATGCGTCCCGGCCTTTTGGCGGTGTTGCACATCGCCGCGGCCTGGTTGCCGATCGCCCTGGGCCTTTATGCGGCGCAGAGTTTGTTGGTGTTCTTCGATGCCGGCTTGTCGCTTGGCCGTGCTCCGGTGCATGCGCTGACCATCGGCTTCTTCGGCTCGACGCTGGTGGCGATGGTGACCCGCGTCACCCAGGGCCATTCCGGGCGACCGCTGGAGATGGGCCGCATCCCCTGGCTGACTTTCGTCCTCTTGCAAGCTGTCGTGGTGATCCGGGTGTTCGCCGAACTGGCCGAGAACATGGCCCTGTGGCTGGTAGTCGCGGCGTTCGCCTGGCTGGTCGCGTTCCTGCCGTGGGTGGTCCGCTCGATCTGGATCTTCACCACGCCGCGCATTGACGGCAAGCCGGGCTGACTTCGAGTCTGCAAGAATCCCGTTCTTCTACAGCCGAATGGCTGGACATCCCGACTCCCGGCTCCGCAATGATCGAGTTCTACCCGCAAATCAAGTTTGTCCATGTCCTCTGCGTGATCCTCTCGGGCAGTCTTTTCGCGCTGCGCGGACTGCTCATGATTGCGCGATCACGTTTCACCAATCATCGCGCCCTGCGGGTGATGTCCTACATCATCGACACCACGCTGCTCGGCGCTGCGCTGATCTTGATCACGCTGCTGCATCAGTACCCGTTCGTGCAGGCCTGGTTGACGGTCAAGGTGTTGTTGCTGGTGATCTACATCGTGCTCGGCGTGTTTGCCCTCAAGCGCGGGCGTACGCGTGCGGTGCAGCTGAGTTGCTACGTTGCCGCCCTGCTTGTGTATGCCTTCATCATCAGCGTCGCGCTTGCGCATGCGCCATTGGGATTCCTCAGCACCTGGCTCCACTGAGCAAGCGCAGATCGATCCCTGCATCGGCATCGATCAACGCTTGCCGGTCCGCGAAACCCGCCGATCAGTAACGGTATTCGACACTCGCCCAGAGCTTGCGCACATCGCTGCCGTAGCCATCGCTGTGGTAATCGGCGGCTTTCAGCAGGCCGCTGAATCGGGCGTTGAATCGATAGCCGATCGAGGCGTCAAACTCATGGCCGTAAGCATCGCCGCCCTGGTCGGCGCGGAAATCGTGATAGGTCGTCGACCAGGAGACCCGGCCGGATTGGCCGATCTTGCCGCTGAGGCCAAAATAGCGGTCATCGAGCCCGTCAACCGGCGTGCTGAGGAAGCGGTCGGCCCATCCATTGAAGGCATGCAAGGTGGCGTAGGGCGTGCTGAAACCGTATCGGCCATTGCCGCCGAGCACTTCCCAGCCGGCCTTGATCGTCAAGCCCCTGATTTGCAGGCTAGGCTCGATCAAGTGGTAGCGCGCACTTTGTGAGAGTGGGTTGTTTGCGTAGTCGGACTGGTCGGACCATTCCAGCGCCCATCCCAGCGTGTTGTCACCTAACGGGTGCTTGCCAGTCCAGCGCAGGCCGAGCGTGCGTGTTGAAAGCGTGGCGATGCTGTTGTTCTCGACCAGATAGGCATAGGCGCTGAGCGAGCCGAATGGCAAGGCCTGCTCGGCATGAATCAGGTTTCCGCTGAGCGACCACTCGCCGAGCAGCGGATTCGGGTTGTCGTGGCCGAACACGCGCAATGCGCGATCCAGGTAGGTGTAGCCAATCGTCGGCCCGCCGCCCGAAAACGTGTGACCTGCAAACAATGCATCGAAGGTCTGCTCGTTCTGACGCCAGCCGACATTGCCGAAGAAGCGCTGGTTGTCGAGCATCACTTGCTGACGTCCGAGGCGTGATTGCCATTGTTCGCCGCTGTAGCCAATCCAGGCCTGATTGAGTTCGCTGCTCTCGGGATCGGCGACAACCGGATATGTCGTCTTGCCGTTGGCGGTGCTGTTGTAGTGCTGGCCAAACAACCCCTGGACATGCTCACCGTCGACCCGGATCTGCCAGGCTGATGCAAACACCCAGCGATAGCCAAGACGAAGGCGCACGGTATCGGCATTGGCGTTGCGCGTGAAAGCGGCATCATCGACGGCCTCATGCCGATAGCGCAGATCGATGATGGGCCCGGATCCGGGCGCCGTGTCGGCTGCAACTGCTGGCGAACCGATGCCGGTGACAACGAGAGCAAACGCCATCAGCAGACGCAGGCGTGGGGGGCGGTTCTGATCGTGATTCATGGGCCTCACCTGGTTTCCGGCGCGCTACCGGATTCCTTGTGACGTTGCGCCTTGCCCACGCTTTTGCTCTTGATTTTCGTCAAGTGGAAGACTCGTCGGGGCCCTCAGCGACCCAATGCCGCAGCCATCCAGCCCCCGGGATCGGGCATTGCGATGCACATGTACTTTCGTGACTGGTCGGGGCTGGCTATACTTGATCGTCTATTTTTGCGAGCCGGAGCCTGTTCCGGCCGCTTGCAAGGGGTGGTTTCGTGAGCAATCCGGTTCCCAGTACTGACGCAGTTTTTCTCAAGCGTTTCGCGATGTTGATCGCATTCCTGATCCTGTTATGCGTCCTCCTGATCGCGCTCGCCGCGCATATCTACAACAAAAATCCGCCGCCAGAGAATCCAGCGCGGGCAAAGATTGCCAATGAGCGCCTGGCACCGGTCGGCGCCGTCTATGCAGGCGATACGGGTCGCGCCGCGATCGAAGCCGCCGCCGCAGCCGCCAAGGCCGCTGCCGCTTCGCAGGTGGCTTACGGCGGAACAACCGATGGCAAAGTCATCTTCGGCCACCTCTGCCATGCCTGCCACGAGACCGGAGCCGGCGGTGCGCCGACGCTGGCCGACAAGGCGCACTGGGCCCCGCGCCTGGCCGAAGGCGTCGATACCCTGGTCAAGCACGCCATCGAAGGCTATACCGGCAATGCCGGCATGATGCCGGCCAAGGGCGGCAACCCCGCGCTCAGCGACGAGCAGGTTCGAGCCACGGTCGAGTGGATGATCACGCAAGTCAAATAAGTTGCCTTGGCAATCCGATCACCTGTGCAGAAACGCCGCCTCCGGGCGGCGTTTTGTTTTGCCCTGCCGCCAGCCGGTTGCCTCCGACAAGCTGCTGGATCCGCTATCGTTGACCGATGCCTGATGACCGTCGCTATTGCCTGGATGACCTGCGGATCGACATCGACCGCCAGACCGTGGAACGCGACGGGTCGCGTCTGGATGTCGGTGGGCTCAGTTTTCGCCTGCTCGCGGCCCTGATCGAACGCGGAGATCGCGTGCTCAGCTTTGACGAGCTGATCGAAGCGGTCTGGGCGCCTGCCATCGTCGGCGAGGAAACCGTTACCCAGCGGGTCAAGTTGCTGCGCCAGGCACTCGGCGATGACGGCCGCCGACCCCGCTATATTCGATCGGTGCGCGGACAGGGCTATCAACTGTGCACGCAGCCACGCCAGCTCGAAGAGCAGCCCGATGTCGCGCCGGAAGACGCAAGTTCGGATAACGGTCGAACGCGAGGACGCATCGTCGTGCTCGGTGTCGTCGTGCTGCTCATCGTTGCCACTGGCTGGTGGCAATTCAGACCCGCCGAACTTTCCGAATTGCCGTCAACCGTACCGGGCGTTGCCGGCGACGAGCTGCAACGTGCGCGGTACTACGCGCGCATCGGCCAGGATGCCAACAACGAGCGTGCAATCAGCCTGTATGAAACCGTGCTTGCAAAGGATCCGTCGAACGTCGATGGCGCACTCGGTTTGAGCCGCGCACTCAGCGCGCGCATGTGCCTGTACAACCGGGGCACCGGATCCGCAGCGCGCGCCGAGGCACTTGCCAGCAACGCCATCGCGCAGGATGCGGGAAATTCTCAAGCGCACGACGCGCTGGGTTACGCCTACGATTGCCGCGGACTCATCGATTCCGCACTTGTTGAATACGAGCGCGCCTACGTCCTTGATCCAGCGGCACGATTCGCCAGCAAGGCATCGGCGGCCTATCTGTATTCGGTCAAGGGTCGCCTCGCCGATGCGCTCAAGGCGAATGTCGAGGTTTCCGGAAAACGCAGTGAGCTGCGCTTTCTTGATATCCAGATCGCACGCAATCTTGAGTTGCTCGGATTCGTCTCGGCAGCGGAGCAGCGATTCGAGCGCAGCTTTGGCCTCTATCCGGACAATGTGTATTCGAACGTCGCCTGGCCTCGCAGTCTCTTTCTGCAAGGCCGTCTGGCCGAAGCCGAAGCGGCCGTTGCCTTGGCCCTGAAACGCCCGGCGCATCCCGAGTTGCATGTGCTCGATGGTGAACTCGCCTTGCTCCGTGGTGATCGCCAGCGCGCACGCGAGGCGTTCGCCAGGGCGCATGCGATGCGCCCTTACACGAGCTGGCCGGATACGCTGCTGCATCTCCATGCCGAAGCTCCGATCGACAGCGCATGGATTGCCAACCAGATCGGCGCGGTCAGCAAGGCGATCAAGGATGGCGAAGTGGCCCCGGAAATGTATATCGAGCTGGCCTTGCTCGAACTCGGCGGCGGCCATCACGCAGCCGCGCTCGATGCACTTGATGCGGCGATTGATGTCGGCTTCCGTGATCGCGCCTATTTGCAGGTATCGCCGTTTTTCCAGGGACTGACGAGTGAGCCTCGTCTGGCCGCAGCCATTGATCGCATTGGCCAGTTGGTCGCAGGTGAGCGCGCCGCCGTGCTGGCAGCCGATTGGCTGCCAGCGGATTTGCTCTCGACAGCTAAGGCAACGCCTTGAGCACGATGTCGGAAAAGATTTTCTGTGATTGCGGGTGGGCGAAGCGCTGGTTGTAAGCCTTGCTCGTGATCACGCTGACCAGCTCCAGCTCGGGCACGATGAAAACGTAGTTGCCGCCATTGCCGGACATTGCCCAGGCCGGTTGCTGCTTGCCCTTGTGCGGAAAACTGAAGCGCCAGATCTGGTAGCCGTAATCGGCGTCGTCGCGGGCCTGGGCATGCACGCTGAGCATGGAACGCACCCAGTCCCTTGCCAGCACGGACTTGCCATTCCACTGACCCTCATTGCGCAACAGCTCGCCGAGTTTTGCCAGATCACGGCTGCGAAAGCGCGTGCCGCCACCGCCCATGGCCGTACCGTCCGGCGCGAAATTCCATTTCACCTTGTTGATGCCGAGCGGCGTTTCGAGCACCTCAGCGGAAAACTTGTCGAGTCGCTGGTGCGTCGCCTTTTCGACCACGGCGCCGAGAAGAAAGGATCCCGCCGTGCAATACGAAAACGCACGCCCGTACGGACTGTCAGCCGGCTTGCTCTCCCACGGCGGGAATCCCTTGATCGGCAGATCGAGAACGAAGCCGATCCAGTCCTCGCTCACATACATGCGCTCCTCGTTGCCCGAGGAAAACTGGTTCTCGTCATTGCATTCGAGCAGCGAGCTCATGGTCAGCAGATCTTCAAGACTGATCGTCTGCTTGCGCTTGTCGGGATGAAGCGGGCGGGGACGGTCCTTGAAGTACGGCCATACCTGAGCCTTGCCGTCGGGGATCAGCTTTCGATCAATGGCCGCGCCAACCAGCATCGCGGTGATGGTCTTGGTCAGCGACCGGGTGTCGTTGAGCTGGTCGCGCGAGCCGCCGTTGAAATAGCCCTCGTAGACGAGCTTTCCGTGATGGGCGACGACCAGACTGGTCGTGCCTTTCCAGGTGCCGTCGGCGATCTTCCTTTCGGCTTCGTCGAAGCGCGCCGTGGACCAGCCAAGGGCTTTTGCGTCGCCGACCTTCCAGCCGTCGTCGAGGGAATCGGGGTGCGCGGATTTCGCCTCTGCCAATGAGCAGGCAAGCAGCGAAGCAGAAAGCAGGCAAGCGGGACATCTCATGATCATCTCCTGGCGTGGTGGAACCCGGACAGTTCGCCACCAAGGCTCATGAAATGCCTGAAGTCCGAATGAAGAATTCTGAAAGCGGAGTTTCAGCACGCGTGATTCAATGCAAACGCTACTGATACTGCTAGCCGGGAGCCGATTGCACCAGAAAGATGATATAGCGAACGAAATTGCACGCAGGTGGTGCAATCTGTATCCGGTTTCGGTCGTTGGTAAAAGCCAAGTCGTTGAATAAGCGCATATTTTGCGGCGCAGCAATTCTGGCACGGGGGTTGCACTCAACTCCAGACAATCACCCACGCCGAGGTTTCCATGTCTGCCGCAAACGTCCTCAAGCTGATCAAGGAACACAACATCACCTACGTCGACTTCCGCTTCACTGACGTACGCGGTGTCCAGGAGCACATCACCTACCCGGCCGCGATGATCGATGAATCGACCTTCGAGGACGGCAAGATGTTTGATGGATCGTCGATCTCGGGTTGGAAAGGCATCAACGAGTCGGACATGGTGCTGATGCCGGATCCGGAGTCGGCCCTGATCGATCCGTTCCTCGCCGATCCGACCCTGATCCTCAATTGCGACATTCTCGAACCGAATACGATGCAGGCCTACTCGCGCGATCCGCGTTCGCTGGCCAGACGCGCCGAGGCCTATCTGAAATCCACCGGCATTGCCGACACCGCGTTCTTTGGCCCGGAACCCGAGTTCTTCATTTTCGATTCGGTGCGCTGGCAGAACGACATGGGCAAGTGCTTCTTCGAGATCGAATCCGAGGAAGCCGCGTGGTCTTCATCGAAACGCTACGAAGGCGGCAACAGCGGCCATCGTCCGGTGATCAAGGGCGGCTATTTCCCGGTGCCGCCGGTGGATTCGCTGCAGGACATGCGCGCCGAGATGTGCAACGTGCTGACCGAACTCGGCCAGGTGGTCGAAGTGCATCATCACGAAGTGGCAAACGCCGGCCAGTGTGAAATTGGCGTGCAGTTCAACTCGCTGGTCAAGAAAGCCGACGAGTTGCAGATGCTCAAATACGTGGTCAAGAACGTTGCCCACGCCAATGGCAAAACGGCGACCTTCATGCCCAAGCCACTGGTCGGTGACAACGGCTCGGGCATGCACGTGCATCAATCGCTGGCCAAGGGTGGCGTCAACCTGTTCAGTGGCGATCTCTACGGTGGCTTGTCGCAGACGGCACTTTGGTACATCGGCGGCATCTTCAAGCACGCGCGTGCGATCAACGCCTTCACCAACTCGACGACGAACAGCTACAAGCGCCTCGTGCCAGGTTTCGAGGCGCCGGTGATGCTCGCCTATTCGGCGCGCAATCGCTCGGCCAGTTGCCGCATTCCATTCGTCAACAATGCAAAAGGCCGACGCATCGAGATGCGCTTCCCGGATGCAATGAACTCGGGCTACCTCACGTTCTCGGTATTGTTGATGGCGGGTCTCGACGGCATTCTCAACAAGATCGATCCCGGTGCGCCCTCGGACAAGGATCTCTACGACCTGCCGCCCGAGGAAGAAAAGAACATTCCGCAGGTGTGCTCCAGCCTCGACCAGGCCCTCGCCGCACTCGACAAGGATCGCGAGTTCCTCAAGGCCGGCGGCGTGTTCTCCGATGATTTCATCGATGCCTACATCGATCTGAAGATGGGTGAAGTCACCCGCTTCCGCGCCGCCACGCATCCACTCGAATATCAGATGTATTACTCGATCTGACTACTCGCGCAGGCTTGTTACGACACGGAGTTCATCCACGGACAATTGAAAGTGCCGGTCGGCCTTGCCGACCCGGCCATCCAGAATCGGCAACGAGTGTTCATGAACAAGTCGGAATTCAGGATTCCGCGGTGCTCATCATGGCCAGGGTCTGTTCACACTATTACGCTATTACGACGATGGCGCCGGAATAGTCCGAACAGGCTCTGGTTGCATCGGCCTGGCTTCGCTCGCCTGGCTCCTCTTTGCCAGCTGCGTGTTCGGTCTGCACGTCAGTGAAAAAAGGAGCACGAAGGCCTCGATATCACCTGTCACGGTGAGGGCGCCTGCGAGAGCTGACGCGCAACACGCGGAGGCACCGGGTTTCTGCGCGCAGCGGAGACAGGGATTTCGGGATTGCTGATGCTGATGACGTTGCTGCTCGGTATCGGTGCGCGTCGGGTTGCCCGGCGAGCATCTGGAACGAGAGGCGAGATCAGATCACCGACTCGCCGACCCACGCGTCGCGCAACGCGGAAACCAGCTGCCCTCGGTTCGGACTGTCGCCGAACCAGTAGACCATCCGCGCGGCCAGACGCTCGAATTCGTCGACCGAATATCCGGGCGCGATGCGGGCAATCTGATCAGTCACTTCGCGCGCTTCAGCCAACTTGCCGGTGTGGGCCAGCGCGGCAGCGAGGGTGACCAGGTTGAGGCTGTATTGCGGGTTGCGATCAGTACTCTCGCGATAGGCGGCGATGGCGGCATCGGTGCGGCCCAGCCTGATCTCGCAATGACCACGATAATGAGCCCATACGGCAAACCGGGGATGATGCGGCGCACGCTGCTCGGCCGTTTCGATCATCTCGATGCCGGCGCGATCGCCTTGCAGCCAGCAATGTTGCCAACCCAGCACCGCCAGATGGTGCGGGTTATTCGGGTCCAACGCGATCGACTGACGAAGGTTGCGAACTGCCAGCCGCGCATTGCCCATCATCGCGGCCGCGATGCCAGCCGCCGCGAGTACATCGGGATCCTGTGGGGCGAGCTCCAGCGCCGTGGCGACATGCTGCCTGGCCAGCGCAAAGGTTTCCTTCGGTGATGGGTCGAAGTGACTCACTACATTCTGTGCATGCTGTACCGCGAGCGCGGCGTGAATCGCGCCGTCATTCGGATCCATGGTCAGGGCGCGATCGAGCAGTTCGACGATCTCCATCGCGGTATCGCGGTTGTAGCGCAGACGCAGGCTTTCCGCGCGCTGGACCAACTCATAGGCGCTGAGCTGAAACGGACGGCGACCCTGAATCGTCGCGTAGAAGGACATTTGCAAGGCGCTCACGATCGATGTCGAGATATCCAGCACCAGCTTGTGTTCAATGTCGAAGAACCCTTCAAGCGGCGCGTCGATGCGCTGCGCCCATATCTGCGCATCATCGAACGTATCCATCAGTGCCGCTCGCACCTGAAACATGTCCCCTCTGCGCGAAAGCGAACCCGACACGGCATAGCGCACGCCCAGGCGGTTCGAGATTTCGGATAACGGCGTGACCTGCTCCTCGATCATCGCCGCAGAACTGTAGGCAGACACGCGCAGGCGCGACACGCGCGACAGCAGCATGGTCAGGTCACGAGTGATGCCGTCGGCGAGAAAAGCGTCGTCGGCCCCCAGCGAATGGCTGCGGAACGGCAGCACCGCCACCGAATACTCACCATCGACGTTGAACACTTTGGCCCACGACTCGCCATTGCCCGAGACCTCGCAGGGACTCGACGCCTTGATTTGAAGCGGAAGGGTACTGGGCCCCTGCCTGCGCCGGGGGACGGGGAGTTGGAGTTGCGCGTGCTATCAAGGCTTGTCGCGTGTTTTGTATCTTTCACGCTATCGAGTAGCCCGGCAAGCCATCGAAATCCCGCATCACCCTCTCGTCGCCCCTGCGCAGGCACTGTCTCTTGATCACATCTTTCTTGCGCTTTAGTCTGTAACTCCATGATTTACATGCCAACAGAGGGCGTAGTCATGGTGAGCAACGAATGGAAGTGGTCAGAAGAGATCTTTGGGTCG
>NZ_DASSYD010000202.1:0-17443 GCF_035703485.1 Dokdonella sp. | reverse complement strand
AGGATCACATTGAGATTTGGATCACCGCGGCCGGAAAGGAAGATGCTCTGGCCACCCATGCCGTCGAGTGGCTTGAGTACGACCTTGCCGTGTTCGGCGGCGAAGCGCCTCAGCTCGCCAACATCGCGGGCGACCAGGGTTGGCGCGCAGCATTGCGGGAAATGCTGGGCAAACAGTTTCTCGTTGGCATCGCGCAAGCCCTGCGGATTGTTGACGACGAGGACGCCAGCATCATGGGCGAGTTGCAGGACATGGGTGTCGTAGATGAACTGCGCATCGACTGGCGGATCCTTGCGCTCAAGCACAATATCCACCTCACGCAGGTCGGTCCAGACGCCGCTGCCGAGGGTAAACCAGTCGTTTGCATCGTCGCGAACGGTGAGGTCGGCCAGTCGTGCCCAAGGCTCGCCATCGCGGATGGCCAGATCACCCTGGCTCAGATATTGAAGGCGGTAGCCGCGACGCTGAGCTTCGAGGAGCAGGGCAAAGGTCGTATCCTTTGCAATCTTGATGTGAGCGATGTTGTCCATCAGGACGGCCAGGGTGTGGGCCATGCAGCAACTCCGTGAGCGAAAACAGGGGCTCGCAAAAGGGCGACGAATGCGATCAGGCTAGTTTACACTCGGCATCAGTGCTTGGCCTGATCGAGGCGACGGCGCCGAACAGGTTCCCAATACTTCTGGGGACTTAGACGCTAAACTTGACAGATTAGCTAAGAATTGGTTAAGAAGCATGGACCAAATCAGGAACTTGCCTTGTGCAGTGCCTCGCCAGTCGGCGTTGACATTGGGCGCGACGTTTTCCGGATAAGGGTTTCGGTAGGCACGCTTCTTGCGTGTCTAATCACTCAGTATCAGCGGTTGGGGGTCCTTACCAGGTGGATGAGACCAAACAGGGCAGTTTAGACGGCCTGAAAGTCATGGTCATTGACGATTCGAAGACCATCCGCCGCACAGCGGAGACCTTGCTGCGCAAGGAAGGTTGCGATGTCGTGACGGCGACAGACGGCTTCGAGGCGTTGGCCAAGATTTCAGACCAGCAGCCGCAAATAATCTTTGTCGACATCATGATGCCGCGTCTGGATGGTTATCAGACCTGCGCGCTGATCAAGAACAACCAGATATTCAAGAGCACGCCGGTGATCATGCTGTCGTCCAAGGATGGGTTGTTCGACAAGGCGCGTGGTCGCATCGTCGGCTCGGAACAATATCTGACCAAGCCATTCACGCGAGAGGAATTGCTCGGCGCAATTCGACGTCACGTGGATTTGAAGTAACTCATTGGCTTGGCCATTCGACTCTCAGGGGTAAGGCGGTGGCGCACATTTTCATCATCGACGATTCACCAACCGACGTGCGTGTGTTCACCACGCTGTTGGAGAAGGCGGGGCATCGTGTCAGCAGTGCTGCCAGTGCTGAAGAGGGAATTGTTGCCGTCAAACGCGAAATTCCCGATCTGGTCCTGATGGACGTGATCATGCCGGGCATGAACGGATTCCAGGCGACGCGCGACCTCAGTCGCGATGCCGGGACCGGCCATATTCCAATCCTCATTGTCACCACCAAGAGCATGGAGACGGATCGTGTCTGGGGGCTGCGCCAGGGGGCCAGGGATTTCCTGACCAAGCCAGTGGATGCCAAATCACTGCTTCAGCGCATCGACAATCTCCTTCCAGGCTGAGACGAAACGAATGGCTATCAGCCCCGAACAGCAGGTTTCCACTCCGTTCGAGACGCTCGCGGATTACGAGCGGCGCAGTCTCGCGCATGTGGCGGGTCTGCCCGAGCAGATTGAAGCTCCCGGGCTTTGGCGGGGAATCGGGTTCCGGGTCGGTCCACACCATCTGGTCAGCAGCATTTCGGAGGTCAACGAAATCCTGACCATGCCTGCCCTGACCAATGTCCCGGGTACCCAGCCATGGATGCTTGGCGTTGCCAACGTGCGCGGCAATCTCGTCGCGTTGGTCGATTTACGCCATTTCATCGAAGGCGAGCGGTCGCAATTGACAGACTCCTCGCGTGTGCTGGTTGTTCGTCAGCACGGTGGCAGTGTCGGCCTGCTCATCGATGAAGTGCTTGGCCAGCGCAGCTTCACCGATGAATTGCGCGAGCAGGCGCAGGATGAAGAAGATGAGCGGTACCGGCGCTATGTCGGTGAGAAAATTCAACTTGGCGATATCCTCTGGGGAATGTTCAGCATGTCCGCGCTGGTTCGTTCCGCGGAATTCCAGCAGGCATCGGCATAACAGAAAACCGGTCGCTCTCCAGGGTTCGACCGGATACGTGCAACTTAGGGGTGAGGTAACAAGATGAGTACAACTTCCAGCGCACTCTCGGGCTCCGAGCGAACAGGCAGCCTCAACACCATCTTGATCGTGTTGCTGGTTCTGTCGATCGCTTTCGCCGCGGCAGACTTTATCTACCTGACCATCAAGAGCAATCAGGACAGGCAAGCCAGCGCCCTGACCACCGAGATCCAGGTCGCTTCGCAAGCCTTGACCACCTACGCGGCCGAAGCCGCCAGCGGCAACGAGCTGGCCTTTGACGAGTTGTCGAAAACCACGCGCGACATTGATGCCTTCCTTGGTTACCTCAACAAGGGCAATGCGCCAGCGTCGACGCCGTACGCCGGAATGCCCTCGTATGCCAACGAGCCGGGTGTGTCGAAGGAACTGAAGGATTTGAACGCTGCCTGGGAACCGGTGTTGACCAACGCCACCAAGATTCTCGATGGCAAAAACCTTGTTCTTGATACGACGACCACATCAAACGAGTTCACCTCGAAGATGCCGGTGCTCAACTCGCGCATGAACGAAGTCGTCAACATTCTTACCGAGCGCAACGGTAGTGCAGGTCAGGTCTATATCGCCACCCGCCAGATGTTGCTCGCGGATCGCATGATCCGACGCGTTCAGGAGATCGGTCAGGGCGGCGAAGACGCGCAATCAGCTGCCGATGGTTTCTCCCGTGATGCCGCCTTGTACCGATCCGTCCTCAGCGGACTGATCGACGGTGCGCCGAGCATGAACATCAAATCCATCGACCAGGCCAGCGCACGCCAGATTCTGGACGACGTTTCCGAGCAATGGGACAGCTTGAATGAGCCCGTCGGCAAGATCATCGACGCCTCGACCGGTTTGCAGGTGGTCAAGCAGGCATCCGATGCCATCTTTACTGACAGCCAGAGCGTGTTGCTCAAGGCGCGCAACGTTGCTGATCGACTGAGCACGCTATCGACCCGGCGCACATTCCCGAACCCGCTTTGGGGTGGCATCGCTGCTGCGGCCGCGATTGTCCTGGTTATCCTGCTCGGCATCACCCTGGTTCGCGATCAGCAGAATCGCTATCAGATGTCGGCCGAGTTGAACCAGAGAAACCAGGAAGCCATCTTGCGCCTGCTCGACGAGATGGGTTCGCTGGCTGAAGGTGATCTCACCGTAAAGGCGACCGTTACCGAAGACATTACAGGCGCCATCGCGGACTCGATCAACTTCGCCGTCGAGGCATTGAGATCCCTGGTAACCACGATCAATGAAACTGCGGTGCAGGTATCGGCCGCTGCCCAGGAGACCCAGGCAACGGCAATGCATCTGGCCGAAGCCGCCGAGCATCAGGCGCAGCAGATCACGTCGGCCTCGGCTGCCATCAATGAAATCGCCGTGTCGATCGATGAAGTGTCGAAGAACTCCACGGAGAGCGCCGAGGTGGCGCAACGCTCGGTGCAGATCGCTGCCAAGGGTGCGGCAATCGTGCGCCAGACGATTCAGGGCATGGACTCGATTCGAGACCAGATTCAGGAAACCTCGAAGCGAATCAAACGCCTCGGTGAATCTTCCCAGGAGATTGGATCGATCGTTGAGCTGATCAACGATATTGCCGAACAAACCAACATTCTCGCCCTCAACGCCGCCATTCAGGCTGCCTCTGCGGGTGAGGCGGGACGCGGATTCGCGGTGGTTGCCGATGAAGTCCAGCGACTCGCCGAACGTTCGGCGAACGCGACCAAGCGAATCGAGACCCTGGTGCAGACGATTCAGTCCGATACCAACGAAGCGGTCAGCTCGATGGAACAGACAACCGCCGAGGTGGTTGCCGGTGCACGACTGGCAGAGGATGCCGGCCTTGCCCTCGGTGAGATCGAGAAGGTTTCACACGATCTTGCCGACCTCATTCAAAGCATCTCCTCGGCCGCGAGCCAGCAGTCTGCTGCGGCAACGAATATTTCGGCGACCATGAACGTGATTCAGGAAATCACAACGCAGACTTCGGTTGGTGCAAGTCAGACCGCCGAGTCGATTGGTAATCTGGCGCATCTGGCCGGCGACCTGCGTCGTTCGGTCGCCGACTTCAAGCTGCCGGGCTGATCCCCGATTCCTATTGATTTCCAGACCGAAGGAGAACCCGCCACACCAACCCGAAGTCGGCAATTGCCGTACCAGACCCGCTACTGGATTGAGCTGAGACGAAGGATCCGGATCGGCAAGGAGGGGAACCAGTTCAAAGTGTTGCTCGATTGGCATGACCACTTGTCGGTCATGTGCGCCGAGTAGGGTTTCCCGGCATTTCAGTGGGTTAGGGTATTGGGTGGCAGGTTTCGCCAGGACGAACGAAAACCATGAAACTGCATGATGACTTCACCACGCTGAGCTGGGTCAAGGGCGAACTCGACGAGACGCTGAAACAGGCGCGTCAGGCCCTTGAGGCCTATGTCGATGAGCCAACCGACGCCAGCCTCATGCGCTTTTGTTCGACCTACCTGCATCAGGCGCAGGGCACTTTGCGCATGGTTGAGCTGTATGGCGCAGCCATGCTGGTCGAAGAAATGGAGCGTCTCGCCGATGCCCTGCTGGCTGATCAGGTCGCTCATCGTGACGAGGGCTATTCCGTGCTCATGCGTGGCATGGTCCAGTTGCCCGACTATCTGGAACGTGTACAGACAGGTCACAAGGACATTCCGATTGTCCTGCTGCCTTTGCTCAACGATTTGCGCGCCTGCCGTGGCGAAAAGCTGCTGACTGATTCGGCACTGTTCGCGCCCAACCTCGAACTTGCCATGCCGGCTGCGGCCAACGGACTTCCGGCCGAGCTGCCAATGAAGGAGTTGCGCGGCCGCGTCATCCGCTTGCGTCTGGCCTTTCAGGCTGCGCTGCTCAAATGGTTCAAGGATTCGAGTGATCCACAGCATCCAGCGCGTTTGCGCGATGTTCTGGATCGTTTGCGGACGACGACGGCATCGAGCGAACATTCGAGGCAACTGTTCTGGATTGCCGGTGGTGTCGCCGATGCCATCAGTGACGGAAGCCTGGAATCCAGCGCGTCAGTGAAGCTGCTTTTTGGCGGTGTCGATCGCGAAATCCGTCACTTCGCCGAAGATGGCGAACAGGGACTGCGCATCGCGCCGCCCAAGGCGCTGCTGCAGAACCTGCTTTACTACATCGCTCACTCGGGCAGTCAATCGCCGCGTGTCATCGAAATACGCGATACCTATGCGCTGGGTTCGCTGCTGCCGACCGATCAGGAAGTCGAGCACGCCAAGAGCTCGATTTCAGGTCACAACCGCGCCCTCCTCGATACGGTTTCCATTGCCATCAAGGATGACTTGATGCGAGTCAAGGAGTCGCTCGACATCTACTTGCGCGCCCAGCAACGCGACCCTGCGGATCTGCTCGGTCAGGTCGAGTTGCTTGATAGGGTGCGCGACACGCTGGGAATGCTCGGGCTTGGCGTGCCCAGGCGCGTGGTCACCGAACAGCGCGCAACGATCGAGGAAATTGCTCAGGGTCATCGTGAGGCGGATGAAGGCACACTGCTCGATGTCGCTGGCGCTTTGCTCTATGTCGAGGCTTCACTTGATGATCATATCGAGCGCCTCGGTGCGGTTGGCGAGGAAGGTGCAGATGAAGCCATGGAGCTGCCCAAGGCTGAGGTGCGCAAGATCCTCGACGCCTTGATGCATGAAGCCGCGGTCAATATCCAGCAGGCCAAACACGATGTCATCGCCTTCATCGAATCGCCCTGGGATCATGAGCGAGTTGAACAGATTCCGCGCTTGCTGGAAGAAATTTCCGGTGCACTGCGCATGCTCGATCTGGGCACCGCCGCCGAATTGATGAGCGGCATCGTGCGTTTCGTTGAAGTCGAGTTGATTCGCCACCGCCGTGTGCCGACCGCCGAGCAGATGGACAAGCTCGCCGATGCGCTGGCATCGATCGAATACTACCTTGAGGCAACCCGCGATCAGCGCGGCGGTCGCCAGCGGATTCTCGACGTGACTCGCGTGAGCCTGGAATCGCTGGGTTATTGGCCGATTCCCTCGGGTGGCGGTGAAGATGGCCCGGGAAGCGGTGGATCATCTGACACCGACAGTCCGATCAATCCGCAGGATGCCATTGCCGCCGCCGCCGCACTGGCTTACAGCGAGAATTTTGAACTCGATGCGGGCGCAGTTGAAGGCAACGACAAAAGCAATCCGATTGAAGGCGCAGAAGCTGGCGCCGCTTCGGAGTTTCCGAGTTGGGGAGAGCATCTGCCGGTTGAGCAAAGTGCCGCCCTGCGCCCCGAATCCGATCGGGACTCAAGCGAGATCAACCTTGACGGCCTGGACTTCGCCGAATCGGATCATTCCGACATCCCGTCCACGCATGACACCGAGGCGGTCACCTCGCCGCAGGAACTTGACGAGGTCATCGAGATTGCCGAGGGCGAGGATCTGAGTGGACTGATCGTTGGCGAAGCAGGTCAGGATGTTGCGCCGGAGCAGGATGTTGGCGGCCTTCGCCTTGCCGAAACGACGCACGATCGCGAAGGCTCGGCGCAAGCTGCTGATGTTGACTCCGGCCCCGCTGTGCAAGTGGATGCCGACGGCAGCCGCTGGATCGAGATCGAAGAGGAAATTGAAGAAGAGGTTGAGGAGGAAGTGGCTGCTGATGCAGCGGATGCCAGCTTCCAGATCACCGCTTCAAACGAAATCGATGACGAAATTCGTGATGTCTTCATCGAGGAAGTCCAGGAAGAGATTGACAACCTGAGCGCACAACTGCCGTTGTGGCGGTCGAAGCCGGATGACCTCGAGCAGGTCAAGCCCATCCGTCGCTCCTTCCATACGCTCAAGGGCTCGGGTCGCCTGGTCGGCGCCTTGTCGCTCGGCGAGTTCAGCTGGAAAGTCGAGAATATGCTCAATCGTGTTCTCGATCGGTCCATTGCGCCTTCCGCTCAGGCCATGGCTCTGGTCGAACATGCGATCGGTGCATTGCCCGGCCAACTCGCCGCACTTCGCGGCGACGGTGCGCCGGACGTTGATTTGCAGGCCATTATTGAAACAGCCGATCGCCTCGCCGAAGGCGAACTGGTATCGGTACCGACGCGCGCTGTAGCGCTGACCACGGTAAAGCGCATCGTCAAGCGCACCGTCACACGGCGCATTCCAGCGCCTGAAACGGTCGAGATTGCGCCGACAGAAATGCCGACACCCGTCGAACTCGAAACCGGGCAGTCATCCGATATCGTTGCCGGTCCGCTGCCGGGGCTGGATCCCGTGTTGTTCGATATCCTGAAGAGCGAAACGGCGATGCATCTCGCCGTGTTCGATGACTTCCTCGCCAAGGCTGGAACCTCCGACGTGACGGTTTCCGAGCCGCTGCTGCGTGCCGCACACACTTTGAGCGGTGCGATCGCGATGGTGGAAATCAATTCGCTCGCGCACTTGTTGTCGCCGCTGGAGGGATATCTCAAGCGCATGCGTGCAAGCGCAATCCCGGTCGATGCTGAAGGTTTCGCTGTCCTCGGTGAATCGGCAGGTAAGGTCCGCGAAGTCATGGCTTGCCTGGATCGCGGTGACCGAGAGTTGCCGGATACCGATGACCTGGCTACCCGAGTCATCAACCTGCGCGATACCTTGCATGAGCCTGAAAGCGCACTGCAGTTCTATCACCAGGACGATGATATCGAGCTGGATACGGAGAGTGCTGCGGACCCGGAGCTCGATTCCACCGAACAAGCACTTGCGAGTCTCGACGATGTCGACGACGAAGTATCGGCAACCGAAATGCCTGATCCGAGTGCCGACCTCGACGAGGAATCCGAACATTTCGATCTGACCGAAGCGTTGATCGAGGGCATGGATGGCAAAGATGAGGTCGTAGCCGAAGAGTCGACATCCGCACAATCACCGCCACCAGGCGTTCCTGCCGATACCGATTTCGATGCCTTGGTCGAGGCGGCCAGCGCCCTGTCCGGCTTGCCCGACAAGGGCGAAGAAGCAGCGGAATCGGACATTGAAGCTATCAGCCTTGATGGGGATGAGACGATCGGCGAGACCCTCGATCTGGATGATCTGGAGGCTTCCGACGAGTTTGATCTGAGTGATCTCGAATCATTGGCCGAGGACGATTCTGAGCAGGATCCGGATAGCTCGGACCTTGTCCAGAAAGATGCTCTCGACAGCGTTGCGGACGCTGGCGAAATCGAGGAAAGCGTCGAATCCGGTTTGCCGGATGAAGACGCTGCCGAAGATTCTGCAGACACGAGCGCAGAAGACCAGACAGAAGACGAAACGGTTGCAGAGACAGACGAGGAAGAGCACGCAGAGGTTGCGCAGGAGCCGGTAGCCGAGGCCGAGATCGAAGCGGCGGCCGAGTCGATCACAAACGAGCATGACATTGAGCAGGTTTCCCTCGAGGCCATCAGTATCGAGCCTTCTGCCTATGCCGAGGACATCCAGCCAGCAGGTCGCCTTGAGCTGCCTGAGATGGATGAGGATCTACTCGATATCTTTGTCCAGGAAGGCAACGACATTCTTGATCATTCCGATTCGGTCATGGCGCAATTGCGCGAAGCTCCGCAGGATCGCGAGATCATTGTCAACCTGCAACGCGATCTGCATACCCTCAAGGGTGGCGCGCGCATGGCCGGCATCCATCCGATCGGCGACCTGACCCACGCAATGGAGTCGTTGCTCGATGCTACCTTCGATGGCCATCGCAGCATGGACATCACTGCCGTCGAGGCGCTGGAGCGCAGCTACGACACCTTGCACAGCCTGGTCCAGCGTATCGCCCACCGTTCGGCCATCGCCACACCGGAAAACATGATCTCGCGACTGGAAAATCTGGTCGCCGGAGAAACATTGTCCGAGGCCGAAGCGCCAGCCCACGCCGATCCTGAAGTTTCCGAGGAAACGGATGTCGCGACGACGGAGACAGCCCGAGTTTCGTCGCGACCGCCACTGCTGCCGGAGTTCGAAGAGGAGCCGCGCGCACCTCAGGAAATGATCCGTGTGCGCTCCGAGTTGCTCGATTCGCTGGTCAACTATGCCGGTGAGGTCTCGATCTATCGCTCGCGCCTCGAACAGCAGATTTCGACATTCCGCTTCAACCTGATCGAGTTTGAACAAACCGTCAGCCGCTTGCGTGAACAGCTGCGCAAACTGGAAATCGAAACCGAAGCGCAGATCATCGCCCGCTATCAACGCGAGCATCACGAGGGAGTCGAGCAGGTATTCGACCCGCTCGAACTTGATCGCTTTTCGCAGTTGCAGCAGTACTCGCGTGCGCTTGGTGAATCCGTCTCGGATCTGGTCTCGATCCAGGGCTTGCTCGATGACCTGACCCGACAGTCGGAAACCCTGCTGTTGCAACAGTCGCGAGTCAGTTCGGATTTGCAGGAAGGCCTCATGCGCACGCGCATGGTGCCGTTCGACTCGATGGTGCCGTCGTTGCGCCGTACCGTTCGCCAAGCTGCGCAGGAACTCGGCAAACGCGCTCAGCTCAAGGTCGAAGGTGCCCAGGGCGAAATGGATCGCAACCTGCTTGAGCGCATGAAAGCGCCTTTCGAGCACATGTTGCGCAATGCTCTCGCGCATGGCATCGAAACGCCCCAGGAACGACTCGATGCGAACAAGCCACTCGACGGTACGGTCACCATTCGCGTCTCTCGCGAGTCGACCGAAGTCGCTCTGCGAATCAGCGACGACGGCCGCGGCATGGATCGCGATGCGATCCGACGCAAGGCGATTGCGCAGGGCTTGCTCAGCCCCGACGCAAATCTTTCCGATCGTGACCTCTACGGGTTCATTCTGGAAACCGGATTCTCGACCGCCGAACAGGTCACCCAGTTGTCAGGTCGTGGCGTCGGCATGGATGTCGTGCACAGTGAGATCAAGCAACTGGGCGGCTCGCTGGTCATCGACTCGATCCCCGGCACCGGCAGCACTTTCACGATCCGACTGCCGTTTACCCTCGCCGTTACCCAGGCGATTCTGGTCAAGCTGGGTGACGCAACCTACGCCGTTCCGATGTCGTCCGTGCAAGGTGTCGTGCGTATCGCCCTCGATGACTACAGCAAGCGCGTAAGCAGTGGCGAACCGACCTACACCTACGCCGGTGAAGACTTCAATATTTACGAGCTCTCCCAGCTGCTCGGTGTCGCTCAGGGTCGCATCATTGATGAAACCCAGTTGCCGTTGCTGATGACACGCACCGGCGATCAGCGTGCAGCGGTGCGCATTGATGCGGTCGTGGGCTCACGTGAAATCGTGGTCAAGTCGGTTGGTCCGCAAATCAGTTCCGTGCCCGGAATCTTCGGTGCAACCATCATGGGTGACGGTTCCGTCATCATGATTCTCGATCTGGCTCCGCTGGTTCGTCGGGTCGCCTCGCTGCGCGCCAGCGTCGCCGCCGGCGAAACTCCCGAAGCAGCGCAGATCTATCAGGCTCCAGAATTGCCCGCCGTCGTGCGCAAGACCACGATCATGGTCGTCGATGATTCGATCACCATGCGCAAGGTCACCACTCGCGTCCTTGAGCGTGCTGACATGGAGGTGGTCACGGCAAAGGACGGTCTGGATGCGGTCGAAAAGCTGCAGGATACGATCCCCGACCTTATGCTGCTCGATATCGAGATGCCGCGGATGGATGGCTACGAACTGGCCACCTACATGCGCAACGATTCCCGTTTGAAGAACGTGCCGATCATCATGGTTACCTCGCGCACCGGCGAGAAGCATCGTCAGCGCGCGCTGGAGATCGGCGTCGAGCGATATCTTGGAAAGCCATACCAGGAAGCCGATTTGCTTGCCCAAGTCCAGGACACCCTGAGGTCAACGAGTACCGATGCCTGAGAACACGATGTCAATCGCCCTGCTCTCGCAAGCCGGTGAATCGGGGCGCCACCTGCGCGCCGCACTGGCGGATTCCGGCACGCCGATTGTCTACGAATCCTCGGCGGCCGAACTTGATCGTGACGCCCTGGAGAACTCCGGCGCTCGCGTCGTCGTGGTCAACCTGGACGCTGAGGTAGAGGCGCATCTCGATGACGTCTATGCCCTGCTTGACGATGATCGCTACAACGTCATCTTCGATGAGTCACAGGTATCCAGCCAGCTCTCAGGATGGGAGCAGGCGCGCTGGGCGAGACATCTCGCAGCCAAGATTCTCGGCGTCGACAATGCTGATCCGCCGCGACCGGAAGGAGCCGAGCCGGTTCCTCAACGGGTCATGCCAACGGAAGTGCCAGCGCCGGTTGTCGAAGCCGCAGCTGTTGAGCCATCTGCACCTGAACCCGAGCCGGTGGCAGTTGCCGAGCTCAACTCCGGTTCGTCGGTGGAAACGGAAGAAATTCAGCTGGCAGAAGTCCAGCAACAACAGGACGAGAAGCCGGTTGAAGAGGACGATTTCGGCGATATCGCCAAGCTGCTCGCCGATCCGGAATTTGATTCCATCGACGTGCCTGACGCCGAGCCCGCTCCACTGCCGGCTCCGGTCGAACTTGATTCCGCGTCGCTACCGATGACGGAGCTCGATTTTTCGGAGTTTGATGATGTCGACGAAAGTCCGTCGCCCGCGACGGTCTCTGCCGATGAGGTTCCAGAGGCAATAGAGGTGCCAGAGTTCGACCTCGATTTTGATCTCGACGAATCAGTCTCTGCCGCAGCCGAAGACGCCGTTGCGGATGCAGACGAAGTGCCGTTTGCCGAGCCAGTAGCAGCCAGTGTCGATGCGTTGGGATTCGGTGACCTTGATGATTTTGCCGGCGCAGAAGACGTTGAGATCGAGACAATCGAGCTTGATTCCATTTTGGAATCGCCTGGCGTCTCGGTTGATTCCGATCTCGCCGAATCGCTGGAAAGCGGGGAAGCGGCGGCAGCCGGTGGTGAACTGGCAGAGCTGCAACTGCTTGATCTGGATATGAGCGACGCGCCGCCGCCAGCACCGTCTGAGGGAAATGGTCTCGCCACTGAGGATGAGAAAGCTCCAATCATCGAGTCGGCTTTTGCCTGGGAGCTTGAGAGCACCGATGAGGACGGAGCTGGCGAATCGACGGCAGCGGACGCGGAACCCTCGAAACCTGCAACGTTCGGAATCGAGAAGATCAGCGCCTCGGACTTTCTGGCTCCCGAGGCAGAAAGCGTCGAAGAGTACGATGTTGAGCCAGGATTGTCGCTGGAGTTGATTCCACTGGAAGAAGCGGTGGCCCCACGTGCCGAAAGCGGACTTGGCTCAAATGCAGAGACCGAATCCTGGCTCGATACCAGCAACAAGACAGCGATCAGTCGGGTCTGGGTTCTCGGCGCCTCGATTGGTGGTCCGGAAGCGGTTCGCGAATTCCTTGCCGAGATTCCTGCCAACTGCCCGGCGCTGTTCCTGCTCGCTCAGCACATGGGCGCAGAGTTCATGGAAATCATGGCTCAGCAACTGGTCCGCTCGACCAAGCTGATCGTACGTACACCTTCGCATGGTGAGCGTGTTTCTCACGGTGATCTGCTGATCGTTCCGACGACGCATCGCCTGCGCGTCGATCGCGCCGGTGTAGTCACACTAGAGGCGCAAACGGCGACGGAGCGGACAAATCTTCCGTCGATTGATCAGGTCCTGCAGGATGTCGCTGATCGTTTTGCGGCGAAAGCGGGGGCAATCATTTTTTCAGGCATGGCGGACGATGCCGCAGAAGGGAGCCGCTATCTGACCGAGATCGGTGGCACCGTCTTTGCACAGGATCCAGAGACCTGTGTCATCAGTTCCATGGTCGATGGCGTTGTCGATACCGGTGTGGTCAGCTTCATCGGCTCACCGAAGGCACTCGCTGGAAAATTGCTTGAAGTCCTTGGCAGCACAACAAAATCTTCAGGAATCCATGATGAATGATCTCCCCCGCGAAATTCGTGGCGTCATGATTCCGGTAACCGGAGGACGTGTCCTGTTGCCAAACGCGACAGTTGCCGAAGTGATTACCTACACCGTGCCTGACAAGATCGCCGGTGCTCCGGACTGGATTCTTGGACGTCTGAGCTGGCGTGGTTGGCGCTTGCCGCTGTTTTCGTTGCCGGTGTTGGCAGGACACACCGCCGAGGAAGATACCCGCAACTCGCGGGTAACGATTCTCAAGGCGCTCAGTGGCAATCCCAAGATGCCCTTCCTCGCGATGCTGGCTCAAGGCTTCCCACGCCTGACCACAATCACCTCGGAGCTGCTGCTTACCACCGGCGAAAACACGGACGTCGGCCCGGGTGTGCACTCGGAAGTGCTCGTGCGTGATGACAACGCGATCATTCCTGACCTCGGTGCAATCGAAACCATGATTGCAGAAGCCACCGCTGCCGCTTGAATTCAGCAATCTGTCGAACTCGAATCAGAGGTCGCCGTGAATCGCCTGCAGGGCGGTGATTGCGGCGAGGCCTGCTGTCTCGGTACGCAAGATGCGAGGACCGAGCCTCAGGCCGACAAAGCCGGCCTGGTGAAGAATATTCAGATCCTGATCTGACAAGCCTCCTTCAGGGCCGACAACGAGCAGTGCAGACTGAAACGGCGTTAGTGCGCGCGGCGAAACCGTGCCCTGCGGGTCGAGCGCGAGGCGCAGGCTGTCGCTCTCCGTCAGAGAAGATGCCCAGATGCCGATCTTTGTCGGCGCTTCCAATACCGGAATTCGAACGCGGCCTGATTGCTCGCAGGCGCCGACAACGACCGCTTGCCAATGGGCCATGCGCCGCGCCAAGCGTTCGGCATCAAGCTTTACTTCAGTCCGACCCGTAGTCAGCGGAACAATTCGGCTGATGCCGAGTTCGGTCGCCTTTTGCAGAATCAGATCCATCTTGTCGCCGCGCGCGATACCTTGCGCCAACGTCAGATTCAGCAGGCTTTCGCGCTCCACGACATCGCCCGGTTCGAGAACCCGCGCACTGACGGCACGCTTGCTTAGCTGACTGATCTCGGCGCGAAATTCTCGTCCGTTGCCGTTGAACAGGATGATCGGATGCCCGCGCTCAAGACGCAGTACGCGGGCCAGATGCTCGCCAGCTTGAGTCGGCAGAAGGGTTTCGGCGCCGACCGCCAGTTCATCGACTACACAGATTCTTGGAATACGCATGGCCGGATTCTACCGTCTGACCGACTCTGTCCAGGGTATGAGCGCATGCCCACAACTCAGACCACGGCCTTGCCGATTGCTTCGATGGCCACGTCGACCATCAGATCGATCTCCGCGATCGTCACGCAATAGGGTGGCATGAAATAGACGACATTGCCGAGTGGGCGAAGGATGACGCCACGTTCAAGACCGTGCAGATAGACGCGCAGGCCGCGGCGTTCATCGGCGGGGAATGGTTCACGTGTGCGGCGATCGCGAACGAGCTCGACCGCAGCAATCATGCCGGTCTGGCGGATATCCGCGACGTTCGGATGATCAAGCAAAGCGGATAGGCGCGAAGCCAGGTGTGCAGCCAGCTTCCGGTTTCTCTCCAGCACCGGCTCGTCCCTGAAGATGGCCAGGGTTTCCAGTGCGGCGCGGCAGGCCAGAGGGTTGCCGGTGTAGCTGTGCGAATGCAGAAACGCCTTGCCAGCCGAATATTCGGCGTAAAACGCCGCGTAAACGCGTTCATCGGTCAAAACCGCAGACAACGGCAAGGTTCCGGCCGTGAGTCCTTTTGACAGGCAGAGAAAGTCCGGGGTGATTGATGCCTGTTCACAGGCAAACAGGGTGCCGGTACGTCCGAAGCCAACCGCGATTTCGTCGGCGATCAGATGCACCTCGAACTCATTGCAAAGTGCACGCAAGCCACGCAGATAGTCGACGTGATACATGCGCATGCCACCGGCACATTGCACCAGCGGCTCGACAATGACTGCAGCGACGTCAGCCGCATGCTTGCCGAGCAGCTCGCGCATGCTGTCGAGGCACTGCGCAACATGCTCGGCTTCGGATTCCCCGGGCTCGCGCAGATAGGCATCCGGGGAAGGCGCCAGGATCGGCTCGAACAGCATCGGTGCATAAGTTGCCCGATACAGGGCGACATCGGTTACCGACAGCGCACCCACCGTTTCGCCGTGATAACCGCCGGACAATGCGACAAAGCGTGTGCGCTTGTCCTGGCCACGATTTCGCCAGTAGTGAAAACTCATTTTCAGGGCGACTTCGACCGCGCTCGATCCGTTGTCGGCGTAGAACACACGCGACAGTCCGGGCGGAGCGACCTCGACCAGTTGCTCAGCGAGGGCGACCGCCGGCTCATGGGTCATGCCGGCGAGCATGATGTGATCGAGATGATCGAGTTGGTCCTTGAGGCCGGCGACGATACGTGGATGCCGGTGACCGAAGATATTCGTCCACCACGAGCTGACCGCATCGAGATAGCGTCGCCCATCCGGCGCTTGCAGCCAGGCGCCATCAGCACGCTCGATGGCCAGCATCGGGATCGTTTCGTGATCCCGCATCTGTGTACACGGATGCCAGACCACGGCGAGATCACGCGCGGCCAGGGAGAGGTTTGGGGGGGCAGGGGAGTTCGACATGGCTTTGCTATGATCAACGTCTTGTCCACCCGCGCACAAGCCATTCCCATGCAAGACCCCAAATTTTCTGACTTCGACGCCCTCGCTACCCGTCCAGAACCACGGTCGGCAGCCAGCGAGCTCACTCAACGCGCAACTTTCGGGTCGCCAGCGAGATCACGCTTTCCCAATCCCCAATCCCCAATCCCAAATCCCCACCGCATTAGCGGCTTCACCCTCATCGAGATCCTTGTCGTCGTCGTCATTCTCGGCATCCTTGCCGCGATCGTCGTTCCGCGCGTGATGGAGAGACCGGGCGAAGCGCGTATCGTCCGCGTCAAGCAGGATCTGCAAGGCGTGACCACGGCACTGAACATGTACAAGCTCGACAATCATCGCTATCCGAGCAGCGAGCAAGGCCTGCAAGCACTGGTCTCGAAGCCTTCAGGCTCGCCCGAAGCGCCAAACTGGAAGGGCCCGTATCTGGATCGCTTGCCCAAGGATCCGTGGGATCATCCCTATCAATATCAGCAACCCGGCCAACACGGCGATGTCGATATCTACAGCTACGGAGCCGATGGCCGCCCCGGTGGCGATGGCGACGATGCGGATATTGGCAATTGGGATAATTGATGGCTGGCGGCCGTATTGTGTAATCATGATCGGGAATGCTTTGATCTGAGTTCACTTCTACGATGGGATGTTTTCGAAGCGGAGATATAAATGGGCAGTTTCAGTATTTTTCATTGGATCATTGTTATTGCGATCATTGGTTTGATCGTATGGTTGCTCCGTCGGTTATCGAAGCGGAAATAGTCGGCACCCGCGTCATCAGCCTCGCGAACAACGTCGAACATGTCTGGTGAATTGCCCGGAGCTCGTTTGCAGCGCCTCAGTGGCCTCAAGGAAAAGGCCTGATTTCGAACGTCGAATATGAGCGACAGCACACCGCTACTATTGCTGGGGCTTACTTGCCGGCATGCTCAGGCTTTGCAGATTGCGGGTATCAGATGCGGTTTGTGGCCCCCATTCGCCGGACTCGTGTCGCAGGCCATGATGTGGTTTGAGGAGTAATGCCATGATCAAGATGACCCCGCGCAGATGGCGAGTGCTAACCGTAGTGGTCGTCATGGTCATTGTTTGTCTTGCGACGATGCCTGAGGCAGTGTATTTCGCATCGATGATCGATGCGATTGGAGTTGATGTCTTGATCGCGTTCGTCAGCATTCAGTTGACTGCGATACTCGCAATCCCGCTGAGACCCATGCTCGAATCGTTCATGAAGCATCAGCGCCGCCGTTTCCTGCCCGCGCTCCGGTTCCTTGTCCGTGCGACGCCTGGCATTCCAAGAATCATCGATATTTGCCGGTTTGATGGCCGCTATTTTCTGACTCACTTCGAATATCGGATTCTGTCGAGAAACGGAACAAAGGGTGAGCGCGCTCTTGACTAGTGACGAAACCATGGCGTGGATTTCTCGTGCGATTGCGGCGAGGCGGGAATGCACGAACCGTTTGCCTGCGGCGCGCCCGTGTCGTCCGGGTGCGCCCCGGTTTCTTTGTCGCGGCGGGCCAATCCCCGCACCGGCTGGTTTTACCCTTATCGAAATCCTCGTCGTCGTGGTCATCGTCGGCGTACTCGCACTCGCGGTCACCATCAGCATCGCCACCGCCGGTGGCGAGCGCC